>PLCG01000105.1 GCA_003135575.1 Nitrososphaerota archaeon
TCGCGCCAGGTTCGCCACATCGCCAACCCGCAGAAGACGAGCACTCCGATGAACGCGAGCACCTGCAGGCCGTGCGCGCCGCCGTACCAGTTGACGCCGAGGTCGGCGACCGCGAGCAGTGCTGCGCCGTAAAAGACGACACGCGCCCGGAGCGGCCAGGCGGAGATCTCTTCCCTGCGCTCGCGCCAGATGAGAAAGATAAAGAAGGCGATCGCGAGGATGAAGACGATCCGCGCGATGACGAGCAGCGACACGAGGGTCGCCTGCAGCTGCAGGATCACGATCACCCCGACGATCGCGAGGATGATCAGGAACCCGCGCAGCGTCGGGTTCATGCGGGAGAAGAAGCCTCGTCTCATCACGTCCCCGTCATGTACGCCCGCACGGCGAGCGCTCCTGCGACCAGGGTAGCCCCGGCGAACCAGGCGAGCCGGGCGCGGCGATCGGCCGGCGCGTACAGCCAGGGCGCGAGGACGGCGAGGAGCGACAGCGAGCCATACAGATAGTGGAGCCGCTGCGGAGCCCGGCGATGATCGGAGAGCAGCAGCAGGCCGAGCCCGACCTGGGCAATGACCAGCGTCTGCGCGAGCGCGAGCAGGTGGGTGACGATGCCGTGCGGCTCGCGATGGCGGTAATACGCGAGGCCGGCGAGCGCAGCGGCGCCGAACGTCGCAGCGATGACCAGGAATGCCACGGTGTGGTGGGCCGTTAGCATCGGCGCCCAACGCTACAGGGAGGACCCAACGTGATCGAGGAAGGAAAGCCCGCCCCGAACTTCGAGCTCACAAGCGACAGCGGCGAGACCGTGTCGCTTGCAGACCTCCGCGGCAAGCCCGTCGTTCTCTACTTCTATCCCAAGGACGACACGCCGGGCTGCACCAAGGAGGCGTGCGCCTTCAGGGACAATCTTCCCAAATTCGGGGCGATGGACGCGGTCATCCTGGGAGTGAGCAAGGACTCGCTCGACTCGCACGCCGGCTTCATCAAGAAGTACGACCTGAACTTCACCCTCTTGAGCGACGAGGACTTGAAGGTCAACAACCTCTACGGCACCTGGGTGGAGAAGGAGAACTACGGGAAAAAATACTGGGGCACGGAGCGCTCCACGTTCGTCATCGGAAGGGACGGCAAGATAAAGAAGGTCTTCAGGAAGGTAAAGGTCGACGGACACGAGACGGAAGTCCTCGAAGCGCTCTCCTGAATTGATGCGCATGTGGGGCGAGCGAGTCGGGTTCTAGCCTAGCCGGCGCAAAGGCCGGGATCCTCGGCGGCATCTTCTTCGCAGCCGCGGCCGGACTCTTCAACGTGGTCCTCCTAGAGGCCTTCAAGGGATCGGTCATGCAGGTGTTCCAGGCGAACCCCGTGTGCACCACGGGAAGCGCGACGCCCGATGACTGCTTCTCCACGCTCCTGACTGCGGACATCCCGTCCCTTGTCGTCTTCCCGACAGCTGTTTTCGGGATCCTGTTCGGCGGCCTCTACGGGGTGTATTACGAGTTCCTGCCAGGGCGCGGATACCGGATCAAGGCGGTGGCGGCAGGCATGGGTATGCTCATCATGATACTCTTCTTTGGTGTGGCGGGGCTGACGACCGACCAGACCCAGAAGGCAATCATGGACGCCTTCGACACCTTGGCCATGCTCTTCTATGCGGTCATAATCGCCCGTTTCTATCGGAGATACACGAGAGAAGTGGAGTTCGAGAGCCCCGACCCCGAGAAGCTGAAGATCACGGTCGACGGCAAGAATTACACGGGAAAGGTGAAGACTCTCTCGTTGCATTCTACGCACTCTATCAGGGGGCCGAGCGAGAGCGGGGCGTTCAAGGGGTGGCTGGTAAGCGGCGGGGTCTCCGTCCTCGACGCGAAGAGCTTCGAGACGACGATGAGGGTCGACGGCGACGGGCTCCTCAAGCTCTCCAAGTCAACAAGCGGCGTTGCCTCAACCAAGCGAGCGGACTTGAATCTTGACGAGGAGAGGCCTTCGGATTCCAGTACGACTCTCGTGAAAGAGAAGGAGATTCACGTTATCGTCAAGATTCCGTGCAGATACTGCGGTGTCCTAAACGACCAACTTAGATCCAAGTGCGAATCGTGCGGAGCCGCTCTGAGGTAACTTGGCCGATTAAGCATGATTTCTTCCTGCAGGATTTCCATGCGCAGGGATTCCAAAACTTAATTGCGCCAACCACGGAAGGGTAGGTCGCTCCAATGACTCTGGATGCCAAGCTTACAGAATACATTCACGCCAACCAAAGCAGGTTCATCAATGATATCATCAAGCTCGCCTCGCAACCGAGCGTTTCGGCGAGAAAGGAGGGCCAAGTTGAGTGCTCGAAGATCGTAAAGTCGATGATCGAGGAGATAGGCGGCTCGACGAAGGTTCTCGAGCTTCCGGGGGCCCCTCCACTTGTCTACGGCGAGATCAAGTCGACCAAATCCAGCAAGACGATGCTCTTCTACAACCACTATGACGTCCAACCCGAGGACCCCATCGAGCTCTGGAAGTCGCCTCCCTTCAAGCCCGAGATACGCGACGGGAGGCTCTACGGACGAGGCGTCTCCGACGACAAGGGAGAGCTTGTCTCAAGGCTCAAGCTCATCGAGTCCTACATGAAGGTGAACGGGGAGCCGCCCTGCAACGTGAAGTTCTGTTTCGAGGGCGAGGAAGAGGTTGGGAGCCCCAACCTAGAGGCCTATGTCGACAAGAATCCTGACCTCTTCAAGTGCGACGCCGTCATCTGGGAGTACGGGAAGATCGACAGCGAGGGGAGGCCGGTGGTGGGCCTGGGCGTGAAGGGCATGATTTACCTCGAGCTGAAGGTCAAGACTCTTTCGCAGGACGCGCACAGCATGTACGCGGCCGCGCTGCCCAGCCCAGTGTGGAGGCTGATGAGGCTGCTGAATCTCATCAAGGACTCCCACGAGAGGATCCTCATCCCCGGCTGGTATGACAAGGTCCAGGACCTTACGGAGGACGAGCTGAAGCTCCTCGAGAGCCAGCCTTCGGAGGCGGAGGAGCTCCTCGAGACCTACGGGAGCAAGGAGTTCGCCGCGGGGATGTCGATAGCGCAAGCGAAAAAGTCGCTCGTCGCACGCCCGACGGCCAACATCGCAGGGATCTGGGCGGGATACACCGGCCCCGGAAGCAAGACCGTCCTACCCGCGGAGGCCCACTGCAAGATGGACTTCCGGCTCGTCCCCAACCAGGACCCGGAGGAGCTCTACTCCAAGTTCGTCTCCTATCTGAAGGCGAACGGTTATGGCGACGTCGAGATCGTGAAGGAGACCATGGAGCCCGCCGCACGGACCAGCTACAAGAGCGACCTCGCGCAGGCGGCGATCAAGGGCGCCAAGGAGATCTTCCAGAAGGACCCCTCAATCGAGATCTCGAGCGCAGGAACGGGCCCCCTCTACATCTTCACCCGGAGATACGGGGTCGCGGGCCTTGACATCGGCATCTCGCCTGTAGACGCCGCCCTCCACTCGCCTAACGAGAACATCCGCCTGGACTTTTTCGAGAGAGGGATGCTCTGGCTGGGCCAGACGATTGAGAACTACCTGAGCAAATGACGTCGCGACGCTCTCGCCCTAAAAAGTGAGCGTCAAAGCTTATCTCGTGATAGCGCAGGGCTTGTGGAGTTAAACTGATGATTGTCGGCGTCCCCAAGGAGACTGCCGCCCTAGAAAGGCGCGTCTCCGTCGTTCCGGAGACCGTCAACAAGTTCGGTGCTGGAGTCAGCGTTCTCGTAGAGAAGGGCGCGGGCGAGAATGCAGGCTTCTCTGATGCCGACTACATGAGCGCCGGCGCGACCATTGCAAGTGACCAAAAGTCGCTCTATGCGCAGGCCGACGTAATACTGAAGGTCACACCGATGACCCCCGACGAGGCCTCGCTCGTCAAGGAAGGCGCCGTGACGATCTCGTTCCTCTCACCTCTAGCAAACCTCGAGACGGTGAAGAAGCTCGCCTCACGCAAGGCCACCGTGTTCGCGATGGAGCTTGTGCCCCGTATCAGTAGGGCGCAGCCGATGGATGCCCTCTCCTCTCAAGCAAACGTCGCGGGATACAAGGCAGTGATCCTGGCCGCAGACACCGTTCCCAAGCTTTTCCCCCTCATGATGACCGCGGCTGGCACGATCTCTCCGGCTAAGGTCTTCATACTCGGGGCCGGCGTCGCTGGCCTGCAGGCCATCGCGACCGCGAAGAGGCTCGGGGCCATCGTCGAGGCATACGATGTCAGGCCTGTCGTCAAGGAGCAGGTCATGAGCCTCGGAGCAAAGTTCGCCGAGATGCCGGTGGAAGCCAAGGACGCACAGGACGCCGGAGGCTACGCAAAAGCCATGGGAGAGGAGTTCACCAGGAAGCAGCAGGAGTTCCTGGCTGGGCGCGCCAAGCTCATGGACGTTGTGATCACGACCGCGCTGATCCCCAACACGAGGGCGCCAATCCTGATAACCGAGGACGCCGTCAAAGGGATGCGCCCGGGTTCCGTCGTTGTCGACCTTGCGGCCGAGGCGAAGGGCAACTGCGCCATCACCGAACCGGGCAAGACCGTGGTGAAGTACGGAGTGACGATACACGGCCCCCTGAACCTTCCATCTACCATGGCGCCGGAGTCTAGCAGGCTTTACTCCAAGAACATCTCGTCGTTGCTGCTCATTATGCTAAAGGAAGGGAGGCTGAACATCGACCCCAAGGACGAGGTGGTAAAGGGGGCGATGGTAGTCAACGCGGGACAGGTAGTTCACGGACCCACGGTGAAAGCGATAGAGGGACCAGCAGCGGCACCCGCGGGAGCAAAGGCCTAACATGTTGCTCGAACTCGTGGCCGCGAACGCTACTGCGACCGCGCCTACCGCGATTACCTACACCTCGCAGGACCTTGTCACCAACCTCCTGATTTTCATCATGTCGACCTTCCTCGGAGTAGAGCTCATCCGGCACGTCACGAGGCTGCTGCATACCCCGCTCATGGCACTGACCAACGCCATCTCCTCCGTATCCATGATCGCCGCGCTCATCGTCATGAGCGAGACCACCGACCAGACGCTCCTCATACTCGCGACCGCCGGCGTCGCGCTCGCCTCGACCAACATCATCAGCGGGTTCATCCTGGTGGAACGCATCGTCCGCCTGTTCAAGAGCAAACCAAAGGGGAAGCCCGCGAAATGACCATCGACCCAGCCTACATTCTAGCGCTGTACGTAGTGGCAGTCGTGCTGTTCATCCTCTCGCTCAGGTTCATGAGCGACGTCAAGACCTCAAGATGGGGAGGCAGGTCAGCCGCTCTCGGCATGGCATTGGGCGTCGTGGCGACGCTCCTCGCCTACCAGATACAACGCGTGGACCTCCTTGTCGGGGCCATACTGATTGGCTTCGTGGTCGGGACGCCCATCGCTCTCCGCGTCGCCACCACGGCTCTCCCGCAGAGGACTGCTATCTCCCAAGCGTTTGGTTCGCTCGCCGTCGCGCTCGTTGGCGCCGCCGAGTTCTACGATTACAACACCACGGCCAACACCTTCACGTTGTCGGTCCTCTCCGCTGAGATGATACTCGGCTTCCTGACATTCGCAGGCAGCTGCATAGCGTTCGCAAAGCTCCAGGAGCTCATACCCGGGAGGCCGTTCGTCTATCCAGGGAAGAACTTCGTGAGCATCGCGATACTCATAGTCGCGGCGGCGGTAGGCGTCGTCCTGGTCGCCGAGCCTTCGCAGACCATCCTACTGCCGATAATGGCGGCCTTGGCGCTGGTCTTCGGATTTCTGCTCGTGATGGGAATCGGCGGCGCCGACATGCCCACGGTCATCGCCATACTCAACGCGTACACGGGAATGTCCGCGGCAGCGCTGGGCTTCGTCCTGAACAACAAGCTGCTCATCGTCGCAGGGTCGCTAGACGGCTCGTCGGGCTTCGTCCTGGCGCTCATCATGAGCCAGGCAATGAACCGCTCCTTCACCAACGTGCTATTCGGCGGTGTCGGCGCGAAGGTGACAAAGGCCGCGGCGGGAGCGGTCGCAGCTCAGGCTCGCCCGGTCCAGTCGCTCGGGGCCTCCGACGTCGCTACGATTCTTGAGAACGCCAGGTCAGTGGTGATCGTCCCCGGCTACGGAATGGCAGTTGCCCAGGCCCAACATACCATAAAGGAGGTCGGCGACCTTCTCCAAGAGAAGGGAATCGACGTCAAGTATGGGATCCACCCGGTTGCGGGAAGGATGCCGGGCCACATGAACGTACTCCTCGCCGAGGCGAACGTCCCCTACGACCAGCTCTGGGAGATGGAAAAGATTAACCCGATGTTCCCGGAGACAGACGTCGCCATAGTCGTGGGAGCGAACGATGTCACCAACCCGGCGGCTCGCACCAAGTCTGACTCGCCGCTCTATGGCATGCCGATAATGAACGTGGACAAGGCGAAGACGGTCATCTTCATCAAGCGCTCGATGAGCCCAGGGTTCTCCGGGTCCGACAACGAACTCTTCTACCTCCCCAACACATGGATGGTATTCGGAGACGCCAAGAAAGTGCTCTCGGACCTCGTAGCCGCGCTGAAGGCGACCTAAAGGCCATCGGCTAGGCTTTCCGAGGGCCGGCCGTCGGCTCGGAGATTGACGTCGCCTGCGCCCCCTCGATGACCTCTTCCCTCATCCATGCGTACTTGACGCTCAGCTCGTACCTGAGCAGGAAAGCCGCGGCGATTCCCACGAGGTTCGCAAGCGCCGCCGCGACGCCAAAGTAGTTGACGCCCACGAAGATTATCGCCAGGTTCACGGCGAGACCCAATAACATGAGGAGGTTGAACTTCACGAGCCTGACCGCGAAGTGCCCTGACCGCCTGTCCCTGAACGTCCAAAGGTCGTTGAGGAGGAAGTTCGAGAGGATGGAGACCTCGATTGCGATCGCGCTCGCGGTGAGGACATAGACGCCCTGCGCCTGGAGGGCGATCAGGAGCCCTTCGTTCACGAAGACCCCGGTCAGCCCGACGATGTTGAACTTGATGAAGGACCGGAAGTAGGAAAGGGTGAAGACTCTATTCTTGGTCCTTGTCGACGCCACGCCTCAACCGCCCCTTTTGCTAGTTTACCTTTGCCGGCTCCTGACCGACGTGAGCCTTTCGGCCAAACGGCCGAATAAAATAGATCACGTAGAGGATCGAGACGCCCGCGATTGCGACTAGCGCAAACTGGGTCGCCACGACCGTGAGGGAGGCTAGGGCGTTCTGCCACAGGGGCCCTGCCGAATAGCCTACGTAGATGAGGACGAATGACCAAATGAAAGAGCCGAGCGCCGTGAGCACCACGAAGGTCCTGATTCTCATCCGCAGAAGGCCCGCGGGGATCGAGATCGCAGCTCTTAGGCCTGGGATGAACCTTGCGATGAAGACGGTCGACGCGCCCTTCGAGTCGATCCATCGTTCGCCCTTGTCGAGGCTAGAAGGGGATACGCCGAACCTTCCCATCAGCCGGTAGACCACGGGCCTCCCGAGCTTCAACGCGATGTAGTAGTCGATGAACGCGCCAAGCAGGAGGGCGACCGTGCCGTCCGCGACGGCCAGCCACAGGTTCATCTTGCCGAGGTAGACGGCGTACCCCGCCAGTGGCAATACGACCTCGCTAGGGATGGGGAGAGAGGCGCTTTCCAGCGTCATCAAAATGAAGAGGCCTACGTATCCCAAGTTGAGAAAAGAATTGACTAGGTCCATCGAGAACAGCCCACCAGATGCTAACCCTCCCGCAAGGCTGGTCTCGAACGGCAGATTGAATCGGTCCACCAGCTCCAGCACGCTGATGGCCAGTGCCGCGACCGCTATCACGGCAAGGTACTTGTTGCGAGGGACGAAGGACCAGGTGCCTCTTGGAAGGGTAGAATCCCCCATATCTTCCGCGTTCGCCTGAGTGACCCTTATAGAAGTTGCTGGCTCAAGGGCCTATCAACGATATTCGCCGCTGCCTATCCCCATCAAGTAGCCTCCGAAGCCGATGCCCGAAAGAAGCACCGGGTAGATAATCATCCTTTCCATCCCCCCCGCGCCCATCCCGAAGTAGTTGCCCCCCAAGAAGAGCACGGTCGCGCCCAAGGTGAGTACTCCCGTCGCCGCCGAGAAATACGACATCGGGGGCTTGGCCACCCTGAGGACGATGATCGCTTGTATCCCGATGGAGACGAACGTGAGGGCGGAGAAGTACGCGTGGATAGAGCCGAAGCTCTCGTTGAAGGTCCCGACCCCCACCGCGCCGATGCCAGAAAGCACCACGAAGAAGGATAGCGCCTTCGACCCGTAGCCCTTCCAGNNGAAGTAGGACCCGGAGAAGAGGAAGAGGCCTAGGAGAATGATGGACGCATTGAAGATGGCAGAAGAGGGCTGGTAGAAGTTGCAGGTGCCGCTCCTGCACGTCGCGCCTAGGTCGCTGACGTAGTTGGTCGACACGTTGTATCCAGGATAATATATCTCGGCGAGGACGAAGCAGACCGCGAACTGCACGATCCCCAGAAACAGAAGAGTCCCCGCCTTCCTAAGGCTCGGGCCGTCCAACCCTAGGGCGGAGCCAACGCTTGTTTAAAAATTAGGGGCTGAGCTTTACGTTCGGCCATTTCAGCGGGGCCAATGCTCCTTCGACCAAAGATTTGGCGAGCGGCGCCTCTGCGATTTGGGAAGAACGCGCACGCTCGCGAACGGGTTTTAACAAGGACGTGCAAAAAGTCGCAATTGGTGCTAAACATATGGCTGCTTTTACACGAACGTGGTAATCATATGTAACATAAAACTAGTGTAAACTTATATAACGTGATAGTGAAGCCTCGGCGAAGTGAACGAATCAACCTCACTGTCGGACAGCATGCCGATGAGGATCACAAAATTCCTCCTGAACCGTAACGTGGCCTTCTCGCTGGCGGCCATCGCCCTTTTGTTGCTCATCGTGAGCGCGCACGCTGCGTGGGCTCAGGCCCAGGTCGTGGCACCTTACACGCCGCCCACGAGCCTCAACAGCTTCCCTCCCGCATCCGTGCCTAACTGGCTCGACACCGGAAGCAACGCATGGATGATGACGGCTGGCACCTTCGTCGGTTTGATGAGCGTCCCTGGCCTCGCGCTCTACTACGGAGGATTGACTCGCAAGAAGTTCTCGATTAACACCGCGCTGATGCATCTCTATGGTTTCGCGATCGTACTCATCGTGTGGGTGCTCGCAGGC
>PLCG01000072.1 GCA_003135575.1 Nitrososphaerota archaeon
GCGCCCATGTTGCCAAAGACCATGGCGACGACCGTGACCGCAGTCCCCCTGGCCATTTCGGGCGTGATCCGGTACTGCTTCCGGTACTCTATCGCCCTCTTGCCGTTCCAGCTCTTGAACACGGCCTCGATGGCCCGCTCCAGCTGCTCTCGCGGCTGCTGCGGCAGCGGCCTGCCTTTAGAGCTGCAGAGCTCCTTGAACGACTCGGCGACTCGCCTCATCGACTCCGCGTCGAGGTCGCCGTCCTGCTTTTGCCCGTGCGTGGCCTTCTCCTCTTCGAGTATCCTCGAGAACTCCTCGTCGTCGATGCCGAGGACAATCTTTCCGAAGAGCTGGATGAACCGCCTGTAGGTGTCCCAGGCGAATCGTGGGTTCCCGGTCTGCTTCGCGAGCCCCAATACGGCGCCGTCGGTGAGGCCGAGGTTCAGGATCGTGTCCATCATNNTGTCTCCGAATCTCTTGCCCGTCTTCTCCTCGATAACCCGCATGGCGCCGAGCACCGACTCCATCAGGCCTTTGGGGAGCTTCTCTCCGCCCGCATAGAACTCCTCGCAGACCGTTGTCGCGATGACGAATCCTGGAGGTATTGGCATGCCTAGGGACTTCATCTCGGATAGCCCCGCACCCTTGCCACCGAGGAGCGCGCGGTCTGTGAGGCCATCGTCGAAGGAGTAGAGGCGCTTCGCGGACGTATTCACGACCAGCGATGTCATCGACTTTCTGATAAGGATGCGCTCGCTAAATAATGAGCATGCGACTTTCTTCGGGGGAGCGTCGGGAGGCTACCGAGCGGGTTTCGTGCGCCCGCTTCGAGGTTGTNNCATCAAGCTGACCCACTTGAACTCGGAGTGCTCCGTCGGCGATACCTCCTTCTTTGCCTCAGGCTTCAAGATGAAAGGGACCGCCACGACCCTTCCATACCGGTCCAGGTACTCTATCAACGGGCCGACGCGGACTATCTTCATGCTCTGACCGCTCTCCTCCTTGGCCTCCCTCAACATGCACTCCTGCGCCGACTCGCCCTTCTCAAAGTGTCCGCCCACGCAGTCCCAGAACCCGGGATACGTGTCGTCGTCCTCCTTGCGCTTTAGGATGAGGAGCTTCCCGCGGTCCAGCACGACTCCCGTGGTGAAAACCCTGGTCTTCATCTGTTTTCTCAACCCAGCTGGGAGATTATCTCTTTCTCGGCCAGCTCCGTCCCGCAGTATTTGCACCGGTACCTCAGGGGCGACCTGCCTGAGAGGAAGAAGATCGAAGGTGCGGAGTCCCGCTCGCGGACGGAGACGCACGTAGGGGAGGTGCAGCTCAGGATCCCGCGCAAGGTTCGAGGAGGGACAGCGTTCCGCTTCGCTACCACCCTGTAGGAGCGCACGATGTTCACGCTGGCGCGGGGCGCTATCAATGCCAGGCGCTGGACCTGCTCCTGCGAGACCTCAAGGCCCTCGACTTTGACGATGTCCTTCTTTCCCATCTTGGAGCTGGTGACGTTCATCACCATCGCGATGGTGAAGCCGTTCTCCTGGGGATTGCCCAGGAGCCGAAGCACCGAGAGCGCCTTTCCGGCGGCGATGTGGTCGATGACGCTCCCGTCAGGTATCTTCCTCACCAGCATCGTGGTGTGGTCGTCGGAGGACTGCCCGTCCTTGCGAGTCGTGGTGGCGGCGCCCACTAGGCCTTACCCCCGCCGAGAACCTTGAGCAGCAAGGCCATCCTGAGCGGGACGCCGAGGTGCGCCTGGGTCATGTATGCAGCAGATTTTGAGGAATCGACCTCATAGGGGAGCTCCGTCGAGCGAGGGAGCGGGTGCAAGACGCTGATGCCGCTTCTTCCCTTGGAGAGGACCTCCTTCGTCAGCTTGTAGCTTCCCTTGACCTTCTCGTAGTCGTTGAGGTCAGGGAACCTCTCCTTCTGGATCCTCGTGAGGTAGAGCACGTCCGTGAGGCCGATGACCTGCTCGAGGTCTGAACGCAACTCGAAGCGGAGACCCAGCTCCTTCAGCTTCTTGGTTATCTCAAGACGGGGGCGGAGGGACTCTGGCGAGACCACGTAAACCAACTTGGGCTTGTATTTTGTGAGGCCGTAGAGGAAAGAGGTCGCGCTCCTGGCGTACCTGTTGTCCCCGAGGACAGAGTACGTCAGCCCGTCGATCCTGCCCTTCAGCCTGCGCACGGTGAAGAGGTCGAGCATCGCCTGCGAGGGGTGGTGCTGCGACCCGTCTCCTCCGTTGATCACGGGGACCGAGCTTATCTCTGCGGCGAGGAGGGCGGCGCCCTCCGAGGGGTGCCTCATTACGATCAGGTCGGAGTAACCTTCGAGCATCTTCGTCGTGTCGTGGAGGCTCTCCCCCTTCAGGATCGAGGAGACGTCGGGAGAGAGGTCTATCACCTTCGCCCCCAGCCTGAGCGCGGCGGTCGTGAAGCTCAGCCTTGTCCTTGTGCTGGGCTCGAAGAAAGCTGTGGCGACTATGTGGTCGGCGAGGTCCTTCCGCGGCTTCGGCGGCCCCACGAACCCGTTCGCGGTGTCGAAGAGCGACTCGAGCTCTTGACGAGAAAAGTCCAAGATGCTGATGACGTCCCTGCCTTTCCAGGCGTCCCCGCTCACCCTATCAGCACCCAGAGGCTCCCCGCCCCGACGCATATTAATAATGCGGATGGTCGATTGGCGAAATGAAGGGTTTTCCGGACGCATGAGTCTTCAGAGTCCATTAGGAGCTACGTCCGCTTGAATGCCCCCAGGGCGCTGGAGGCCGTCAAGAGAAAGGCGCTAGGGACGCCCTACATCGTATTCTTCGCGGTCCTCGTCCTCATCGCGTTCCTTGCCGACCCGTTCAGCTTCACACGCGCCTGGAACCAGGGAAGGTCCGCCATGCTCGCCATCGTGCCGCTGATATTCCTCGAGGCGGGGAGAAGGTCGTTCGCGCCGCTCCAGGGAGGAAGGAAACCGCTGGTCGCGTGGATGACCCTTGCCGCCGCGGCGGCCTATTACTTCACGGTCTCTCAGCCGTTCGTCGTCGATTCCATCGTCTCCCTGGGAAGGAGCCTAGGCGTCGATCCGTCGGTCGTGCAATACAGCTGGATCTGGGGCATCGACTACACCGTCACCTCGATCTTCCTTGTCGTGCTCCTCCTCCTCGACAGGGGCTCGAGGACGATCACGCCGCTGATTTACACGGTGGGGATGGCCTCGTTCCTCTTCATCGACGTGCTGTTGCCTGAGAACACGCTGGGCCCATTCGGATACGTGGTCCCGCCCGTCCTCCAGGTCGTGGCATGGGCCTTGGACCTCTTCACCCCGGGCGCGGCCCATTCGCAGGGGAACATTCTCATGCTACACAACAGCCTCGGGTCCATGAACCTGCAGGTATTCTGGCCTTCGGCAGGCCTCGACGGGATCGTGATCGGGCTTCTGGTGGTCCTGGCGATCTGCGTGAAGGCCGGGACGGGCTGGGCGAGGGGCTCGCTCTACCTGGCGCTCGCGGTCCTGGGTTCGTTCCTGGTCAACGTCCTCCGACTCGCCCTGCTCGCGGCGTACGCGATGAGCAACATCACCGACCCCAAGGCCTTCGAGGCCTTCCACTCCGTGGCGGGGGAGCTCATCTTCATCCCCTGGATCATCATCTTCGTAATCCTGATTCTTAGGCGCGAGAGCAGGATCTCGGCCCGGGCGCGGCCGCCGAAGCCCTAGGATCCGAGCTTCTTGGAGACGGACTGCGAGATCGTCAGGAAGAGCACCAGGAGATATCCCGCGACGTAAATCGCGAGAATAGGTATTATCCCGAAGTTGTCCAGGTTCGCGGCGTAGATCAGCGCGATGATGCCGACCGCGGAGGCGAGGGTCTCGAAGACCGTCACTCTGTTGAGCGCGAGCTGGTATTTCTTCTCCTTCCAGGTCCCGTCCTTGGTGGTGATGGCGTACTTCGGCGTCCTGAGGAACACGCCCGTCTGGCTGGAGAGCAGGCCCGAGAGGGCGCTGACCGAGTTGCTGACGCTTATCCCGTAGCCGAGTATCACGAGCAGGACGATCTGCCTGATGTTCCTGACGAGTCCCAGATGCTGTGCCCTGACAGCCTCGACGCAGTAGTAGAGGACGGAGAGGGTGGACAGGACCACCATGAGCGCGAAGACCGCCCAGGGCACGACCGCGAGCGTGACGAGGGCGGGGGAGCCGAAGAACGCCCCGGGGGAGGGGATGGAGACGTGGACGGCGTAGTTGATGACGTTCACGTCAAGGAACGTGGCGAGCAGCGCAAGGACGAACGAGGCGACCATCAACGGATGGACCATGTAGTAGGTGAGGTGGACGAACGCCTCGAACTTCTGCCTTAGCGATAGCGTCTTCGAGGCGAATATGCTCGGCATCAGCTTGCGCGCGGTCTGGATGGAGCCGCGGGCCCACCTTCCCTGCTGCCTCTTCAGGCTGGTTATCGTCGGGGGGAGCTCGGCAGGGACCTTCACGTCCTTGAGATAGACGGGTTTGTATCCTGCTAGCTGCATCCGGTAGCTCACGTCGAGGTCCTCCGCGAGCGTGTCCGAGTTCCAACCGCCCGCCTTGACGATCGCGTCGGTCCGCAGGAGTCCAGCGCTCCCGTTGAAGTTCATCATGTAGCCGCTGGTCGAGCGCCCGGCCTGCTCCAGCAGAAAGTGGGCGTCGATTCCGATGGCGAGGGTCTCGGTGATCATGTTGTATCCGCGGTCAAAGTGGGTCCATCGGCATTGGACGAACCCTACCTTCTCGTCCTGGAGCATGAAGGGGATCGTCTTGTTGAGAAAGTCCTCGGCGGGCGCAAAGTCGGCATCGAAGACCGCGACGAAGGGCTCGGTCGTCTTCTCGAGGGCCGCTTGCAACGCCCCCGCCTTGAAGCCAGCCCTGGTGCCGCGGCGGAGGACCTCGAAGTTGTAGCCTTCCGCTGCGTAGCTCTTGGCGAGGGCGTCGAGCTTCTGACGCGTCTCGTCGTCCGAGTCGTCGATGACGCATACCCTCACCAGGCTGCGCCCGTAGTGGTCGGCCATCTTAGCGCATGCGCTGAGGAGCCTGTCGGCGACGTAGAGCTCGTTGTAGACCGGGAGGTGGACCGCGACCGTCGGCCAAGAGGTCATTCCGTTCTGGGTCGGCTCACTGTAGCCCCTAGCCCTCCGGGTGAGGTGCAGAGTGTTGATGCCGTAGATGAAGAACGAGAAGCTGAGCAGGACAGAGAAGCCGAGGATGATGCTCGCCACAGGAGAAAACACGACCGTGGAGACCATTCTACCAAATTCACCTTTACAGTGAGGCTTTTTCGCTCCTTCCTTCTCCACTATATAATATGTTGGAACAGAAATCCAGAATTTGCTTCAGTAGCGACAATTTGTAGAGGGCCCTCAAGTATGGCCGGCCGGCTCTGGCTTTCTCTGGAGTAACGCATAAATAATGATTAGAGGGCGAGTTAAAGCGAGAAAAGATGAGGCTTCAACGAGGCGGTTCAGTTTATCAGCGTCTCGGCTATCAGAAGCCCTTCTTCGGTTTTCGCTTCTAGTCCGCGCTCTAGTTTCCTAAGCGAAAATCAGCTGGAGCGTCTTGCAAAATGAGCACAACTAAGATGATAGAGACCGTCGTCGTCAAGTTCGGCGGTTCCGTCCTCGAGAACGAGAAGGCCATCACCCAGGTGGCGTCCCTGATCAAGGAGACAAAGGGCAGGGGAAAGGGGGTGGTCGTGGTCGTCTCGGCGATGAAGGGCGTCACCGACCAGATCATGGCGC
>PLCG01000049.1 GCA_003135575.1 Nitrososphaerota archaeon
TTGATCTCCCTGTTCTTCTTCTTCTCGTAGACACAGTAGCCAGTGACCACGTTTGCTCGGCGTTAACCCCGCGTGATTGATATTTAAGCTCTCGGTAACGGGGCAAAATTCACGGTTTTTAGGGAAAACGAAGACTCAGGACGGGCGGATGGGGTCTTTCGGGCGAGAGGTCCCGCTGAGATGGGCTTCCAACTCGTCTAATCAAAGCGTTATCAAAGAAAAAGTCCACGGCCCTTGATGGACGGTCTTGAAAGCGGCCTGAAATGCACCTGATAGTCTGTCACCTAGAATAGGAAATCGGACGAATCGCCATTAAGAGTCTGAATATCGCTCGCAGAACTTTGCGACAGAAGACAGTGCGAAGAAGGGAGCAGGTCTAAGAAATGAGGATCTCTGCTGACTCTACTTTCCTTGGACGACCGTCACGGTGCCTGTCATCCAGGAATGGTATTGGCAACTATACTGGTAGGTGCCTGGGACGGTGAACGTGAACATGTAGGTGTCGCCCGCCTTCATGTTGCCAGAGTTGAACGGTTGTGCCCCTGACGGGACCGTAGTCGAGCTGACGGTATGAGGAGCCGTGTCGTCGTTCGGNNGGTCACGGTGTTGTTGACCCCGATGACCACCGTCAACTTGTCCGGGGCGTAGCCGGGCGCGTTGGCCGGGTTCGATGCGCCGCTAGGGATCGACACCTTCACCCCACTGGCTCCGGAACCCGCGACCACCACCACGGTGCCAATCATCCAATTATGGTATTCGCAGATGTAATTGTAAGTCCCCGGCGAGGTGAAAGTGTAGTTGAAGCGTGCGCCTTGGGCCATGTCGCCCGATGTGATGCTGCCGTTGCCGGGCTTGGATGTCACCGTGTGATGCGAGTTGTCGTTATTGGTCCAGATGACCGTGTTGTTGACTCCTATGACCACTTTGATGATGGCTGGCGCGTAGCCGGGCGCTCCGTTCGGGTTTCCGGCTCCGCTCGGAATGGACACTGATACCGAGGTTCCGGGACCGGTCGATGTCGTGCTAACGGTCGTCGACGTAGCACCGCCAGGTAGCGTGTAGGAGTTGCTCGTCGCCATTCCCGTGACGAGGAAGTACCCGAGCAAAATCGGAATGATAGCCGCGACCAACCCTATTACTCCGAGGGTCAGTTTTGGAGGTCCTTGTTCTTGGAGTCGCAATCTATTCTCACTCACTGGGCGAACGCGAACAGCATGGTCAGGATCAAGACCATTATGAGGGCGAGCGGTGCGAGCATCAAGTACTGGATGACAGGGGGCTCCTTCCTGATATTCATCAGGAACAGCGCAGTGAGGAGGGCGTTTATCATGGCGATGACCCCCACAGCGATGTCCACCGAGAAGGTCCCCGGCCCCGAGTAGTAGACGAGCACCTCTCCGACCGTCGTCACGACCAGGTATAGCCAGACCGCCACGGGAGTGATGTATCTCATTTTTCTATCTCAACTCGATATCAAAGCAGGTAGAAGAGCGGGAAGACGAAGACCCACACGATGTCGACGAAGGCCCAATAGAGCGCGAAGTTCTCCACTCCGACGTGGTTCTCCTTCGTGTAGCCGCCCATCATCGCCTTTCTTATCAGGTAGGCCATGAGTAGCAGGCCCACCGTGACGTGTGCGGCGTGAAGGCCGACCGTGAAGTAGTACGTGCTCCCCGCGAGGTTGGTCGACCACGAGAAGCCCTTGCCGAAGTACAGGTTATACCACTCAGCGCCCTTGACCGCGAGGAACGTGGCGCCCAGGACGAAGGTCGTGGATATCCAGATGATCATGTTCCTCTGGTTGCCTTCCTTGATCGATTCCAGCGCGAGGTAGGCTGTGAGCCCGCTGGTGAGAAGGACGATCGTGTTGGCAAGACCCAGTGGGATCTCGTGTATCGAGCCCACCGCGGGCCAGACGGTCGTGAAGGAGCGGATGTAGAGATATGCGCCTAGAATCGCGCCGAAGACGATGACGTCGGTAGAGAGGAAGATCCACATGCCCAGCCTCATCTTCGGGATCGCGCTGAAGGGCCAGCTCTCGCCGAGCCCCCAAGGCATCGCGAACCTCTCGTGGATGTCGTCGGACATCCATCCGACTATAGCGTACGCGTTGATCGCCAATCCGAGGACGAACACGCCGATGCCCCACGAGTAGGGCAGCAGGGCGAGACCTAGGAAGCTTATGGCTATTCCCGCGGAGAGCCATATCGGCCTCGTCGTCTGGTGCCCGACGTGGTGTTCCTCTCCGCCCGCTGCAGAGCCAGCGCCGTAGCCCGCGCCGTGCGAGGCGCCGGTGAACAGGGGCACCCACTCCAAGGTGGTCGCACCCCACGGGTTCGGCGGCGAGATCTTCCCACGCCTGAGCGTGTAGATGATGTTGGCGAGCAGCAGGATCTGTGCGGCCGCGAAGACGAAGGCGCCGACCGTGGATATCAGGTTGAAGAGGTCCCAGCTCGGCAGAGACTGGTACGTGTAGATCCTCCTCGGCATGTCGTAGAGGAAGAACATCGGGAAGTAGAGCACGTTGAATCCGATGAAGGAGAGGACGAAGTGCCAGTTCGCCATCTTCTCGTGGTACAGCTTCCCGGTCATCTTAGGGATGTAGTAGTAGAGGCCGGCGATCAGGCCGAAGATGGCTGCCCCGACCATCACGTAATGGAAGTGGCCGACGATGAAGTATGTGTTGTTGTAGACCACGTCTAGGACGAACGACGAGAGGAAGACTCCCGTGATACCGCCGATGATGAACAGGAACACCGACCCGATGCAGAATAGCATCGGCACGGTAAGGCGGATCGTCGACTTGGTCAGCGTCTTGATGAAGGCGAGGATTATCACGTCGAACGGGAGAGAGATGAGGATGGTCGCGACGCTGAACGCCTCGTTCTCGCTGAGAGTGATGCCGGTCAGGAACATGTGGTGGGACCACACCATGTAGCTCAGGGGCACCACGATCGCGCCCGTGCAGACCAGGATGATGTTCTTCTCTGCGAGAGGCCTCCCCGTGAAGACCGGGAAGATCTCCGCGATGAGCCCGAAGGCCGGGAGGAGCACCACGTACACCTCCGGGTGCCCGAAGAACCAGAAGAGGTCGTCCCAAAGTATCGAGCCTCCCGCGGAGGCCGAGTAGAACATGGTGCCAAGGACCCTGTCAGAGAAGAGGAGGATTAGGGCAGCAAGCAGGGAGGGGAAGGAGAACAGCATGGCGATTATCGTGAAGAGCATGAACCAGCTGAACATGGGGATCTTGCGCCAGGTCATCCCCGGGCCTCGGTGGACGGCCACCGTCAGGAGGATGTTGACGCTGCCCACAGTGATCGAGGTGGCGAGCATGATGAGACCCGCGAAGGCGAGCGTCGGCCCGGGACCAGGGCTGAAGCCCGACGAGGAGAGGGGGGAGTAAGCGNNGCGCGAGGTCCGAGGCGCCTATCTGGAGCGGCAGGAAGTAGTTGGCGAGGCCGATCGCCAGGGGAGAGAGGAACCAGAGTATCATGATGAGGCCGTGGAGCGTGACTGCCTGGTTGAAGGCGGAGGCGCTCAGGAAGGTGGCCTGCGCGCTCGTCCAGCACATCGTCGTCACCCCGTTGCTGCAGAGGGGGACCGCGAGCTGCACCCTCACGAGGAGGATGAGCACCGCCCCGATGAACCCGAAGTACATCGAGCCGATGATGTAGAGGATGCCCACGTCCTTGTGGTTCGTGGTGTAGAGCCAGCGAGCCAGCCAGGCGTTCATGTACCCTACGGGCCTCCTTTAGTCGCGGTAGTCGACGGGAGGGCGGAGTACCACTTTTGGTAGTCGGCCGGGCTCAGCACCACGAGCTTCGAGAGCATCAGCGTGTGCCCCACGCCGCAGAGCTGCCTGCACTCGATGGGGAACACTCCCGTCTGGGTCGCGTTGAACCACATCTGAGTCGTGATCCCAGGTTGGGCGTCCTTCGCGACGCTCAAGGCCGGGATGTAGAAGCCGTGCGTGACGTCGGCCGAGGTCAAGTTCAGGATCACGATCTGGTTGGCAGGGACGGTCAGGTTGTTGAAGTCGGTGTAGCCGTTCGGATAGCTGAAGCTCCACTGATACTGGCGCCCTGTGACTTCGACATGCAAGGAGTTCGGAGCGCTTGGGATGGTTATGAGGCTGGCCGACGCGAAGGTCTGGTACTCCACGAACGCGAGGACCGAGCCGGTCAGGCACAGGAGCAAGACCACGCCCTTCCAGTTGCCCCAGTCTCCCTCCTCTTCGTGGTGGTAGGCTGGGACCTCCCTCCCGGGCTTTACCCGGTTCTTCATTATCTGGTAGACCATGTAGGCCGTGACGACGACGCCAGCAGCGGTGCCGAAGATGACGTACCAGTTTGAAAGCGTCGTCCAAATCGCCACGGTCGGAGGAATCGCATCAAGAGGCGAGTACAGCATTAAGCGACGAGCCCACCTTGAATATTTCATATAAGTCTTGTTGGCCCAAAGGGAGGACCAAGGTTGCGTCTGACTTGCGTGTCCCGCCACCACTCAACGCATATTTACTCGACCCTGCGACAGGACTTTACGCGAATCCTATTCAGTGGTGGGATGGCGGATTGGTTACGCGTGCGCCTGCAGTTCGTCGAGGATGAGACAGAGAGCGCATTCATGAGGGTTCGATTCCCTCTCCCACCTTTTTGGTCATTCGCTCGTTTTGAGACTATTTCTTAGCTAATCGCCCAAACTGGGCCTGTCCTGAGAATCCTACAGGATTCTGAGTCAGCTCTTGGTTGCTAGTCCTCTCGTCGTAACGCGGCATCAAGAGCAGCTTTCTTCCTAACGATCGTGAAACCGACCTTTTCACGGAAAGTATTCAGCGACCTTGATCTGACATACACGTACATCTGATCAAGATTTTGTCGGTAGAATCTTCCCTTGATGAGGACCAGGTTGCCTGCTTTCTTTGAGAGATGGATCCCTGTGGTTTCCACGGACTGTGAGCTAAGAAGGTTGCAGACGAGGACCAGAAGGTCTCGGTCACCATTAGACACTCGAAGTACTCGGCCAGTCATCCCCGCTTCGGAGTCGAAGAATCCTCGGAGAAATGCGGCCTTGCAGTCATCGCAATGCGATATCGTCGGCACCAGAACCTTCAGTCCTTGCCGCAAAAAATTCGTCAGCAGTAGGCTCGACAACTGTGTGTGCCATGAGCGAGTCTTCTCATGCCACTTGACACGGGGCGGACTACGCCGAAGGATCACGGACAAGCATCTTGAGAACTCCTCAGCGAACTCTTTGTCTATCACCCTTAGCTTGATCATGTAGTTGTAGTTTTTCTTACCCACGCTCATTGAAGCATCGCCTAATTCTACGCCGATCACATAGGCCAGCTCGGGAATCGGTGTAGGGTCGAAGTTCCTTACGTATCCAAACGGCCTGTGTTTACCATTCAGCCACTCAGAAACGTGCGATTTTCGAAGCTTCGCACCTGTCTCAGCCTCCACTCTTCGAATGATTTCGTTGTAGCTGAGAGCATCCTTCCTGAGTGTTAGGACGAGGTCGCGTAGCTTCTCCCTCTCTATCGTTGGACGTAGCTTTACTCCTTTCCTGCTTCCCACAATCTCGGAGTCGAGTCAACCTAATAACCGCCCACCCCATTGACAATAGTTCAACAACTTCTTTCAAGCAGGCAACCTTTAACGCAAGCCAAAATTCCGGTCTGAGAAATCGAGGAATCGATCTCATGAATGTCAAATCGGTCCTTCAGAAGCTCTACTCCGTCCCTCTGCTCGGAGTGGTGCTCTTCGTCTTCTCCATCGGCTTCCCCCCTTTCGATGACGCGACCACCCTCGACTTGACGACCCACATGATCCAGCACATCGTGATAGTGATGGCAGGAGTCATGATCGCCTACCCTCTCCACAGAAAGGGATACTTCCGAGCGATCGAGATCAAGAACTCCGCATACATAGGCCTCGTAGCGATAATCGTAGTCATCACCTTCTGGCACCTGGCCAATTTCTGGGACGCTGCGGTGCTAGACCCGCTAATCCACGGGGTAGAGCATTTTTCGTTCCTCTTCGTGGGAATTTTGATCGGGTCTACGCTCCAGACCNNACCCTCTCCGACCGGGCCAAGATAGACGTCCTGCTCCTCGGGTTCTTCGGGCACTTTTTTTACGGGCTAGTGCTGATATCGCAGTATCGGATCTACCCGCTCTACTCCTTGGCCGACCAGGGAGTGTTGGGGATCGTCATGTTCAGCGTCGGGCCATTCTACTGGACCGGGATTCTCTACCTGATTTTCCGGAACCGGGCATGGTTCACCGAGGTCTCTTCCACTGGAATGGAAGGATACGAGGCGCCGAGGCCGCGTATGCGAAATGCGGAATCAGGTGGGAGCGCCAGCAAGCGCCGCGCGCTCGGCCTGGTCACCCCAGTCTCGACCGTCATCCTCGTGACGGTGTTGATCGCGTTCTACAGCTCGAGCGTCTTCGCGATAAGCTTCATGCCTCCATCGCAGCAGCAGTCCGGCTCGTCGGTGCGCGTCCTCATCCTCGAGACCCCGGTCACCTGGGCGTACTCGCCCGAGAGCGTCACCGTGGTGATCGGCGTGAACAACACCGTCACATGGGTCAGCCATTCTCTCTCGTTCGACACGGTCACGGGGGCGAACGGGACGTTCGACTCGGGCTCGATCGCCCCAGGGCAGACCTATTCGCACACTTTCACTACCCCGGGGACTTACTCCTACCTCTGCGTCTACCACCCCTGGATGGTCGGCAAGGTCAAGGTCTTGCCGGGTCGCTAGCCTCAGAAAGGATAAAACAGCGACGCGGGGTCGGCTTTCCATCTTGAAGATAATAAAGTCGAAAAAGGCGCCAGAGGCAATAGGGCCATATTCTCAGGCCATCGCTGTGAAGGACCTGGTGTTCGTCTCAGGGATGATAGCCTTGGACCCCGCGACGGGGAAGATGGTTAGCGGAGGCGTGAAGGAGCAGACCGCTCGCGCCCTCGCGAGCATGAAGGGCGTCCTGAAGGCGGCGGGCACATCCGAGAAGAACGTGCTCAAGACGACAGTCTTCATCAAGGACGGCTCGATGTATAAGGACATGAACGAGACGTACGCCAAGTTCTTCGGCAAGCACAAGCCGGCCCGGGCCACGCTCGTGACCGGCTTCCCCCGCGAGGACATCCTGGTCGAGATAGACGCGGTCGCCTCAAGATAGGATGGGGTCGACCTGTCTCAGGTTGCAGGCCCAAAGTGCCCTTGCTGCGGGACGGAGATGGTCGTCGTCTCGGTCACCGAGACGAGGGTCACCATGTCTTGCCCGGGATGCAACGTGAGCGACGTCAGGATGAAGTAGGGGCCGCGCTCAGACGAAGAGCGCGTAGACCACCACGGCCGAGACGAAGACGATGGATATCGTGTTGAGGACCTTGATGAGTGAGTTGATGGCAGGCCCCGCGGTGTCCTTGAACGGGTCACCGACGGTATCGCCCATGACCGCCGCTGCGTGGATGGGAGTACCCTTGCCTCCGAACGCCCCTGTCTCGATGTACTTCTTTGCGTTGTCCCACGCTGCTCCGCTGTTGGTCATCGTAAAGGCGAGGAAGACGCCTGAGACCACGCTCCCTATGAGGACGCCTCCGAGTGCAAGAGGGCCGAGCAGGAAGCCGACCACGAGCGGGGTGGAGACTGCCAAGATCGCGGGGGCGGCGAGCTCCTTTATGGCCGCGGCGGTGCTGATGTCGACGCACTTTGCGTAGTCAGGCTTCGCTGTCCCTTCCATGATCCCGGGGATCTCGCGGAACTGCCGGCGCACCTCGAAGATGACCGCNNCTGCCGCCTAACCTCGTTTACCATCTTGATCGCGGCGCGGCCTACTGCCTGGATGAGGAAGCTGGAGAAGTAGAATGGGAGAAGGCTTCCGATGAAGAGCCCGATGATCACATGAGGGTCGCTCAGGGTGAAAGAAAGGTTCTGACCCGGCGCGAGCCCGTACTTTGCGAAGAGGTTGTGAAGGCTGATCTGCCTGTTGACCTCGCTCTGGAACGCCTCGAAGATGGAGACGGCGGCGAGCGCAGCCGACATGATTGCGAACGCCTTGGTCGTGGCCTTTGTCGTGTTCCCGATTGCGTCCAGCTCGTCGGTCACCGTGCGAACGTTGCCCTCGAGCCCGGCCATCTCCGCTATCCCGTTTGCGTTGTCGGTGATGGGTCCGAACGAGTCTATCGACATGATCACCCCCGTGAGGGAGAGCATGGACATCGTCGCGATGGCGGTGCTGTAGACGCCCATGAGCTGGTTCGAGCCCGAGCCGTAGTAGCCAAGGTAGTACGAGACCAGGATGGCGACGACTAGGACCACGGCCGAGGGGGCGGTGCTCTGCAACCCCGTGGAGAAGCCCGCGAGGAAGTTCGTCGCGGCCCCCGTCTGGCTGGCCTCGGCGATGTGCTTGACCGGCTTGTAGAGGTAAGAGGTGAAGTAGTCCGCGACTCTCTCGATGACGACGACGACCACGATTCCGACG
>PLCG01000009.1:0-3033 GCA_003135575.1 Nitrososphaerota archaeon
ACAGTAGGATACACCAATCAAATTTCCTCGTCGGCATATCCTATGCAATCCTTGACGCCATATTGGTCGTGTGGATGCGCAAGCCGTTATCGAACCTGATCCTAAGCGCCCTCCAAATCAGGGGTGGCCGCTCCACCATGCGGGACGTCTATGTGGCAGACATCTCCTAGCNNACGCTTAAATATTCATAGTTTCTATTGGACCAATGGAAACAATGAAGATGACGACGATAACTGTCTCAGAGAAGACGCAGAGAGAGCTACTAAGGGTGGCTGCCGAATTGCAGGCCCACAGGGGAGAAAAAGTAGGCTACGAGGAAGCTATCGAACATCTCCTTCTGAAATCCAAAAGAAATCCGGAATTGCTTCGTAAGGCGATGGTAGGCTCAGGAATCCCCATAGAAGAATTCAGAAAAGTTCGGCGAGAGGGTCGGGCGGAGGACAAGAAGCACGAGGAATACCTTGAGCGGCGTTATCTCTCTTAGAGGGAAGGTCGCTTTTGACTCCAGCGTGTTGGTGGAGCTCTTTGGCGATTCTGAACTAGGAAAGTCAATCTATTCCAGGATTCAAGACGAAGACGTCACGGTCTTTACGAGCCGAGTGAACCTCGCCGAGGCCACATATGTCACTTGCAGGAAAGTCGGACAGGAGAAAGCTCGATCAGCAGCCAAGGACTTGCTGGACTCCGGCTACATATTGTTGGAGGAAGATCCAGAAATCCATCAAATAGCTTCGGAGATAAAGTGCGAGAGAGGCATCTCACTTGTCGATTGCTACACGNNGTCGCGAAGGTCGCCGGAGCCTCACCAGTCTTTGCCCGGGATGAAAGCGAACTTGCCCGAGAAGCGAAAAAGCGACCCTTTGAGACACCACCCATTTTTCTATCGTAAGCGACATATCTGGGCCTCCCGGACTCCCCACGACCTTACCGATCTTTCGTTTCAACCAACTCGAAGCCCGCTGGCAACTTCAACTCGGTTGCGCCAGGAGACTCCCAATCGCCCACATATCCAAAGAGAACTCGGGCGTCGCGTTCCTCCGAACTCGAGGCCGCATTCGCGAGTCTGACTGCCTCCTCCTCACTTGCTGCGAGCACTACCGCTGAGTGTCTTACCCCGTCGACATAGAATAGTTTTGGGCCGCTCATGTTTTCTTGTCTTCATCGCGTACGCGGATATTAACGCCAATGCCGCGTCCCGGAGGGCCTCGAATCGGGTTTCTAGGCGTCTGACACCATGGGGGAAACGAGCTCGAAACGTCTTTTGTTGTCTAGCACCTGAGCACGGACCGACACTCTTCCGTTCGTCCTGGAGAACACGGCAAGAGGAAGGCCGAGACCTCGAGGAAGTTCCCCTGCAAGGTCACAACATGCGCCTGCATATGACATTGCCAGGGCATCTACATCCTTTGCTGCCAGGGGTAGGTTTGTGTCCCTTGAGCATACACTAAACATTTCTCGGCTCGTCCGGACAACTAGACCCTGCGAGGGAACTAACTGTAATGCAACTAAGAGTCGAAAAGGCAAAGCCAAAGGGAGAGAACCCGCATTCCACGTCTAACCCTGAGGCCCACAACGCCGTGGATGTGACGGCCTGGATGCACTTTTACGCCATCCGCAACGCCGGCGACCAGCTAAGGTGGGCTGACACTTCCAGGATTGGCAAGAAGCCAGACAGGATGGTTGGCCGGTAGATGTCCGCCCCAAAGTCGATCAAGCTCNNGGAGAGCACTCCTCGGACGAGCAAGAAGCCTGACAGGATGGTGGGCAGATAGATGTCCGCGCCAAAGTCGATCAAGCTTTACTGGAATGACAAGACCGTCGCCAACGGCGACATCTTGACCCTCCTCTTCGGCGACAGGAAGGAGACGGTCTCGGTGGCCAAGATCCTCGTGGGGAGGATGAGGGCCGACCAGCACCTTTCGATGACGAAAAGGGAGCTGAGGTTCTTCGCGAAGGACTTGGAGGTGGGCAAACTAGGAGTGAAATACAGCTACCATAACTTTTACGTGAAACTCCTGAGGAAGCTCCTCGACCTGGGCTTCATCGAGAAGGACGTGCTGATCTGGGACGAGAAGAGGAAGAAGACAGAGGCGGTCTACCAGCTCAAGCTCCAGCCGATCCCAGAGAGGGGTCCTCAGGGCGGTTTCGTGAAACAAGCGTGGCAGCTTGCGAAGGGCTGGAACGACCTCGTCAAGATCCAGTGAGTGGCGGCGCGCCGCTCATCTCGATTCTTTCAGTTAGCGAGCTCGATATCGACGTCGATATATGCACTTCCAGACAAACGAGGCTTCCATGACAAAGTGGCGATCTCACCGCCAGGCCTGACGGGGCTGGGAACACATCAATGTGCTCCCACCACAAGCCGCGCTGCTAATGCCCGCCAGAACTCTGGGGTACTGTCTGCGTGGATGCCGTTACGAGTATGTTCCCCGTGGTGCCTGTACTGAAGTTACACCAAGTGTTGACAGAGCTTGATGATTGGAACTGGTGGTCCAGTGAGTATACCCAGCCCCAACTTGGCTGGGCGAAGCTGGCGGAACCGGGGAAGTATGCGGTAAGGAAGCTGAACGGTGACGTGTCACCAACTTGTCCATTTCCATATGTTCCCAGGAGTACGTCCGCTGTGGTTCCTCCGTAGTTGAACGTCCCCACATTGCCATGCGTTGGATATGAACTGGGGTTGAACGAGGTGGCTGTGAAAGTCGCCGTATAGCCACCGGTCATGCTTCCGAAGGCCGATTGTTGCTCTGTTGAAGATGGGCTAGCCGCTCCTGGACTGACTGCTCCCTGTGGAGTCTGGAATATTCCATCGTAGGTCTTGATCGCATAGTAGCTGCCATCTGTGAGCTTCCATACCTGGAGGTGAATCGTGTAGGAATCCAACGCCCAGTACCCCTTCAACCCTGAATCTTCATCGTTCTGCACGCCATGCTGTATGTCTAGGATTAGGCTTGATCCCTTTGGTGCGGACGCAAGAGTAACTGTCAGTCCCTTGGTTCCTGGGCAACTGAGAGTCGTTCCCGTCACTCCGTT
>PLCG01000009.1:3093-11807 GCA_003135575.1 Nitrososphaerota archaeon
TTGTTCCCGTTGTTCCCGTTGTTGGATTTCGAGTCGCAGCATTGGTTGTTCCCATCGTTGTTGGAATTCGAGTTGCAACCGGCAGCGTTCGCTGGTGATGTGATAGTGTCCATTATCAATGTAACCGCGGTCTGCGCCAGCGCTCTACCGGTCAGCGTTGTGCCGCTCTGCATCGCGATGTTCGTCTTGTCCAATATTATTCCCTGGAAGCTAACCGTCGTTCCAATGGTCGTCGCGCCGCCGACCACCCAGAAGATGTTGCTGGCGGTTGCGCCACCGACCAGAGTAACATGGATGCCATTGGCCACGGTGAAAGTTCCCGGTATCTGGAAGATGAAGACGTCACTTGAGCTGCCAGAGATAGTGAAACTACCGCTTGCTGTGGCGACGGACGTCCAACAATATACGCCTGTGGTGAAGGTTAGCCCGCTAAGATTTGTGACGCCCTCAGAAGTGCCGCATGCCCGTCCAGAGCCGTCGAGGTAGGCTGCCGTCATGTCGCCTACGGCCGTGGCCAGGAGGGAGGGGTTGATCACTCTACACGGAGGCCCCGCGGCATCAACTGTGTAAATTAGCCCAGTCACTTGTCCGCAAGTTACTCCTGTGATAGCAGCGCCAGTAATCGGACTCGTCCCGATGANNTGGACTCGTTCCAATATCTCCAATAATAGCTGATGCAGAGACGTCGGTGATTCCTGATTCTGACAGAATCACGAAATTGTTCGTCAAGACTGATGCAAGGTTCACTGTCGATGGAGAAGCGGCATGAGCATACGGCAATACTCCCACACCCGCAACGATCAGAAGTGCCATAACTGCAACCAGACCTATCATGTAGGATTTCATCTTGAGTCGCGATTAAGCTTTCTTTTGCTGATATAACCACAATGTCACAATGCTCTAGTAGATTTACGGAAGAGGGAAACACCTGCTTCATGCCCTCATCGTCGGCCTCGTTCAGGCCGTCTCCGAGTGGCTCCCCATAAGCAGAAGACGCAAGGTCCTCTTCGGGTCGCCAATCTTCAACACAGCTACAAGTCCAGGGGACCGTCATTCAGTTTGCTTGTCGCTGTCGATGTGATTTCCGTCAATAGGGGTCCAAGGTACCTCTCAACGAGCAACACCCCCACTCCGACGATGCCGATTCCGAGAAAGATGCCGCCTACCACATCTAGTGGGTAGTGCATTCCCACATAGACACGAGAATAGCAAACGATTGCAGCTTCCAGGGCAAAGAGAACGCCTAGAAGCTTGCTCTTGAATTTCAGCACTGAAAAAACAGCGCCAATAGATACGATTAGCGCATGTCCTGAGGGGTACGAGGAGTCGAAGTCAGATGGCACGCGCTGAATGATCGTGTCGATGCTCTCAAACGGCCTTGGGCGGAAGTAGGCGAATTTCATGATCTCACCTGCGGCTATTCCAATGACGAAGAAGATGGCCAGCTCAATCGCCAGGAGCCTAGTTCTTCGACTTCCAAGGACAAGCATCAGCGCGACGACTGGAATCCAAAAGTATTCCCGCCCGTAATCCGTGGCAACAATCATTAGAGTCGTAAGGGCAGCCCCGAGACTGGCATGGTTGACCGCAAGTGCAAGCTGAGCGTCTGCAGCCTGCGTAAGATTTGAAAAGACAAGGGCGCTTACTACAACAAAACACAGAGTGGAAATGGAAAATAACCCGACCGTCAAATACGATCTTGCCATAAGTTCGCACCTTTGACTCATTCCGCAGCTTGCCCGTATATAATTCAGGCATGACCAAATTGCTTCGAGTCATTAGAAGTGGAGGGGCCGATGGGACAGAGGAGCTCCCGAAGGTAGTTGTGGCGAAACCACACGAAGCTTCCCAGCCATAATCAACAATGAGAGTAGAATCATCTTACTTGTAAGATTTATCTTCCAATACACTCTTTGTATAATCCATGATACATACCCAATATATTTACATCATCGGGGTACGTCTTGACTAAATCGAATCCGGCAATCAGGTCGCTGTCTTCCAGGAGCGCCATGAAGGAGCTTACCGACACATACTAGGCAAGAGGGAGCAGTTCGAGCAATTCAATTGCAAGTCGCCAAGAAGTCGGCCTAAGGAAGTATCGCGCCATTCGCAGGCAAAGTCACCGCCACAATCGGTTGGACGACACAAGTATTCTGATAGTTAGGTTGCACCGACCAGAAGAGGATGCAAGCTGTTGCTCTCACGATGATTGTGCGAACTCAGACGCTGGAATCTTCCAAATCAAAGCCTTACCGGATTGCGTTTCGCCGGAATCTTGGTAGGGCGATCGCAGTGACGCCGGTGACCAATAGCGTTCCTAGTGCAAGGATGGGGGCCATCGCTGACACCGTGTTGCCGGCATCAGATGCCAGCGCGGAGCCGGTTCCAACTAGGGCAGCGGGGACGATAGAGCCGTCAGGCTTCGTCGTCGTCTTCGTGACAGTTGTCGTCTTGGTTGTTGTCACGGTCTGTGTCGACGTCACAGTCGTAGTGGAAGTCCGGGTTGTCGTGGAAGTCTGAGTTGTGGTGGATGTTTGAGTCGCCGTCGAAGTCGTGGTGGTGGGAGGAAGCGTCGTGGTGGAGGTAACCGTTGAAGTCGTGGTCGTGGGCGAGGTGACAGTAGTAGTGGAAGTCTGGGTGGCAGTCGACGTCGTGGTCACAGGGGGAAGGAAGGTGGTGGACGTGACTGTCTGAGTCGTGGTCGTGGCTGAGGTGACCGTGGAAGTTGTGGTAGTAGGGGGAAGTGTTGTAGTGGATGTGACAGTCTGAGTTGTCGTTGTGGGCGCGGTGACGGTGGAAGTCGTTGTGCTCGTCAATGTCGTCGTTGTGGGGGACGCTGTGGTCGAACTCTGAGTGGACGTGGATGTCGTGGCGCTAGAGCCAACCGTGGTGGTGGAAGTGACAGTCTGAGTAGTCGTAGTGGGTGCGATCACTGTAGTGGTGGCCGTCTGCGTGGCGGTGGACGTTGTCGTCACTGGAGGAAGGAAGGTGGTGGACGTGACTGTCTGAGTCGTGGTGGTTGGTTCGATGACGGTCTGAGTCACGACGATGCCTGTCGTGGTCGTCGTTGTCAAGGTCGTAGGCTGGGTGAAGGTTGACGTCACCGTTGTGGGAGTGGTAACCGTCTGAGTGGTCGTCGTGGGCGTGGTAAGAGTCCTAGTCACGGTGCCAAGAAAGGTAACCGATTGCGTCGATGTCACGGTATAAGTGGTGGGAGGCAAGTTCTCAGTGACGGTCACGGTCTGCGTGGTGCCGCCGACCGGTCTCTTCTCCAAGGCCACAGCGTGGATGACAGGTGTCAACACACCGCCCTGACTGATGCTGTCCAAGCTCGGCGTGACATCGATTGTGAGGTCAGTCGAGCCGCTTGACTGAAGGCCATACTGGATCGGGACCATCAACTTGCCGTTCGCGACCACCTGGAGCTGCTCGGTCGATCCATCCATGTAGAACGCCTTTGCGGCGGTGATATCAAGGAAAGTAGAGGTGATGTTTCCGGCCGGCATGTTCGCTCCCCCGAGCGGGAGAGACTGGCCTTGAAGGCTGCTCAGGTTCACGTTCAGGCCCACGTTCGGCGGGACGGTGAGGATGTAGGAGCTCAGGGGTTGGGTTCCATTCGAAGAGTTACTGGCCCCTGAAGAGGTCGTGCTCACGAAGCTGCTCTGGTAAGCCATCTCGACGCTCGACACGTTGACCAAGACATACTTTAGATTCAGATTAGGCGCAGGTGCGTCTGTCAGGAAGATGCTCAAGATCCCTCTTCCGGGTTGAACTTGGGCCGTCCTCGACTGGCTGGCCGTTATAGAGGTCGTGCTGCCGAGTTGGATCGTCGTCACGCTTTGCGAGCTGGTCCCGGTTCCTCCCTGGGTGGACGAAGTCTGGGAATTCTGCGACGTGGATGGAGCGAGCGACATGGAAGCAACAGCCCCCACGATTATGACCAGCGCTAGGGCAATGGCCCCTGCGCCGTATTTCGCTGTCTCTCTCGCTGCCATTATCTTACACACCTTGATTGACGGCAGGGTTGATTAAGTTACAGCGTTGAAGCGGCTTTCAAGGGCCTTGAAAGCTGAAATTCTTGGTGCCAAAGCCACGCGCACCTGCGATAAATAGGGCCGTAAAGGCGTGAGCTCAGCTCACCTCAAGTCGAAGCTAGAACGTTGCTGGACTTGGTTATCAGAGTGGCTTCCGTCACGAATGGCCGCGTCAAATTGGTCCATGACCACCCTGTAGGATCTGAGTATGCTGATGCCCCTTTCAGTCAGAGCGTACGTGAACCTGTTCCTGATGTTGTGTTCCGACAGTATGCCGTGTTGCACAAGCTCCTTCAGGTGCTGACTTACGATTAGCCAGGAGACATTGGCCCGGTACATGATCTGCGTAGGACCAAGCGCGCCGTCTCTGACCGCGTTCAACATGTCCATCCTGACCTCTAGAGAGGATCTCCGAGTGCGCAGCCTGGGCTGTTGTTCTTGGGCTNNCTTGAAGGGGCTTTCAATGGCCTTGAAAGTGCAAATATTAGCGTACGACGCGCCAGTAGCTACAAGAAATGGCAATACTGCGGCTCGGGCTCAGCCCACCAATCTCCTCCATAGGCGCAGCGTCTGAAACCAGAGATCGGCGACCATCGCGAACGAAACGACCACTAGATAGACCGTGAAGCTTGCGCCAAGCAAGGCCTCATAGGAGAAGAAGGTTGTAAGAATCGTAAAAAGAAGAGCGAAGAAGAAGAGCTGGGGAACGATTGCCACGCCCACCTTCGAGTAGCCTGCCAAAATCTCGCCCGACGCTTCTCCGGTCGCCACGTATCTCCCCGTGTTGTCCTGCTTCGCGTAACCGGCGTCGACGAGCCTGCCCAGGTGGTAGGAAGCCAGCGATGCGGTCGAAAGGCCGACCTCGCGCTGGACGTCCCTGAGCTCCGAGGGCCCATGTCTAAGAAGGTAAACGTAGACCTTCAGCGTGTTACCCTTGATTTCGGGAGCGCCCGGCGTTCTGGATAAGTGAATCCCATGGATACTTCGCATCTCGCCTTAAGAAGATTCTTCGGGGAATACGCTCGGTTCGCAGACCTCCCGACGCAGCCGATCTTCGTCCAGGAGTGTTCGGCTATCGCAACGCCGACGTCGAAGCTCGCGCTTTCTCAAGGTTCTTTAAATCCCCCAAAACACGGGGTTCCGCGATGATTAAGGTAGGAGTAAACGGGTACGGAACCATAGGCGGCAGGGTTGCCGACGCTGTGACCAAGCAGAAAGACATGGAGCTCGTCGGAGTCACAAAGTTCACTCCCGACTACAGGGCCAAACTTGCCATTGACAAGGGCATCCAAGTATACGTGCCCGACGCCGAAGTCGCTGTAAAGTTCGCAAAGGCGAAGATTCCCACCCAGGGGACGCTCCAAGATCTGATCAAGAAGGTGGACGTGATGGTGGAGGCCACAGACAGCGAGCTCGCTACCGGCAACAAGGACATCTACGAGAGGGCCGGAGTAAGAGCAATATTCGAAGGAGGAGAGGAGCATGAGCTGACCGGGTTTTCGTTCAACTCCAACTGCAACTATGACGCTGCAAAGGGGAGGAAGTTCGTCAGGGTCGTGAGCTGCAACACCACCGCCCTGTGCAGGACTCTGCACGCGCTCAAGACCAACTTTGGCGTGAAGAAGGCCAGAGCGGTTCTAGCAAGGAGAGCCGCGGACCCGCAAGAAGTGGGCAAGGGCCCGATCGATGCCGTTGTGCCAGACCCCGTCACCCTCCCGTCGCACCACGGACCGGACGTCATGACCGTAATTCCTGACCTCAACATAACCACAATGGCGATCAAGATACCTACGACCCACATGCACCTCCACTCCCTAATCGTCACACTCGGCAAGAAGACGAGCGCGGAGGATGTCGTCGCCGCCTTCCAGAGGGAGCAGAGGATAATGGTGATCGAGGGAAGGATGGGATTCAAGTCGACCTCGCACGTAATCGATTGGGCTAGGTGGAAGGAAAGGCCCAGGAACGACGTCTATGAGGCGTGCATCTGGAAGGAGTCAGTCACAGTCGTGGACGACAATGAGCTCTACCTCTTCCTCGGGGTTCAGCAGGAGTCAATCGTCACTCCAGAGAACGTCGACGCGATCAGGGCGATGATGGGCACCGCGAGCCAGGCTGACTCGGTACGGCAGACCAACAGCAGCCTCGGGATAGCCGAACCCACGAAGTAGACACCGCGCAAGGCGGCGGCCGGGTTTGGCTAGTCCTTCACTAGCTCAGCTACGCTCTTGAGCACGTAGCGGGGCGTCTTGAAGTCCCTGATCAGCGACCTGACCTTCTTCTGGACAAAGTCGGCAGGCTTCCTCCCTTGGATCGTAAACGCCATCAGTTCCGCAATCTGGTCCATCTCTGCCGGGCCCATGCCCATCCGGGTCGCCTCGGACGTGCCTCCCCTGCCGCCGTTGTCGATTATGATGTTGGCCTCCTCGAGCCTCTTCCCGTAGAGCTCGCCCTTGGACTTGTCGACCTCCAAGAGCACCTGGTGTGATTTCGAGTATCCTTGGGATGCCCCTTTGACCGGGATCCCTCTGCTGGCGAGGCCCTTCCCAAGCGCCTGCGAGTTCTTGACGACCGCCTGCGCGTAAGCCTTGCCGAACTGCATCATCTCCAGCAGGCTGACTGCGAGCGCCGCCACGCGGTTCCAGTGCACGTTGTCGATTATGCCTGGGTGAATCTTGGAGCTCACCCGCTCGAAGATCTCCTCGTTGTTGCCAAGGATCAACCCGCCTTGCGGGCCGGGTAAGCTCTTGTGCGTGGAGCCCAGGAGCAGTGAGCAGCCTTCGCGGAGCGGGTCCTGGAACTCGCCTCCAGCCAAGAGCCCCATGACGTGCGACCCGTCGTAGACGCAGACCGTGTCACGTTTGAGCGCGCTGGTCACCTCGCGGACGGGCTGAGGGAAGGGAAGGAAGCTCGACCCGAACACGACCAGCTGCGGTTGCTCCAACTCCAGCATGCGCTTGGTGCCTTTGACGTCGATGTTGAACGCCTGCTCGTCGAACGCGAAGTAGAGGTTCTTCAGCCCGAGTAACTTCCCCAGGCCCACGTGCGAGATTCCCGGGTAGCCCCCATATTCAAGCCCCACGGAGACCATCTTGTCCCCGCGGTTAACGAGCGTAAGCATGAGCGCCATGTCAGCCGCGTGCCCGGAGGTGGGTCTCACGTCGGCGAACTTCGCGTTGTAGACCTTTCTGGCGACCTCCTCGGCCAGAGCCTGGACTTCGTCCAGGAACCTCGCGCCCCGGTAGAACTTGTCAGGCGCGGTATACCGGTTTGCAAAGTCCGTGACGAGCATCCCCCTAGTCTGGGGGCTGCTGAAGTTCTCGGAAGCAATCATGTTGAGGCACTCCCCCATCCTCCAGCTTTCGTGCTGCCTGATCGCGTTCTCGAGCCTGCTCAGGTATTGGTATGAAGACGTTGTTGCCATTTTTTCTTTCGAAGTTCCTTTGGGTTGCGTTCAGGGCTCCAAATGCTGGTGTATTTAATCAATCCAGAACCCGCGCGGAGTTGGCAGGATGTTTCCAACCCACCTTGCAAATCATCGGTTTGCACGGGTTTGCCGACCTCCAGTTCGTTCTGGAACCGCGACATTGCTACTGGAGTCGAGCCGACTAACAGCTGACCGAGAGGGAGATGTTAGCAGGCGTGATAATCTCAAGGCCGCTCGTTGGGGCGGGCGCGCCCTGCAAGGTGATCGCGTGCCCGGAAGCGGAAAGATAGTAGTAGTATGTGGTCGCGCCGATCCCGATGGGAGCGGCCACCGCCTGCGGCGTGATGGTCAGACACGAGTACGTGAGGGGGCTCGTCGGGAGGCTGGAGCCTTCGGTGCAGGTGATGTAATACTGCGACTTGACATAATGCACGAGCCCGGTAGTCTTCATAATCGCGTTGCTGCCGTCGCGGGTAAGATTCATGCAGGAGTAGCTGGTGGGGCCGCCCGAGGTCGCAAAGTAGCCCACGCCGGTCCCGATGACGGCGATCACCATCAAGACGATTATGACCATAGGCAGGATAGCTGGCCTCCCTCGCACCTTCTCCTCGGGAGTAGAGGTTGTCGACAAATCGAGTAGCGCCTTTCCTTCGGCAAGGCTCCCGCTGAGGCGTATAAAACGCCTCTGTCAAGTCTACTGAATGTGCTCTCTCCGTGCTCGAGGGTGACCCCTTTCATTGGCGGCGTGGGCGCTTAAATATGAAATCCAGCAGATAGGATGTGAAGACGGTCAAGGGAATCAGGTTCGCCTACAAGTCCACTCCCCAGACTCTGTCACTCCTTACGACGTTCAGAGAAATGGTCAACGATTCAATCCGGATTTGCCTTACGGAGAAGATTAGAGGTAGGCTGAGGCTCAGGGACAGGGTCGACAAGGAATTCCGAGAAAGGTTTGGAGTCGTCTCATGCCTGCCGTACTCGGTCGCTGAGATTGCTTGGTCGATTGTCACGAAACACAAACGGTGGCAACGAAGACCATACGCGAAACGTTTGATGTTCAAGGTAGATGCTTCGAACTTTTCGCTCAACTATTCGATCCTTTCACTGCCGTTCAAGAAAAGAGAGCGGGTCCTTGTGCCATTGCAATACGGCGAATACCAGCGCTCGTTCTTGATGGACAAGAGTTTGAAGCGTGGCTCCGTTACGTTGACGGAGTCCTCAATTGTCATTGCCTTCTCCAAGGACGCGCC
>PLCG01000114.1 GCA_003135575.1 Nitrososphaerota archaeon
GCCCAGATCAACGAGTACCTCGGCTTCCTGATGGCAAACGCGCTCATCATGAGAAGCGAGGAGACCCACATCTATTCGCTGACGCAGAAAGGCGTGAACTTCCTCCGCATCTACGAGGAACTCAGCAAGCTCATCCCGATCGACGAAGCAGCCCCGGCAGAGCTGGTCGCAAAGTAAGTCCGACCCGGACACCGACCGCCCCGCCACCCCGGGGGTCGGGTGCTCGGAGAGCACACCGACTCCGTTTTTTTTCTAACCTCCTGTTGACGCATCTTGCTGCTAGTTGTCGAGCCGCGTCTCAACCGGGACTTCAAGGAAGTCCTCGTACCTCTTTGCGGCCTCCCGGACTCCTCTCATGCGTCCTGCGTCGAGCTTTGCGAAAGGCCTGATCACGACGACTACCTTGCCCCTTTCGTTCTTCCTCTTCCACGTGCCCACCACTTCGCCTTCGGCCACCACCACAGGCAGGAAAATCCCGTTGCTGTGTGTGAAGACGATCTTCCCGCTTCGGAGCATCCTCTGCGTGGCAGGGTTGCGGAGCATGGCTGACCTGTCGTTATAGCCCACGAGGTATTCGTCAAAGGCGGGCAGGAGGTGGACTTCGCCTTTGTTGCTCGGTCTTTGCGGCTTCGCCATGTAGAACGTCTTCCCGTCAATCTGCTCGGAGACAAGCTTGGGCGACGCCCGCTCGATGCCTGCCTTGGCGTCTGAGACCTTGAGGCCAGACCACCAAACGTAGTCCTTGATGGTCGCCGGGCCGTGGCTGGTGAAATACCGGAAGGCCAACTCCGTGAGAGCTTGAGCCTCTGGGACCTCCGACTTGCGGGGTATCCTCTCGTCCAAGAGCTCGAAAGTTGGCTGCTTCCCTTGATGCGCCCCGAAGCAGATGAGTCCGTCCCAAGCTGCCCTGTAGATCATGTGATAGCCGAGCTGTCTCGCGACTTTGATGCCGCCCTTCTCGAGGACATGGTGCATCTCGTCCCTGGTGAGTTGTTTGTTGCCCCTAAGGGCCTTTGCAAACATGGCCTCGGCCTTTCCAATCACGTCGTCGGCCAGCCCCAAATGCCTGTCTCTCGAGATGGCGGTGTTGACCAATCTGGGAGCGAAGAGTCTGAGCATCCAGTGGATGTCACGCGACGGGGCAAAGTGGAGAGTCCCGCGCATTAGCCACGTGCGGGATATCTTCCTCTCGGCTATGGCACGCTCGACGTCGGCTTTCGTGGTGGAATCCCTGCAGCGAAGGCCGATGGCCCACAGGGCAGCGGGATAGTCTTGCGCCTGGACGGCGCCGAGCGACGAAAGCACGTCATCGGCAGACTTGACCCTAGAATCGAGACTGATGTGCTGGCTCGAGAGGCGGTTGCTGGTGATGTCTCTGGTCTCCATTTGAGACAAGGACGCGAGATAATCCCAATTGGGTATTAGAGCTCGACCCCTCTCGGGGGACTAGGTTTAGAAGCTTCGAAATCTTTTGGCAAGGTAAGATGCAAATCGGCGTCGACAGCTTCGCAGCGGCCATCTCGGACCCGGCAACAGGCCTTATCGTCACCCCAGTCGAGCGCATGCAGCACCTGTTGGAGGAGATTGAGCTGGCAGACAAGGTAGGCCTCGACGTCTTCGGCATCGGCGAGCATCATCGTGCCGAGTTTCTCGACTCAGCCCCGGTCGTGATTCTGGCTGCGGCCGCCTCGCGGACGAAGGACATCCGCCTGACCAGCGCGGTGACGGTCCTCAGCGCCGCCGACCCTGTCCGGGTCTTCCAGGAGTTCGCCACCCTCGACCTCATCTCCAAGGGACGGGCAGAGATCGTCGCAGGCCGCGGCTCGTTCATCGAGGCATACCCCCTCTTCGGTCTGAGCCTCGAGGACTATGATTCGCTTTTCGAGGAGAAGCTCGACCTCCTCCTCGCCATCCGCGAGAACACGAACGTCACCTGGTCTGGCAAGCACCGCCCTGCGCTCGCAGGCCAAGCGGTCTATCCTCGCCCATTGCAAAACCCGTTGCCTGTCTGGGTTGGCGTCGGCGGGACTCCCACCTCCTTCGTGCGGGCCGGCCTGCTCGGGCTCCCCTTGATGGTCGCGATCATAGGAGGCGAGCACGCAAGATTCCGACCCTTGATCGACATCTACCGCGAGGCGGGCAGGCGCGCTGGCCATCCGCCCGAGAAGCTCATTGTCGGCATTCACTCCATCGGCTTTCTTGCGGACACCACCAAGGAGGCGGCGGACACGTTCTACCCGGGCTACGCGCACACGTTCACCGAGATCGGGAAGGAACGCGGGTGGGCGCCAACGACGCGAGCGCAATACGACCTCCAGCGCGGGCCTACGGGTGCGTTCTTGATTGGAGACGCCGAAACCGTCGCCAAGAAGATACTCTACGTGAACAAGGTCCTAGGCGGGGTCTCTCGCATCACTTTCCAGATGGGCGTATCGACCCTCCCCCATGAGAAGATGCTGCGGGCCATCGAGATCCTGGGGACCCGCGTAGCGCCGATCGTCAGGAAAGAGCTTGGCGCGGGTCCTTGAGCGGCCCAATCGAAGGGCAAATTCTCATCTGACGACGACGACCGTCACGTCGGAGTTCGCGACGACGCCGGCAGATACGCTTCCTTGGAGGAGCCTCCCAGATGCGCCTTGGCCGCGAGTGCCTATCACTATCATGTCGGCGCCCTCCTTCTTCGCGGTCTCGGCGATCGCGTTTGCCGGCGGCCCGCTCGCCCTGACGACCGTCCCTCCTGCGATGGAGACGCCTGCGCTCTTCGCCTCGCCGACGACCGAGTTGACGTAGGCCTCGGCTTCCTTCTCGGCGTAGTCAAGGCGCTCTTTCAGGATCCCTGACCCCGACCCTCCCCCTCTGGGGCTCGAGGGGGTCACGGAGGATGGAGATTGGACGACGCGCAGGACGTCGAGCTCTGAGTTGTAATCCCGGGCCAAGCCGATCGCGTACTTTGCTGCCCGCTCCCCGTTCTCGGAGCCGTCGACCGCCACCAGTATCTTGTTCATGGCAAGCGACCTCTTTCCCTGTGGAACGGGGGACGAGAGGGGAGAGGTGGCGTTGAGAATAGTCTCCTTGGACATGACGACCATCTTCGGGCTCCTGATTACCAAAGCGAAGACTATCCCGATGCCGGAGAGCACAGCGGCTCCGAGGAATGCGTACCGGAAGCCGGCGACCGTCGCCTCTGCGGCGGTCACGGACGCACCCAAGCCAGCTGCCACCACGCCGACTATCGTCACCGCTATCGCAAGGCCGATCGGGCCTCCGACCTGAGTCGACGTGTTGATGAGCCCGGACGCGAGGCCTTCCTCGCCCTTCCTCGCGCCGCTCAGCGCCGCGATGTTGAAGGCGGTGAAGCTCAGGGCGGCCCCCAGCGAGACGACGAGCATCTCAGGAAGCAGCCCGGTGAGATACGGAGTCCCGACCGCAAGCTGGCCGAGGAGCAGGAAGCCCGCGGTCTGGATCGTCATGCCGACCAGCAAGACGGGCTTTGGGCCTAGGCGAGTGACCAGCTTTGCCGAGAGGTAGCCTCCCACCGAGAGGAAGACGAGGGCGGTCGGCAGGAATGCGAGCCCGGCCGATAGGGCGGAGTACCCCTGTATCTGCTGGAGATAGATCGTCAGGAGGAAGATCATCGAGCTCACCGCCGCTATCGTGAGAATCGCGAGCGCGTTGGCGCTGAAGACCGCTCCGCGCCGGAGGAAGGACAGCGGCATGAGCGGGGCGCGGGACCTGTGCTCGATCAAGAGGAAGCCCGCCAGGACGACGCCGGAGAGGGCGAGGGGGAGGAGGGTCTGCAAGGAAGTCAGGCCGATGCTCGCCGCATTGGTCAGGGCGTAGACGAGGGTCGACAAGCCCGCGGTCACAGAGAGCGCTCCGGGAAGGTCGAGGCGTCTCTGCGATGGGTCTCCTCGGCTCTCTACGAGGAATCGCGTGGCCAGAAGCGCGGTGACGACCCCGATCGGGACGTTGACAAAGAAAATCGACCTCCAGCCCAAGGTCGCGGTGAGCACGCCCCCCAGGATCACGCCCGCCGCGAAGGCCGCGGATGAGACGGCGGCGAAGATGCTGAGGGCGCGGTTCCTTTTGGGCCCCTCGGGGAAGGTGACGACGAGCAGGGAGAGGCCCGTAGCGGAAGCGATCGCGGCGCCTACCCCCTGGACGGCCCTGGCGCCGATGAGGACGGTCTCGGAAGGGGCAAGTCCGCCCGCCAGCGAGGTAAGCGCGAAGACGACGAGGCCGATGCCGAAGAGCTTGCGCCGGCCGTAGAGGTCAGAGGCGCGGCCGCTGAGGAGGAGGAAGCCCGCGAAGGTGAGGCCGTAGGCGCTGACTATCCACTGGCTGTCGGCGAGCGATATCCCGAGCTCGGTGCGCATAGTCGGCAGCGCTATCTGGACGATGGAGAAGTCAAGGACGATCACGAACTGCGCGAGGACCAGCAGCGTAAGGATCAGCGACAGAGGTGCGGACGGTGTGGGCTTTGACATGGAAAATGCCAGATAGGTCAGGCCCCGAAAAGTTCCCTAATAAATCGAGTAGTATTCCCATACTAAGTAGATATTGTTTACCAACCGGGCCAGCCGAGGTTGTTGGCGCGGCGCTTCTCAGCGCCTGAAGTAAATAGGAGGATTTCGTTCTCCAAGCCGCCCGAGATTGTCTTCCGGCCCATCCGAAGGCGACGCAGGTGAGATCCCTGACAAGTGCCCGAACTGCGGGAAGAAGGGCACCTTCGTGAGGGATGAGGAGAGCGGCGAGATGGTCTGCAGCAACTGTGGCTTTATTCTGAGCGAGAAGGAGGAAGAGACTGGGCCTTCGTTCTCCTCAACGGATGGGGGCGCCCCTCAGATCACATAAGNNGGGGGCGCCCCTCAGATCACATCCGGCCCGCCCACTTCCATCGCTCAGCCCGACATGGGCCTCGAGACCGTCATCGGGAGGACGGGAAGGGACGCGCGGGGGAGCGAGCTTTCCCGACGGACCAAGTCCTCAGTGGACAGGATGCGCGTCTGGGACAGGAGGAGCCAGCCGAACCAGTCCGCGTACCGTAGCATGAGCAAGGCCTTCGACGAGATCAAGACGATCGCCGCGAAGCTCTCCGTAGGCGAGGCGGCTATAGAGCGCGCGGCCTACATCTACAGGAAGGCAATCGAGAAGCACCTCACGCGAGGGAGGTCAATCGACCAGCTCTCGGCGGCGGCCCTCTATGCGGCTTGCAGGGACTTGCAGATACCGAGGAGCCTGAAGGACGTGGCGGCGGCGGGAAACATCAGCAAGAAGGACCTGTCGCGGTCATACAGGATTCTCGTGACGCAGCTAGACATCAGGATGCCGGTCGAGGACCCGATCCGCTCCGTGCCCAAGATCGGGTCGGCGATAGGGGTCTCTCCCCAGACGATGAGGAGGGCGCAGGAGATATTGAGGATGGCCGAGGAGCGGGGCATTTCCGCGGGCAAGGACCCGATGGGACTCGCCGGCGCCGCCCTCTACATCGCAAGCAATCTCGAGGGTGAGGGAAAGTCGCAGCCAAAGGTGGCGAAGGCGGCCGAGGTGACAGAGGTAACGGTCAGGAACCTCTACAAGGCGTTAAAGTCCGGCCTGAAGCTGTGAACGCGCCTACTTTTCGGAGCCGCGCTTTTCTTTTCGGTCGTGCTCATCTATCAACTTCGTGACGAGCGCCTGAAAGTCCTTGTCGAAGGTTCCGCTGGTGAAGTTGTGGACGCGCCTGAATAGCGGGTGGCCCGAGATCCTTTCGAGGAAGGAGGACCACTGCTGCCATGTCTCCTCGTCCATCCACTTTTTCTTGTAGAGCGAGTAGACTTCCTCGAAGATGCCGTAGCCGAGCAAGATGTAAGCTTGGACGGCCTCGTCCTCCTTGGAAAGCTTCTCCACGGGACCCCCGCCTACCTGGCTTCTCATCTGAGCGACGTCGAGCAGAATTGCGAGCTCCGGCTTTTCCACGAGCATCCCGACATAGTCGGTGTAACGGCCCATGACGTTCTGGATTGCCGCCTCCCTGATCGACTTCTCCTGGCTCCTGAACTGGAAGATGAAGACTGCGAGTGTCGCGGTGATGACGACCGTTTGGACGACCGAGGTGATTATGATGAGGTCGGTGCTGTCGACCAAGGCTCCTGACCGAACTTCTCGTGGCCGCTACTTAAGAGGTGCGCGTTGCCATTGTCTTCAGCCGGCCCATGGCGGCTTGGGCAGCCCGCTCTGCCACTCGGAGAGCTCCTTGAACATCTTGCCGATCTTTGCGTCGCCGCTCTGGGCGAGGAACACGTAGGATGCGAGGACCTCGTCGCTCAGCTTCTCCGTGAGCCTCGGTCGCCCGAAGTCATACTTCTCGACAATCTCGATCCCCTTGTCGAAAGCAGGGTTCGAGANNCGCGCGAGGCCATCTCCTCCCGGATTTCCGAGAAGACCTGGCCGATCTGGCTCCTGACCTGGGGAGAGATCTCCTTCTCGATCTTCTTGCCGACTCCAGCGGTCTGCGAGTCCTCCGGGGCAGATGGCGTCCCCGCGCCGAGCGCCTCCGCTATTGCTGCGGCCCCAGCCGACACCACTTCTGTCATCTTCTCGGCGATCGCGGAGAAGGCGTCCTCGAACATGCCCATGAATATCATGGAGTGGTTCATGATGAGGTTCTCAAGCTTCTCGTCCCTGGTCAACGCGGTCCCCTTTTCGGCCATGGCGGGAGAGCTGTCGCTGGGACGTAAATGGATGTTGATGGAGCCTAGCTAGGACGACTCTGCGGACCTAGGAGTCGTCTGAGAAGCGGACGCGGAACCCATAAGGCAGGAAATAACGGATCTTCGCTACTTTTGCCCCCGCGGGCGCTTCTCTTCCTCCTTGGCTAATAACAAGCGCAAGTGCACTATTAAGTTCCATGTAGCTTATACCTCTCTCGTTAATGTTTCTAGGCCTAACTTAATAACATTTGGGAGAAATATAATACAAATGTTATATATGTCATAGCAGCACTACGCTGCGATGGAATACACTGCTTACGACGTCAAGGCAAAGAAGAAAGTGAAGGTCGTGGACCCGAAGGTAGTGAAGATGAAGAACGGCCGCTACGCAATCAAAGGGAAAAGCGCGGTGACCGGCATCAACGTCTACCGGATTCTGTCGACCGCAGAGTCTAAGGCCGCGACGAAGAAGTAGCATCAAGAAGCATATTCCACGTTTGCTCTCCTCGGGGCAGGCGGCCGGTCATCCGCCCGTTCCGGGGTAATTTCTCCCCCTCAGGATTGAGGCATGAGAGATTTTAATAGGAATTTCGATTTCAAGACCGCGGTTTGAGCAAGGGCAAGGCCGCGCCGGCGAAGGAAAGGGCGAACCCGTTCAAAAAGCTGGTCTACATCTACATCGGCACCTCGAAGTACGACGAGGACCATGATTTCTACGAGAACAAGCTCGGCGCCAGGCTCCTCTGGGAGCATAACGACTTTGGCGCGAAGGTGGCCGGCTTCGACCTCTGCGGCGAGCCGTACCTGCTCATCGCCGACCACGTGAAGGCGCCCAGCAAGCGCCTGATCTTCGAGGTGGAAGACCTGAAGGCAGCGGCCGAGACGCTGAAGGCCCGGGGATGGAAGGCTGACGGCGGCAGCTTCGAGATTCCGGACGGCCCGTGCATCAACTTCAAGGACGAGAGCGGCAACGAGTACGCGATCCTGCAGATGAGCAGGCCCCACATACTCGAGGGCGAGTCCCGAGGGTCGGGCAAGAAGGGATGATTCTCTCGTCTCAGCCGATTCCGCCGTAGACGGCCCCAATGATGCTGGCTACGTCCTGCCTCGCGATTGACAGCGGCGAATGCGAGACCAGGTGGACCTGGATGTAGACGTTACCCCTGGTGCAGACCCCGGTGGCGACTGACCCGTTCCCATCCGGATCGTCCTCGCCGTAACCGTAGCAGATACCATAGTGACCGTAGCTCGAGAGGGCAGGGCTCACGTCCGTGTAGCCGATGAGGCCCTTGGCGTTGGCGACCACGCTGTCGATGTAGGTCTGGGCGGAGCCCGGCCCGCCAAAGACCAGCACCGTCAAGTTCCCCAGAGATCCGGTCTGAGATGAGAACACCGCGTAACCAGCGCCTTCGAGACCCGGCTCGCTCGGGTTCAGCTGCTGTGCCTGCCCCTCAGCGTAACCAGGCGGAGCTCGAGATGCGGCCGACGAGATCACTGAGACGGCGTCCACCGCGTACGAGGTCGACGTCGTCGTGGATGCGCTGGTCGTCACCGGTGCGGGATTGAGGTGGCCATAGGAGGAGAGGATTATCGCAAGGATGATGACGGACGCTGCTCCCAACGCGATGAGATAGGCTCTCATCTTTCGCGGCTTGCCGATGGGGTTGGCGTTCAAGTAGCAAAGATTGGGTGCGGGGCTAGCCGCCGCCCGCCTCGCCGCCGAGCTCGTGGGGCCAGATCTCCTCCATCTGCTTCTGGTTGTAGTACTTGTGCCCCTTGTGGGCCTCCATCTCGTTCTCGAAGAAGTTGACCCTGCATGTCATGCAGTAGTAGTCGGTCGGTGCGGGCTCGACCCCCTCCTCGAGATTGTGGACCCTCTCTGAGAACGACGAGACCGGGAAAATGTCTACGGTGCCGATCAGGTAGAGAGGCTCGAGATAGTCGCGGAGGGCCTCGAAGCTGTCCGTCTGGAGGACGATGAACCTGGAGTGCTGAATCGGGGCCGTGTACATGGCGATTATTTTGATGCCGAGCCTGCTTGCGACGTCGGTCTGCAGGCTCCGGTAGTGCTTGTCCATAGCCTCCTTCCCCTCGTTCCCAGGGCACTTCTCCACGGTGTGCTTGTGGGATATCAGGAGCAGCAACGAGCAATCAGAGCCTCGGGCTAGGATTAATGCGTTTCCAAGAGGGCTCGCACGAGGACAAGGCCTTAATTGGGCCTGGGTCGGACGGAGGCTGACCTCTCTTGGCTGGGATCATCTCCGAAGAGCAGCTCCTGCGCGAACTCCGCGTCCTCTACGCGAACAGGCCCTTGCAGTTCACGAGGCTCATCATGAAGTATTACAAGGGAGAAAGGGCAAAGCAGATCATCGAGACGCTGAAGGCGTGGCCTTCGAGCTGACCCAAATTATTGTGACGCTATAGCCCCTATTGTGTGCTATAGATGATTTCGGAAAGTGCTATAGTAGCTAGCCCCCTGAAAGTATCCGGCCTTGAATACAAGGTGGGCTGAAAGATGAGCGAGACGACCCACGCCGAGTACAATCGCGAGGCATTCTGCCAATACTGCGGAGGCAAACTGAGCTTCGGCTTTCACTTCACGTGCCACGTGTGCGGGGGCGCCTACTGCTACATCCACATGGCGAAGCATTCGCGAGCGCACGCTCCACAGCGCGTACCCGATCCACTCTACGCAAGATAGACTCGAAGGCAGGCGCTGCCCCGGAAGCCACAACCGGCTCTGCCTCTCAATTTGACGAAATAGCCTTCCTTTATCAGAAAGCTTAAACATGGCTGGATAATCCGGCCAGCCCGTAAGATGTCTCCAAAGACCCTCTCTGGCATTGCCGCTGTCCTTGTGGTGGCTCTGATAATCAGCTCGAGCTTCGGCGCCTATTACTACTACCAATATGGGCAGCAGTCGCAGATCGAGAATCATTACGTCTCCGACCTGTCTGACGCCGCGACCCAAAACAGCCAGCTGACCTCCCAATACAACTCCGCCCTCTCGCTCTCAAACCAGACCTTGGCGCTGCTCGCTCAGACCGTCGGAGTCGTGAACACTTCGCTGCCGGCCTACAAGCAGGCGAGCGCCCAGCTCTCGGGACTCTGGAGCAGCTACCTGAAGCTCAAGCCCCAGTCGGCCCACCTCTACTCCGCGGATGTCCTCTTCAACTTCGGAAACGGGACGAGGACGTGGCACAACAACTCGCAGATCCAACCGGGCTGGAACTTCTACACGGAGACTGTAGTCCTGACCGGAGGGAACATGCAGGCGACCTGGTATCCCTCCTTCGGCGAGCACCTCGTCAACAGCATCGACGGGGTCTCGGGCACGAAGACAAGCTACTGGATCGTGTGGACCTACAACTCGACAGCTTTGTGGCAGAAGGCCCCCGTCGGGGCCGACGACATTCAGGTCCACGACGGCTCTGTCTTGGCGTGGACTTTCTGCGGACAGACGTGCAAGCCCTGAGATGGTCTACCCTAGCTTTCAGGTTGAGGAGTGCGGCAGCAGCGGCCCTTGCAGGCTCATCAGCGCCTCGATGGGCGGGAAGCGGCCGCCGGCCCAGCCGTGCAGGAACGACCCGCCGCTGATGCATATCCTTCCGCCGGAGTCCTCGATGTGACCGAGGAGACCTCCCGCGTTCAGCTCCTGCGAGGTGTCTCCACCCAGGAAGATGAGGCCGTCTCCGCTTATCCTCTTGGTCAGCTCTAGCCCGTTCTGGTATCCCTTCTCGTAGACGCCGAGGGGCCCTGCCCTGATCCTCAGCGGCTTTTCTTGGAGCATCGAAGCGTAGGTCTCCATGGTCTCTGGGCCGATGTCCCTGATCTCTCCCTTGGTCTTCGGCAGGTCCTCGAGCTTGACGGCCTTCCTCACGCCGCCTTCGTCGACCATAAAGTCCACAGGGTGCCTCAACCCGTTTTCGCCTTGACTCTTTATGAGCGAGTCGAGCTTCTTGGCCTCGCCAAAGTCCTCCGTGCTGAACTTCTTCTCGAGGAACCTGTTGTTGGCCTCGCCGAGGTCGTATCCCCTCGACTTTGCGATCACCTGTCCGGGGAGGCCGCCGGTGAAGATGTCCACGCCCATCTGGGCTATCTTCACGAGGTCTTGGACCTTCTGGATCTTGGCTCCGCCCATTATCAGCGCCTTTGGCTCGTTGCTGTTGACGACCTCCTGGAGGATCCTGAGCTCGTAGGAGGAGCGCAGGCCTATCCAGGTCGGGGCGATGTAGGGCAGGCACATGAGGCTGGAGTCCTCCCTGTGCCAGGTCGGGATGGAGTCGTTTACGCAGCTCTGGATTATCCCCTTGAAGAACGGGACGTAGGTATTCTTCTCCGCGTCCCACTTCTTCTCCTCCTCGAAGTACCTCATGTTGTCTAGGAGTATGATCTGTCTCCGCTTGAGGCCCTTTATCTTCTTCTTCGTGTCTTCGGTGAAGATCTGGTCGTAGGGCACAAAGTCGACCTCCATGTCCTGCGGAAGGAGTTTTTTCAGAGTCTCAAAGTGGGGCATGAACGAGGTGAAGTCGTCGCCTCCCTTCCTTCCCTGGTGGCTCATGACGACCAGGCCCGCGTAATCGGAATACATCTCCAGCACGTGCCCGTAGACCCTCATCCTGAGCGCGTCTTCCTCTATCCGCCCCTTGGAAGCGGGGAGGTTGATGTCCACGCGGACGAGCACCGGTGTCTTCAGCTGCCGCCCTAGGTTGACCAGCTTGTAGGGTTGAAGCTTACTGGAGTTCACAAAGCCCGTAGGGTTTGAATATTATTTATGAATTCCGATAGAAAGTTCGCGGACCCGGCCCTTCGCGTCGTGAAAAAGGACGGGCCCAGAACCAAGCGTCCGCCTGAGCGATGCCTAGCGTCCTGGAGATGAAGTCCGGCGACCTGACGGTCAGGCCTTTGCCGGGGCCCTCATCTCGGACATCTCGGGTTCCTCGTCCTGAGGCTCGATCTCTTCGCCGTGGATGGCCTTGTCGCCCTCCAGCAACTGCTTGTCGGACATCCTCAGTGGCATGACCAAGCCGATTACCTTCCAGATTAGGAAGGTCACCACGAAGCTATAGACGATCACGACCAGCGCCGCGACGATTTGTATCCCCAACAGGCTGAAGCTGCCGAAGGCTGCTCCCGTGAGCCCTGGGTACACAAACTGAGTCACTGCGGGGTCCGCGAATATGCCGGTGAGGATTCCTCCCGTGAGCCCCGCGACTCCGTGAGCCGGGAACACTCCGAGGGCATCATCGACCTTCATCCTTGGCAGCAACTTGTAAGTCGCCAGCCACGGGATGGTGCCGCCTGCGATGCCAAGGATGATGGCGCCGTATCCGCTAACGTATCCAGCGGCCGGAGTGATACAGACTAGGCCCGTTACCGCTCCGCTGCAAGCCCCGACGAGGGTAGGCTTTCCTAGGAACTTCATGTCCATGAGCATCCAAGCGACGCAGCTCACTGCCGTCGCGAGGTCTGTGTTCAGGACGGCTATCGAGGCATCGACGCTGGAGCCGTATGGGTCGCCTCCGTTGAACCCGTTCCAGCCGAGCCAAAGCAGCCCTGCGCCGATGAAGACGAAGTAGAGGTTGTTTGGCTTGATCCCCTTCGACTTCATAGCTCTGGGACCTATCGCGATTGCAGATGCCAAGGCAGCGATACCTGCGTTGAGGTGGATCACATATCCGCCCGAGAAG
>PLCG01000001.1 GCA_003135575.1 Nitrososphaerota archaeon
AATCAAGGCCCAGAACAAGATTGTCCTCTACACAGATGCGACGGGAAGGACTGCGAACATCAGAGGCGTCTTTCTGCAGCAAGTTATCCAAGGGTTCGACCCACGAGGCCCCAATTTCGTGGCGATACATTACAAGGAAGCCGGAGTGACTTNNTCACTACTACGAGCAGAAGGTAGACCCAAACCAACCCTTCGACCCGCAGGACACCGAATGGAATCCACGAGCCCCCAAAATTGCTGGAAATCCAGGAGACATCATCACAGTGACCTTTGAGCTTCTTACCGCCGACAAGTTCCTCAAGAGCATTCCACCGATCGATTATCTCAACACGGCGCATGCCAATTGGGTAGCGGATTTCTCGGAGGTGACGAACTTCGAGAGTGTCGGAGACACTGTTATCATGAATGTTGTGCAAGAGCGGTTGGAAGGAGTTACTAGCTTCAAAGTTGAAGGAAGGCCGGGTCCGCTCACCAACGTAGGAGGAGACACCTTTCTCCCGTTGACTGTTTCCGATGCTGTGAATGTTCCCGAAAACCTCAAGCTCACTTTCAATGGTTACGGCGAGCCCATCCTAAGCTTCGAATCAGGTTCGAACTTCGGTCAGGTAATTCTCATTTCATCCGACGGTGTGAAGCTGAAGATTGTCTACGATAGTGGTGGAGGTTCCACCGCGGCAGCCACCATCTATCTTCAGCAACCTTCGGTCTTGTGGAGATTACCCATAGTGAATGCAGAGGGCTTTGGTTTCTCGATTCCCGGAGCGTCTCAAACTTACACTCTACGAGATGTAGTGCCAGTCAGAGGTCTTGAGAGGGAGATGGTCAACAGTGGCAACAAGTACGACCTAGCAAGGGTTGGGGCAGAAATCGCATACAGCGTATCACAGCAAAAGTTCGGAGTGGAAAATATTCGTCTAAACGAGCCATCCGAAGGCGGCGCGGATTTGATTTCAGGAGACAGGACCGTAACTATCCAAGCAAGGATGCTAGGCAATCCTAGCGCACTTTCGCCTTCTAACCTTGAAACAACATTGGGTTTCGAAATGAACGATTTGGTGAAGAGCATCCATACCGACTTCGACAAGAACCCTTCGGCGCGGACCGGCTACGCGATTCTTTCATATCTAGATCCCACGTCAAAGACAATTGTGACTCTGGTCGCTGTAATCCAAAGACAATGATTTTGGGCTATATGGGGCGTTAAATAGCAAAGCAGCATTCGAGGTTATGAAATCGTTGGAAGAGAACGCGCCACTTTCTGATCCGCCGATGTCAGAATATCATAGAAAGCTACTCTCGGTGTTGAGGGCGACATTTCCGTGGCCATATTCCGTTCACAAGGTAAAAGAGGGACTGGTGAATGACGCCAAGTTAACCTGGAACCCGGATTTCTGGGTTGAGAAGGACAGAAAGAAAATTCTCCTCATCACGGCGCTCGGTCCCGACACCACCGCCGGAAACCTCGACGCCAGAATGAGAGATGCTTTCGGGGTAATGGCTTTCCTCGACAAGTACCGCGACAGAATAGCTCTCTCCGCACCCCGGAGTGCTCTGATAGTGCCAGATGCCGCACTAGAGGGGCTGGCCGAAAATACTTTCCTAGTTTACATCTACACTTTCGAGGAGGTGAAATGCGAGATAGTTACGCAGAAGAACGTTGGCGAGCTAGAGATCTATCGAGACGATGAGGACCGTGGTATCATGTCAACGCCCTAGGACATGTAGATTACCGACATTATTCACGGTGAGCCGCCGCAGTTCCGGCAAGACAAGAGCGTACGAGGTTCCCCGTGCATGAGGGTTCATTGCGCCTCTTGGTTCGACTTAATTACTTCGGGCCAGTAATTACGGCAGTTGAAGAGGAGGCCCAACATCCTCATCTACATGGAAATCCTCGACCTCCTTCTGGACGGGCCGAAGGGTCCCTCGAGGCTGTCGCAGGCGATTGGCCTCAACTTCAACAAGTTCCTTGAGTTCGCCTCCTTTTTGAAATCCAAGCAACTCGTCAGGAGCGAAGAGCAAGAGGGGCACGAGTTGTATTTCATCACTCCACAAGGCCAGGAGCTCAACCAGGACTGGAAGAAGGTCCGAAGCAAGCTCGTCTAGCGAATTCACTTACCTTAGGTGAGGAAGGGTTTTATGCGGAAAGCCGACTTTTCTCCCCCGTGTCAGGAGACGAGAAGGACAAGGCGACGGTCGGCATCCTTGACGCCCACGAGGAGTTCGTCCAGCGCTTCGAGAGCGGTCAGGCCCGCATTCGGACCCTCTCGGTGATCACCATTGTCGTCGCCTTCATCCTGATTGCCTCCTATGCGTCCCAGCTCCTGATTCCTTTCACGGGCGGGAGCAGGTACCAGACGGTTGACCTGCTCAACCCCACGCTCATCGCCCTTCAGGTCGTCCTCGTGATCCTTACCGCGGCCTGGCTCTACGTCGGCGTCGTCAACTATCTCTTTGCGACGAGGACGGGCAAGAAGATCCGGGAGCTGAGGGCACTCGAGCGAGACATCGAAAAGAAGATAGTCGGGTAGCGGCCGAAACGCGAGCGACGCTTACCTAGAATCTTACTTTCACCGACCTCTCCGGGGACCCGTTAAATTGAAGTGGACACCCGAGTAACTTCATGGCTTCTCAGAGACTGGATTCTCCTCCCGTTTCAAAGGCAAGGGAAAAGTCTGCTCCTGCCTCAACGCCAAGTCTTCCACCCTGGAAGTATTGCGATACGCACTGCGTGCACTTTCTCTTCGAGTGCAGGTTGTGCTCGGGTGGAATGCTCGGTTACGGCCACTAGAGCAGGAGAACGCTATTCCCCGGGCGGCGGATCGCCGAATTGAATGAGCTTGACCCTCAACAAATCTACGAGGAAATTGTTGATCGGCTAGATGAGGGAAAGATTCAGCCCTTCCGCGGCTATGACCGGGATGGCTGGCACATCTGGGTGGAAGAATGGACTCCTTGGTGCATCGAGAGCGAGTTCAGGGATAAGAACGTCATGGAGGGCGACGAAGATTCGTATCAGGCGGAGGAGGTGAGGGCCTTGAAGGCGGCCATGAAACAGTTCGACCGCCTTCTGGTGACGGACGCACCCGGGAGGCCGCCAGACTTCGAGGACTTTTCGAATATCAATGGGAATTTCGGCTACCAAGTCTTGATGTGGAAGGAAAGATCGGGTGAGAATTGGAAGGCCTGGTTTAAGGTCATTCCTTTCCACAACGATGACCCGAAGACAGGTTTCGGCGTCATGTCTCGGGTGGTCCCTCCAACCCGCGTCAGAAGGAGCCGAGGACATTTCATTCAAGGCTACCAGGTTAAATCCGGGCCTTTGGATTGATCTAGCGAAAATTTGGCTTCAGATGAGGTCTATTCAAAGAAGCATTACTTCAATTTGGCCGAGGAGAACCTTGAAAGTGCGACTATCCTATTCAATGCGAAGAAATTCGCCAGAGGGTGAGCTTTCTCTCCGAGGCAGACGAAACAGTTGCGAAAGGCCTCTTAATTGGTTTGGACTTCATTCATGACAAAGAAGACCTGAAGAAAGTGCGAGAAGGAATGTCGCAGGTGAATGCGGTAATCCCGCCTGCAATCGACGCAATCCTCCAGGAGCTAGAAAGGAATGCGGAAGACAGTAAGCAAAAGCTACTCATGACCTACGGTCACGCCTGGACCAAGAATTTCCTGGATGTTCTGCTTGGAATAGTGGGACCGGTGCAAACCATTGCTGAGGAATCTCGCATTGCACCTACCTTGAATCTCCCGAATTACGCGCCGTTGTTGGGACCAATTTGGAATTTTGACGATTCTCGGCAGCGACTGGAGAGGGTAAGAGAATCATTGAGGGATTACAAAAGATTCAGGAACCCTCCCATCGCTGATCTTGAGACAACCCTCCTTTCTGGCAATGCTCTTCTGGACGCTGCATCGAGATTTGATATATCTCAGGACGAAACAAGTAAGCTGTATAACGGCATTCTAAGCAACTCTTTTGCATCTGCAATCTCCATAACTCCTGATTTTGTAAAACAAAGAGTCATGATGCAAGCGGCGCTTGTAGCCACTGGAGATCTTTGTGTCTATCTTTCGTGTCATTATAACGTGGCAAAGTACCTTGATGAGGCGATTGACTATTCATACGATGAACGGTTAGCTGTCATAACCAAGAGAAAGGAAATTGATTTGTTACTTACACGCTGTATGGCAAACTAGACCTCGAAATAGCGAAAGTACGACCAGCTCAATTTGAAGAATTCTTGACCTGACGATTAGTTCTGCCCATAAGCGTGGCTAGTCTTTTCTCCGGAAAACTTGGGCCGTAATATGGGTTAATTGCGTCTCCGCCGGGGCATTTCACTCACACGCTGAGCGAGATGCTCACATTCCGTTGGCTTCCAGAAAGCGTATTCCCTTACCTAACGCGCCTTTGTAGTTCTTCCCGAACCACCAGTTGCCATGGCCATGAACGATCTTATTCCGGTTACCATTGAATTCGAGCAGGTCGCGGTACTCATCGTCGGTAATTCCTCCAACGATGAAAGCCCAAGTGATTAATTCATGCGTCATTATGTGAGATTGTTTTTCGCTACCAACGCGATCGATTCTCCCCCGCACTTCAGATGACGTGAGACCTTGGAAAACCGATACAATCTTGTCCCAGAGGATCTTCTCAATTCCGTGCTGAGTGTGAGTGAATGCGGTGATGTAGTCCGACTTTCTTACCATTGCTTTGATGTTCAGTGAGCCTTCGTAACGAACGACGTGAATTGAATCTGGTTCAATGTGACGCGGTGGTTTGGGCGCACCCCTCACGTAAACTTGTCTTGCCATGTTGGAGACAGAATGGCTAGAATTCAGTTATAGCTCTTCTTTCAGTCTAGCACCAGCTTCATTGGGCCTTCAGCTTCCTGAAGCTCCGCTAGGGTTGCCAAAAAATGCAGGGGCATTCGCCATGCATAAGGGTTCATTGCGCCTCCGCCGAGAAGATTCCGAATCTTAAAATTGTAAGCTAGGGAGCTGGACAGCAGGCGAGAAAATGCGCCTAGTGGGACTTCTTGCATCTGGCGGACAAATCGCCAGATGGATTAGGGTGCATAGCGGAGCGCTGGGGCTTGCTGTTGCAACGCCTCTGTGCGTTGCATTCTCTGTTTTCCTAGTGTACAACGAGGACCCCTGGGTGTTCGGCAGGTTCATTGTGATTGGAATCGCCTATCTTGCGGCAGTCATTCTTTCCCTAGTCTGGCTCGCCGGTTCGAGGGCGCGAAGAAGTTCTCTCATTCTCTTGCTACTAGGCACAATTTTAGTCATCGGCGGTGTATACTTGTTTTCAGTGGGGAATGGTTATCCGGCGACCAATGTAACGAACTCGACATCCTCCACGTGTACTTGGACGACGACAACATCGACGAATAACAGTGGCCCAATTCCTGTACCGACTTATTCCTGCGGCTCGGTCGATGTGCCTGTTCAAGACATTCCCATCGCTTTGGTACTCAACCTGATAACATGGGTACCCTTGGTTGGATGTTTTCTCTTCTCGATGCCTGTGTGGAGCGAAGGCTCCCCAAGATACAGCGGAGTTGCGCGCCTCCTTTGCGGCTCCGTTCCCGCCGCGTCGCTCATATTGAATCTCGTCGGCATCGGATTGACGGGCTCGCTCAATTCGCTTCCTGCCGTCCACTCGCCACTGAATCCTTACCCCGCAATTGGCGAATGCGACAGCCTGACCTCACTCTACGGCTGCGTCTTTGTGAATCAGCTCTCCGTGTTCGTTGATTATGCATTTTGGCTAGGCGTGGTTATTCTCGCATCCATTGGAACAAGCGAGTTCATTTCGCACAGGGCGAATCCAAGCCGCCCGTTAAGGAAGGGAGTTCTTTTCTCGCTAGGCCTCGTGGTAGTCCTCGTCATGGGACTGATGGTCATTCCGGCATCAATCGCAGAAAGTGGAGTTCTCGTCAGCCCTGGGAGCAGTTTCTCTTTCAACCCCTACGGTAGCTTCGTCAGGATGCCTTTCGTGGTCAGCCACCATGAAACACTGAAGGGCGCCTTCATTTCGAGCGCTGCGGTGGATGTGTACTTGCTCAACTCTAGTCAATATAACGTATGGTATCGGGACAACGGCTTTTGTCCAGTCTCGCCTCCACAACCGCTCTTGGCTAAGGTCGCCCGAGGAAACATGACAACAGTCGTCTCGAGCGGGTCCTATAACTTGATCTTCTGCTCGGCTTCAACCTCGTACAAGCTGCCGAGCGTCACTATGACGATTACCAGTGCAGTGAAGTTGTCGGGCTAATCGCAAAGTGGACGGCACTACGAAAGTGCGAGTAGAGAAGGCGGTCGCAATACGATAGAATTGCGCCTCCGCCGGGCATTTCACGCTCATGGCACCGTAGTTCCACAACGCGTAATACCGCCCATTGTCTTTTCTTCCACAATGAGATATCCCGTCGACAACATGTTCAACGGGCTTGTGAAAGAGCTCTCAAAGAGAGACATAGATTGTGTGACTGTTATCCATGAAATCTGGAATGATGATGACTCGGCTAAGAAAGGGAGATGGGATGCCAAAATATTCCATTATCTTCTAGATAAGAAGATTGCAGGCGAACACTACGATATCATAACGGCCGACAAGGACCTGAACAGATATTGTCTTGAATTCGGCATTGAATCCAAACACATTCCCCAGCCCAAACCCCTTAGCAAAGACCAATACAAGAAACTGGCAGCGGCACTCGCCGATGAGTTGGTAAAGAAAGGGTAGGAGTGCGCAAGTATTAGTTGGCGACCATGGATCATAGAAGGCGGAACTACTGATAGCAAGAGGAATTTTGGTCTCAGGAATCTTGGCCATACTCTTGATCATTGTCTCATCAATCGCCATAATCGAATACCCTCAGTTCTCGACGCCAAAGAGCGAAGTCTCGACGACCACTTCTACTTTGACGGTCATAAGGACGGTCACGACCGCCCTCAGCGGATACGGAAGCTATAATGCTGCGGGGCCGGTGGACCGCAACGGCCTTCAACTGAGTGCCGACATCGAACCGGTCGACATTGCTGCGGGACAAAATTTCACCGTCCTTGGAGTGCTCAAGAACACCCTTTCGAGCAATGTGACGGTGGCGATGGGCGAGCTTACCAATCAATACTCTTCGCCCTGCGGCTCGAATGCCATCATCGTCAGCATCTACCAGGACACCAATGGAAGCTCATACCTACCACAGCCCGTTCCGCTCTACCTCTACGATCCGGGAGGCATCTTCTCATGTCCGGCCATGTTCAGCTCCCAGTACACGTTTGGACCCCATCAAAGCGTCAATAGCACGACCGTGATCAGCGGCTATTGGGCTCAGTCCTCACAGCACCAATATGAGTTCCGACCTTTGCAAGCGGGCCGCTACCATGCAGTGGTCACCGAGTATACGCTTGACGAAATCTACCTTTACTTCGAAGTGATCTGAACCCCTTAGGATCTTTCAAGCGCACATTGATGATGCGTAAGCTCCGCTAGGCTTAGCAGAAGTGCAGGGGCATTGCCATGCATAAGGGTTCATTGCGCCTCCGCCGGGACATTCACTCGCACGTTGAGCTATAGGTAGTGGACGGGGAAGCGCGTCGCCCCCACAGTCTAGCCCGACTGGATTTCGAATATGAACTGGGACAAGGGCACTCCGTTCACCTGGACGGGAAGCCAGGCGTCGTCTGTAGGGTAGAGGTTGTTGAGCGAGTAGACATTCCCATCCCGCACGTAGAAAAGGCCCTGAGCCCCTCCCGTCGTCGCATGCGCCAGGCCGCCGTCAAATTGATACCAGTAATTGCCGAACGGCGGGGGTCCGATAGAATAACTGGTGGCATTCGGATTGAAGGAATAGGGACCAAAGAAGAAGACATAGAGCGACCCCACGTTCAGCGCCGGGTATCCCACTCCGTTCATCGTCGTTCCGTTGACCGTTCCGCCCACCCACGCTGTTTCCGCAACGGTTCCTGGGGCGGCATCATAGCCATGGATCGTCTCGACGTTGGTGATGTTGTAGGTGGTGAATGGGACGCCCTTCACGGAGACCGTTGTGCTTGACATAACGCTTGCGAGCCAGACGACGGAGTTGCCGACGAGNNGTGCAGCGTAGGGAAGGGATTCCCGGGGAGAGGGTAGACAGAACAGTTGCAAGCATGGAGCGGATAGTCGGTGATGGTACCTCCTTGCTGGACTGTTCCGACGGTGATTGTCTTGGTTGGAAGAAAGGATGAGGTTGACGAGCTTTGCACGGAGGCCGACGTGGATGTGGCCTGCTTGGACGTCGCCGTGCCGACCGAGATTGTGCTCGAGCCTACACTTGCTCCGGGCGTTCTCGCGGCTATCAAATATGAGGTGGTCACGATGCCTGCAAGGACTACGATTGCAGCAATCGTGATGGCTACCGCAACCCGCCCGATGCCGCGGCGTTTTTGGCCGATCATCTGACCGTTCGTCGCAACGTGGCCTGACTGACTAATACGCCTTCAGGACGACTTTTCCTGCTCCAGAAGCTCCGCTAACCTTTGTCTAAAATGAAGTTGCAGGGCATTGCCATACACAGGGTTCATTGCGCNNCGCCTCCGCCGGGGCATTTCACTCACACGTTGAGCTATAGGTAGTGGACGGGCTGAACTAGTCGCCGAAGCCGGATTGGTTCCCACAGTCAGTGTGAAACGGCGTTGGTCAGCTGTTTGAGGACTCCCTTCTTTTTGGCGCCCCAGACCTCGATCCCCATTACCTCTCCGTCATCATCCAGCTCGACCATCACGTTATCCTCGACCTCTTTCACGCTTTGTGCTGGGCCGTCTCTAAAGTGAAAATAGAGAATGTCATCTTTTGCGTCATAGTCGAGCCTCATTCCTTTTCGACCCAAGCTCCTCTTCGCAGTTTCCTAATAATAAGGCTGCCAACATCTTACGCGTTGTAGACTGTCACCATCCGCGTGTCTCTTCCTTCGGTGAAGAACACCACCAGGTACCTTTGAGCAAACTTCCTCACCGGACTCTGCATCGAAGGGTGATTTCTTCGGATGTTGCATGAAGGGTGATGGAGACTCAAATGCAGCCGGGTAACGGATGGGATTGCCAGAAGAACCCCCCATTATCATATATCATGCCTACACCAAGAATACCGAATGAAAGCGATTGATGCGCTTGCGTCGAATGGAAGCATTCGCCCATGATTCCCGGAAAAACAGGAATTAAGAAGAAGAACGCGAAGAAGGCACTGATGCACGCGAATGCAAGTATTGTAGCTCTTCTTTTCACATATGGTTTCCTGCACCGCTGTTATTTACGGCCTCCGTGAGCAATTCCTTCCATCCACAATGGGGAAACGGTGTAGAGCAGCCTATTCTTACTTTATTCGGTAGATAGTTCCAGCTCACGCTGGGTCCTGAGAAAATGTGGGCATTCGCCATACACAGGGTTCATTGCGCCTCCGCCGGGGCATTTCATTCCCATGTGTTCGACGGTTCCGACGAGGTCATGGCGGGCAAAAACCATTGGGGAATTGGATTGCCACGACTTTGCCTTCCACCGTGATTGGTCCCGAGGTGTAATTCTTGCCGCCCAGGCCTGCGGGAAGAAGCGTGTAATTGTACGCACCGTTTGATAGCAAGAAAGTTATCGTGGAGGCGTTTAGTCCATAGTGACCCCCTGTCTCTACGCCTGGCGTCAAAGTCTGAATTTCCTTTAGGCCACTAGGCGGCTGAACCTGGGTCCAATTTCCCGTTTTGTTCCCAACTGTCACTCCCCAGGGATAGCGCATGAATCCACAGGGGGACTCTTGTTGATGGAATATCACAAACGCATTCTCAGCGAGAGGTGCACTCGAAGTTGCCGTCACGGTCGAGGTCACGGTTCTCACGCTGGGTAGACCAGGGCCGCTGAAGGACTGAATGACAAGCAAGACGACCAGCATCATGGCCGCGCCGACTCCGATCAGAACGCCCTCGCGTTCCCGAGTGTTCATCATCCCACTTGTGGTTTCGGGTCGTGGCTTGATTTACGGCTTTTGGGCTATTCTCTCAGTCTTCAATGAGCTCCCGCTAGGCGTTTGTCTAAAATGAAGTAGAAGGGCTTTCGCCGAGTATAGATTCTGTAAAGTCTTTTGCACGGTGGAGAACCCTTGACACGGTGGGCCCGCAAGGATTAAAGGGATAAGGCTGTATTCTTCGCTAATGGTTTGCGACGCAGAACAAGATACCTGTTTGCTGCTTCTGCCTTCACAGCGGTCCTTCTGGCAATTTTCTTGCTTCCATTGATTCCGGTCCAGCTGGTAGAGGATCAATGTCCTCGATGCGGTGGAAGCCCGTTCTATCACGTTGGAGGATACTCGTCCCTCGGCTATTATTTCTCCAGCTATGGCGCTGTTCTTTTGGACCGCTTGCCAATAGACCCACAGATTGGCTATTGTGTGTTCTATGGGACTTATCCCCAGAATACCTGCGGAATTGTTCTCAGCCGAGATTAAGGCTAATCCGTCTCGTGCAAGAGACTTTACAGAATCCCGAGTATAGGGTTCATTGCGCCCTTGCAAGAGATAGGCGTATCTAGCGACAAGTCTTCAACGAGAACATGAATCGGAAGAGAAGAGTCCTAGGAGCCGTGGGCGGGGCGCTCGTTCTCGTGTTGTTCGCCTTCCTCGTGCCAATCCCTGCTCCTGCATTCGAGAGCCGCTTCACGCCCGTTTCTTGCCCAGTCTTGGCAATTCAAGTCTGCGGGGCTCCTTACTATGAGTCAATCGCACTGGCGCTCTTCGGGCTGGGGGCCGTCTTCCATTACCGCAGTTATGGAATGGAGCGACAATTGCACACGCCAGAGGGAGGCATCTCGATCTCTGACTATTGGCTGTTCGACGTCTAAGACAATCTCATCTCGAAATGCGCAGGCTCCGCTAGCTCGCTAAAAATGTGGGCAATCGCCATGCATAAGGGTTCATTGCGCCTCTGCGAAGGTAGGCCTATCGCAAGTCGGTTCTCTTCAATCAACGGCTCGTGTTCTCCCTGTTAAGTGCCTGCCTGTGGTGTGATGCCCAATAGCTCATGACTGAGTAAACGATTAGTGTGACTCCGACTATGACGAGCGGATAGTCTAGAAAGAATTGGATGGTCGAACCAACGCATGGGATACGCATTCGGATGCATTGCAATTGGTTCTGGTAGCGAGCCAATGAGAAGGCAATACCGAATGTCATGCATGCAATGCCGGCGAGAAAAATACCCAACTTCATGCTTCTTCCCTTCTAGCATGGCTAGCACCCCAGTTTACCAAGCGTGAAGATTCCGGTCGGTTCGGGATTTAACCCTGCCCACGAGCCGACGCTTTGCAGGCGAACGCGAGCCGAAATAGTACCCTCCCTTCAAGATGTCCGAATTCAAAAAGCTCCGCTACGATTGCAAAAATGCAGGGGCATTCGCCATGCATATGGGTTCATTGCGCCTCCGCCGGNNCGGGCTGAACTAGTCGCCCGAAGGCTTCTAGCGTACACCCCCACCCCTTCAACGCGATCTTCTATCGCCGCTCTCCTCAGCTCTCCCCTCCCCTTGCGGAGAAAGGATGTGCTGATGGAACACTCTTCTTGGGAGTGGCTTCCCGCTTAGATGCTTTC
>PLCG01000022.1 GCA_003135575.1 Nitrososphaerota archaeon
GGAGGCAGAGGGCGAGATGGGAGAGATATCAGGCCTGCTGAGCAGCATCCTCGTGGATGCGGGCACGGTGGGCGGGTACTCGCTGAACTTCGAGGCTGCCAACGAGGACGCAGAGAAGGTACTTGCAGAGGCTGCAGCAGTCGCCGAAAGCAGGATGAAGGAGAAGTTCCCAGAGATTCCCTCTGGGCTCCCCTCGATGGAAAGCTCGACGGAAAGCACATCGTAAAGGACCCACGCAATGGAAAACGAGAGGGGTGCCAGCCCATGCAAGTGGGAGCATCCCCTCATCTCCTCTTTTTTAGAATCCTAACGCTAGAAACCCTAGACCTGGACCGAACACATTGACAACAAAAAGAGACTACAACGCATCCGCGACGAAGATTCGTCGCTTCTTCAGTCATTTGTTTCCTTTTGTTGACCAAAGGAATGATTACTTCGCATCTTCCTCATGTGCGTGGGACGAGTTAATGGCCCTCCTAGCACGATCATTGGCGCTCATAGTGGCGGTGCGCAATAGGTGATGGCCTCGATGGACACCCTGCGGATCTTCAGAAGGGGAAGGGGTGGGGGAGACTACAAGGGAAGGATCGCGGTGGCGCTAAGGGAGATTGAGGGCCAGCGCAAGGAGCTGGACGCGCTAAAGGTCCGCCTGGCAGAGAGGCGGCAGAAACTTTTCGAGATTACCGTGCGCGCGATCCAGGACAAGAACAAGTCGAAGGCCGCGGTCTACGCGACCGAGCACGCTGAGGTCAGAAAGGTGTGTCGCGTCGTCGAAGCCAGCGAGCTCGCGCTCACCCAGGTCTCATTGAGGCTGCAGAGCATCACGGAGATAGGCGACGCGATGCTGCACATGGACACCGCCTTCAGGTCGCTCAAGCAGATAAGCAAGGAGATGCAGGGAGTGATACCCGCTCTAGACGCCGCCTCGACCGACATCAACAGCACGCTCGTCGAGACGATGGCGCAGATGGGCCAGATCTCCCCCAACATCAACATCGACATAAAGACAGAGAACTCCGAGGACCTCGTCGAGCAGGCCAGAAGGTACGCCGAGGAGCAGTCGCAGCGGCTGAAGGACAGCCTCAACATGATGCCCGGCAAGTTCGAGGAGCACATCCTTCGGACCGCCGATGACCACACGCCGCTGCTCGCGACCGGCGACGAGGTAGAGGAGAACGTCGTGTTGGGCACCATCTACTCGGCTCCGAAGGACGAGAAGGTAGAGTTCGAGGTGATGAGGTACGCGGCGACCCACGACGGGAGCCTCGACGTCTCGAGAACGGCGCAGCACCTCGGCATCTCCCAGGACCTTGTCGAGCAGTCGATGATTCACCTGGTCGCGCAGGGTAAGGTCAAGCCCGCGCCGGCGAGGAGTAGCGAGTAACGATGAGCGTTGTAGCAGCACGAGAACTTGAAGAGGACGCCCGGAAGTACGCGGGCGAGGCGATACGCCTCGACTCCCAGGGAGCCCACGGGATGGCGATCCAGAGCTACCAAAAGGCGATCTCGACGCTGATCAAGCTCGTGAGGCTGTATCCGGATTACAAGCTCAACAGGCACTACATGGACAAGGCCTCCATCTACCAGGAGCGAGTGAAGGCCATCCAGCAGGCGCACGGGCTCGTCCCTCAGGACACCCCGCGCGAAGGCGCGTCCTTCTCGGTGATGGGGCCTAGCGGGAACGGTAACGGTCACGGTAACGGCAGCGCGGGCTCGGACGCAGAAGGAAGCGCCGGCGCAGCGGTCGTCTCAAACGGGAACGGTAACGGCAGTGGCAACAGGGGGCCGCAGATGGTCCCGCAGCTAAAGGCCTCCTTCAACGAGCTCGTCGTGCGGGAGAAGCCCAACGTAAAGTGGGACGACGTGATCGGGCTCGACGACGCGAAGAGGGCGATCAGGGAGTCGATAGTCTTCCCCTTCGAGAGGCCTGACCTCTTCCCCCTCGGATGGCCACGGGGCATCCTCCTCTACGGCCCGCCGGGCTGCGGGAAGACGATGCTCGCGGCCGCGACCGCTGCAGAGATAGAGGGCTACTTCATCTCCATCGACGCGGCCTCGATAATGTCAAAGTGGCTGGGCGAGGCGGAGAAGAACGTCTCGAAGCTCTTCACCGAGGCCAGGAAGCTCCTCGACAAGGGCAGCCCTGTGATAATATTCATCGACGAGCTCGACTCCATCTTGGGAAGCCGGACGAACGAGGTGGGAGGGGAGACGAGGGTCAGGAACCAGTTCCTCAAGGAGATGGACGGAATCCAGGACAAGGGCAACAACGTGCACCTCTACACAGTGGGCGCCACTAACAAGCCTTGGGCTTTGGACTGGCCCTTCCTGCGCAGGTTCGAGAAGAGGATCTACATCCCGCTACCCAATTTCGAAGGAAGGATGTCCATGTTCAAGAGCTACACGGTTCCTATCAACGTCGACACCGGTGTCAGCCTCGAGGACCTCTCGAGGATCTCTGATGGTTACTCGGGCTCGGACATCCGCGACATCTGCCAGGGTGGACAGATGCGCGTCGTCAGGGAGCTCTTCGAGACAGGGAAGGCCCTCGACAAGAGCGTCCAACCCAGGCCCATCGTCATGTCCGACTTCAAGGAGACGATGAAGTCGCGAAAGCCGAGCGTCTCCCCCGACATGCTTCGGGCGTACGCCAACTGGGCGGAGCAATACAAGGCACTGTAGCTTCTTAAGGCGCTCCTGAAAGGTCAGGTCGGCTTGGAAGAGACCCCCGCACCCGGAGAGATCGCGAAGAAGCTCGGCGAGAAGGTCACCATAAGCGGGTGGGTCCACGACGTCAGGCTCCTAGGGGGGATCAACTTCGTGCTCCTAAGGAACAGCGAAGGGATGGTCCAAGTGACCGTCCCGAAGAAGGCCGTGACCAAGGAGGTCATGGACCAGGTCTCCGCGCTCCACCCGGAGGACGTGATTCGCTGCACCGGGATCGTGAAGGAGGCAAAGGCAGCGAAGAACGGGTTCGAGATAATACCGGAGCGGATAGACATGCTCAGCGCCTCAGCGACGCCGCTCCCCCTAGACCCGAGGGGGGTCACCGACGCAAACATCGACACGAGGCTGAACTGGAGGACGCTCGACCTGTCGCGGCCCGAGGTCCAAGCGATCTTCCACATACAGGACGCGCTCGTCGAGGGCATGGAGGCGCACCTGCGCCAGAGCGGTTTTTTGCGCGTCTTCACGCCGAGCATACTGGGAGGCGTCTCTGAGGGCGGGGCGGAGGTCTTCAAGACCGACTACTACGGGAAACCCGCCTTCCTCCGGCAGGACCCGCAGCTGCACCGGCAGCTCGCGATCGCGGGAGGGCTGGGCAAGGTCTACGACCTCGGGCCGAGCTGGCGCGCGGAGCTGTCTCACACTCCCCGGCACATGAGCGAGCACAGGACCATCGCACCGGAGCTCTCCTTCATCGCGGACGAGAGGGACACGATGCGCGTCGAGGAGGCAATGGTGGTCGCGGGGATAAGACGCGCGAACGAGAGATGCCGAAAGGACCTTGACGCACTGCAATTAGACCTTGACGAGCCGAAGACGCCGTTCCCCGAGCTCGCGTTCCCCGAGATATACGAGACGCTGAAGAGGCTCGGCCATGCTCTGCCCCGAGAAAGAGACCTCGACAGGGAGTCTGAGAAGCTCCTGACCGAGTTCGTGAAGAGGGAGCACGGTTCAGACTTCTTCTTCGTCAACCGGTTCCCTTCCTCGGTGAAGCCGTTCTACGTGATGCACGTAGACTCCGAGCCGGAGTTCGCCCGCTCCGTCGACATGGTCTACAAGGGGCTGGAGCTGTCCTCCGGCGGGCAGAGGGAGCACCGGCACGACAAGGTCGTCGAGCAGATATCTCAGAAGGGCCTCGACCCCGAGGGCCTGAAGTGGTTCACCGAGCCCTTCAGGTTCGGCGTGCCTCCGCACGGAGGGTTCTCCCTGGGCATAGAGCGGTTGACAGCGTCACTCCTGGGAATCGAGAACGTGAAGGAAGCGGCGCTCTTCCCGAGGGACCCGGAGCGGCTACAGCCTTAGGGTGGCTTCTCTCTCGGACTCGACGAGAAGCTCTATCCCCTTTACCTGCTTCACGACCTTCTTGAGGGCCTCGATCTCTCCGCGGAGCCTCTCCGGCCTCTTGCCTGGGATTATCACCTTTGTGAGCTTGCTCCCGTCGGGGAGCCAGACGGTGTTGACCGTGAGGATGCGAATCGGGTAGAACAGCTCCTCCAAGAACTGCCTGTCGGAGTTGGACGTTCCGATGACCCAAACCTTCCCCTTTAGCATGTCCTCGACCTTCTGCTTTATCTCTGGCTTGGACCTGATCAGGCCAGCGTCCGCCTGCTCCATCTCCATCACATAGCTCCCCTCCACCTCGTACGACCTGAGGAGCGCCATCTTGTTCAGCTCCGGTGTCGACTCGGCCAGCTTCACGAGGACCTTCGAGACGATGATGTCAGAGTTCGAGATCTGCCCGGCGCTGAGCTTCGCCTGGCACTTGGCGCAAAGAATACCGGTCTTCGCATCGAAGGCGCATATCGGTATCCGGAGTGGCAATCCCTGCTTCAGAAAACTCCCCTCCGCGCTGATATAAAAATGTCTACCCCTGAAAATACGGAGGCCGACGGCGGGGCCTAAGTTTATCCGAGATTCCTCCCCTCTCGTCTCGAGGGACCTTGAGGCTCTTCGAGTACCAGGGAAAGGAGCTTTTCGCGAAGTACGGCATCCCGGTCCCACGCTCGAAGCTAGCCACCGACCCGGCACAGGCGCTGAGGGCCGTCGATGAGCTCGGGCTACCTGCCGTCATCAAGGCGCAGGTTCTCTCGGGTGGAAGGGGCAAGGCAGGCGGGGTCGCCCTCGTCACGAGCAGGGAGGCTGCAGAAAGGGAGGCCAGACGAATCATGTCGTTGAAGGTCGCAGGCGAGCAGACGAGGGCGCTCCTCGTCGAGGAGGCGTCCGAGCACTCGGAGGAGGTGTATCTCTCCGTCTCCCTCGACAGGGGTAGGCGAGAGTTCGTGGCTCTCGCCTCGAGGAGCGGAGGGGTCGAGGTCGAGGCCGGGGCGAAAGGCTCCATGGTCGAGACGCCCGTCCCCCTGGACGGCCTTACGTCGGACCAAGCCGCTTCGCTCAGCGAAAGGCTCGGGCTCGGCGGGCAGCCAGGCTCCGCTTTTTGCTCCATCCTCCTGAGGCTGGAGAGGCTCTGCAGCGAGGAGGACTGCGAGCTCGCGGAGATCAACCCGCTCGCGCTCCGTCCCGATGGGACCATGGTCGCGCTCGACTCTAAGATCGTCCTCGACGACAACGCGCTCTTCCGCCACCCTGAATTCTCCCAGCTCCCTCCCGAGGACCCGCTCGAGGGCGAGGCGGCAAAGTCCGGCTTCTCCTTTGTCAGGCTGGAGGGCGACATCGCGGTCGTCGGCAACGGAGCGGGGCTGGTCCTCTCGACCCTCGACCTCGTAGCCGATGCCGGAGGAACGGCGGCGTGCTTTCT
>PLCG01000018.1 GCA_003135575.1 Nitrososphaerota archaeon
GACGTAGATGAGAAGGGGCATCGCGGCAGTCGGTTGCAAGAGACTTGATGCATAGTAAGTGTTTCCCAAGGCCGTGAGGATGAGCGGGGCCGTCTCGCCGGCCGCCCTGGCGACGGCGAGGAGTATCCCGGTAAACAGGCCCGCCTTCCCCGTTGTTATCACTACGCGAAGTATGGTCTTCCACCTCGATATGCCCAAGGCCATTGAAGCCTCTCTGAGGCTCCTGGGCACGAGCTTGAGTGATTCCTCCGTAGTCCTCGCGACGATGGGTATCATGATGATGCTCAGGGCGACAGCTCCGGCCAACGCGGAGAAAGTGCCCGTCGAGAGGACGATTACTATGTACACAAAAATCCCGATTACTATCGAGGGGAACTCGGCCAAGACGTCGTTCATGAAGCTCGAGAGTGTCGCCAGCCTCGACTCGGGCCATTCGGAGAAGAAGATCCCGGCCCCGATCCCTATCGGAATTGCGATGAGCGACCCGAGCCCTACCATTATGAACGTGCCCAAGATCGCGTTGGCGATGCCTCCCCCCGGGACTCCGACCGGCGTGGGAAGGTTGGTGAAGAAGCTCAAGCTCAGCACGGGGGCGCCCCTGATGACGACTTCGCCGATGATGAGTACGAGGGGGGTAATAGCGAGGACCACGGCGAGATAGACGAGGCCTGTCATGGCGCGATTCGTCACCTTCCTTCGGCGGTCGACGCCCGGGTTGGTAAGAGCCATGGAGTGCCTCAACTTCTCCTATAGCCGTACCTTCGTGATCCGCGACATGCGCCAAAGCAGGAATCTGGCGAAGACGTTGATAGCCAATGCGACGAAGAAGAGTATGAGCCCTAGCTCCACGAGCGACGACACGTAGAGTGCGGAGGTAGCCTCGGTGAATTCGTTCGCTATTACGCTGGAGAGCGTGTAGCCCGGGGAAAACAGGGACGCCGAGATGCGAGGAGCGTTTCCAATCACCATCGTCACCGCCATCGTCTCGCCTACCGCCCTTCCCAAGCCGAGAATCGTGGCGCCGAACAACCCTGAGCGGGCATACGGAAGAATCCCCTTGCTGATGACCTCCCAGTCGGTCGCCCCGATTGAGAACATCGCCTCCCGCTGGCTGTTAGGGACAGCGTTTAGGATGTTCCTGGAGACGGCGGAGATGGTCGGGATGATCATTATTGCAAGGATGATTCCGGCAGTGAAGAAATCGAGACCGAATGGCGCTCCTGAGAAGGTCGGGATGAACCCCAGGTAGGTGTTCAACGGCTTCTCGACGTAGTCTCGNNAGAAAGAAAAGGCCCCACAAGCCATAGATCACGCTTGGGACCGCTGCCAAAAGCTCGACCATGGTCCCGATCAGATACGCGGTCGTCCGCCGGGTCTTCAGCTTCTCCACAAGGAACACGGCGACTCCTATGCTTATCGGCAGCCCGATTAGCAAGGATAGGCCCGAGGTCAGCAGGGTTCCGTAGATGAAGGGCAGCGCCCCGAAGACCTGGTGTACCGGGTCCCACGTCGACGATGTGATGAAGGGAAACCCGAACTTTTCGATCGATAGTCTGGAGCCTACGAAAAGTTCGTAGGTAAGCAGACCCAATACCGATACGATTGCTATCGCCGCTGTCGCGACAACGGCCTTGAGGGCCTGATCCCCCTTCAGGAGACCCGGTCCTCCGCCGCTGGTCTTCAGGCTCGTCCCCTCGTAATCATAAAAACGGGACCGGCTTTAAGCCTAAGGTCCCGAGTATAGAGGTGTTCCGTTGTAAGTGATTGTCTTGATGGCGGCGTCGTCGATGGTGACGACGTTGGACGGAAGCGGCACGTAACCGAGCTTGCTGCCCGCTGATTGTGCGTTGTTCACGACCCACCAGAGGAAGTTGACCACAGCTGTGCCTTGAGCTTGGTTAGCCTGCTGCTGGTAGACCATTAGATAAGTGAATGTCGTGATTGGGTAGATGTTTGCGTCCGCCGTGTCGTTGTAGATGCTGTTGATTATGGATACGTTGCTCCAGACTCCGCTTCCTGCCGGCAAGTTGGCGGACGCGCCCGCGGCCACTGCACTCGCGATGTTCGTAAGGTTCGCAAGTATGAAGTTGCCAGCGGCATTCGCCACCGCGCCGTAGGAGATGAGGCCTGGATTGATGATTTGGTATGCGATTTCTAGAGGTCCAATCGCGTAGGGAGTGTTCCCGATGCACCCTGCGACTCCTTCGTTGCCCTTGCAGCCCACGCCGGTAGGCCAATTGACCGCTGATCCTGTCCCGACCTGGGTCTTCCAAGTGCTGCTGGAGTCAGAGAGGTAGTTGGTGAACGCGAACATCGTCCCGCTTCCGTCCGACCTGTGGACGATGGTTATCGCGTGCGCTGGGAGCGTTACGCCTGGGTTGATTGCCACTAGAGCGGGGTCATTCCACTGAGTGATATTGCCGAGGAACATCTTGGCAAGTATCGGTCCGGTGAACTTGACGCCGTTGGTCAGTCCTGGGAGGTTGTACGCAGGGACTACTGCGCTCGCAGACTCTGGAACCGTGACGACCGTTCCGGGCGCGGCTGTATATTGGGCGCTCGAGAGCGGCGCGTCAGAGGCACCAATGTCCACCGTCTTCGCGGTTAGCTGCGCAATGCCCGCGCCGCTACCGATGCTTTGGTAGTTGACCGCCACGTTCCCAGTATACTGTTGATAGGCGAACGTCCATGCGGACATGAGTGGGAAGACTAGGGTCGATCCAGCGGCGTTCAGCGTCGCTGCTGCGCCATGGGTTGTGGACTGCGTGGTGGTGCTCGTGCTCGTGACTGTGTTCGTAAGCGAGGTTGTTGACGTTACTGTGTTAGTTAGTGTGCTCGTGAGAGAGCTGGTGAGAGTGTTGGTTGAAGTTTGAACCGAAGTGGTCGTTACGGTCTGCGTGGTCGTCGAAGCCGTGCCTGGCGAAGAGGAGGCCAGTAAGTATGCCCCGCCTGCCGCAGCTACGGCGACAACTATCACGATGGCCGCTACAACCGCGGTCCCTATTCCTTGACGTCTGTTGAATTTCATCTTCAGAAAGTCAGCGCTTCGCACCCGATATAGGGCTCGCCGAATTACACTATTGCTCAATATAGCGCTCGACATTTAATATGGGTGCTCTATAGTTCATAGATGGAACGCGGCAACAACTAGGAAATTCTGTGCGCAGGGCCGGCTTACTTCGCTGAAGGAGGCCCAGTTGCGGCATTCTTCTCCAATTCCAAGCTCATTTTGTCCAAAGGGGCCGCCGCTCGACCCGAAAAAGTGCCATCATGCAGACGTTTTAATTGTGAGGGCGCAAGATATATAGAGCTACTATATCCCTCCTTTGACCGGAATGGAAATCAGGAAGATCCAAATCACAGGAGGCAACAGCTACGTCGTCTCTCTTCCAAAGAGCTGGGTCAAGGACGCGGGGCTGAAGGCCAAGGATGCCGTGCTGGTCCTTCCCCAAGCGGACATGTCGCTTCTCGTCGTGCCAAAGGCGAACCTCAGGAAGGAGACGAAGAGCGAGGTCGTCCTTGAGATGCCGGATAACTCCGACAGGGACACGGCCTTGAGGACCTTCATCTCATACTACCTGGCGGGATACGACGTAATCAAGCTGAGGATCCCGGGCTCCAGCTCGGGTCTGAGGTCGCACCTGAAGGAGGCGATAAGGAGGAAGCTCATCGGCATAGAGATCGTCGAGGAGACCTCGAACGGCATCACGACGCAATGCCTCTCGGGCTACTCCGACCTGCCTTTGAAGAAGGCAATCGAGAGGATGGCGATAATCGCATCCGGGATGGTGCAGGACGCGGTCGCCGCACTCCATAGCGGCGACCTGGGTCTGGCGGAGGAGGTCAGCCAGCGCGACGACGAGGTCGACAGGTTCTATCACTTCATCGTCAGGCAGCTTAACATGGCCGTGCGGAACCGCGCGATTATCGAGGAGGTCGGGCTCCTAGCGGCGCGCGACTGCCTCGGATACAGGCTCGCGGTCAAGAGCATCGAGAGGGTAGCAGACCATGCCGCAAGCATAGCCAGGCTCGTCCCGAGCCTCCGCACCGACGCCCTAGGAAAGATTGCGAAGGAGATCATGAAGATGAGCGAGCTTTCGCAGAAGGTACTGGGTCAGGCCGTGAGCGCCCTCGTCGAGCTGGACACGAAGAAGGCGAACGAGTCGATCAATCTAACCAAGAAGGTGATAGAGATGGACGAGAAGATGACCGGGGAGCTTCTGAGGCCCGGGTTGGAGTCGAGCACCGTCGGGTGGTTCAGGCTCGTCCTCGAGAGCGTGAGGAGGGTCGCCGAGTACGGCTCCGACATTGCTGAGATTGCGGTCGACCTCACCGCCAAAGAGCCCAACAGCTTCTGAGACGGGCGTGGCTCAGAAGACAGTGCTGATGTAACCGCCGTCGATCGTGAACATCTCGCCGGTCAGGTATGCGCCTTTTTCGCTGGCGATGAAGGCCGCTAGGGAGCCCACCTCCTCCGGTTCGCCGTACCTTCCGAGGGGGATGTTCTTCACCAGCTCCTTGTAGGCTTCCTCGACGCTGGTCCCTGTCTTGGAGGCCTTCTCCTCCATCAGGCGGACGGTGCGGTCGGTGCGGATGTAGCCCTGGATTATCCCGTTGGAGGTGATCCCGTGGGGCGCGAGCTCCCGCGAGAGAGACTTTGAGAGCCCGGCGATCCCCAGCCTCACGGTGTTCGAGAGCACGAGGTTCGCTATCGGCTGTTTGAGAGTGAGCGAAGTGATGTAGATGAGCCGGCCCCATTTCTTGCTCTTCATGTGCGGCACGACCGCTTGGGTCAGGGTGACCGCGCTCAGGAGCAAGAGCTTCGTGGCCTCCTCCCAGTCACCGTAGCTTAGCTCCGCGAAGGTGCCTGCCTTGGGCGGTCCTGTGTTGTACACGAGGACGTCGACGCCGCCGAACTCCTTGGATGCCGCGTCGACGAGCCGCTCGAGGTCCTCGTGTGCGGTCATGTCGGCTTGGACCGCTAGCACTTCGGCGCCTGTCTCGGCGACGAGCAGGTCCCTGGCCTTGTCCAGGTTGGCCTGGCTCCGGGAGGAGATCACGACCTTCATCCCCTCCTTGGCGAGGACGCGGGCTGTCCCGAGGCCGATGCCCTTGCTCGCTGCGGTCACGAGCGCCACCTTTCCCTTGAGTCCTAGCTCCATCGGAGCCGGAGGGTCCCTACGCCGATATATCTGCTCGGTTCGTTCCCGGCTGCAGCGCCTGGCCTAGTCCTCGCGCCACTTGAAGAACCGGGCTGCCAGGAGGAAGACGACTGCGGAGAGGACGACGAGTATCCCGACGTCGGTCAGGGCAGCCGTGTAGTTGCCGTATAGCATCACGTTATTCAGGCCGTCGATGACGTAGAACAGCGGCAGCGCGTGCGCGATATTCTGCAGGTATGCGGGCATCGTCGAGACCGGGAAGAAGGTGCCGGAGAGGAACATCATCGGGAACGTTATCAGGTTCCCCACGACCGCGGCCGACTCGACGCTCTTCGAGATGGTCCCGACCAGCATCCCAAGAGAGACGAACAGGAAAGGCCCGAGGATGAGGAATGGGATGATCCCAAGCGAGAAGCTGAGGTGCGCCCCGAACCCTATCGTGCCGGTCAGCGTCATGAGGAAGAACGAGACGATGGTGAGGAGGATATACCAGATTATCTTCGAGAGCAGCCACTCTGTCTTGGTGAGGGGAGTGAGGGAGAGCTGCTTGAAGATCTTGTCCCTCTTGTATTGGGAGCTTATGTTGGTCAGTGCAAACATTGGGCTCGTCAGGACCGAGAAGCCCACGAGGCCGGGGACGAGGTAGTCGATGTACTTGTAGGACTTTGATATCAGGGGCTGCTGCTGGACGCCGATCACAGGGGTCGCGTGCACACGCTGGAGGTTGAAGGCGTTGGCTACCCAGTTAGTGAAGCCGATGACGATGCCGTTGGTCGTCGAGGCGGGGTTGCCGTAGATCGTGACGTTCACGGGCTTTCCTGCTGCGTATTCTGCCTGGAATCCTGAGGGGATCACGATCCCGTCAGTAGCGGAATGCGATGAGAGGAACTGCGTGAAGTTGACCGTGCTGTCCACTGTGGTGACCTTGATTGCTGTCGTGCTGTTGAGGGCGGCGATGAACCCGGTGCTCGCTGGGCTCGAGCTGTCCTGGTTCTGGACGTATACCGGAATAGGTCCCGAGCTCCCTCCAGAGAAGATCGCGCCGAAGAGAAGGATGAGTATTATGGGAAAGATCAGGGAGAAGAAGAGGCCCACGCGGCTCCGCATGTATCCCCGCCCGAAGACTATCAGGTCCGCTTTCAGACGCCTTACGCTTAGCAAGCTTCCAACTCACTCTGCCTTTGCTCCGACTTCCTTCCCCACCAGCTTGACAAAGACGTCCTCGAGGCTGTCCCGCTCGACGTTACCATACCGTGCGATGATCTCGTTCGGCGTTCCCGATGTGATTATCTTGCCCTTGTCCATTATCGCAACCTTGTCCGCGAGCTCCTCCGCCTCCTCGAGATAGTGCGTCGTGAGCATGACGCTCCTCCCTTCGCTCTTCAGGGTGCGGATGACCTCCCAGACCGCCCTCCTCGCCTGGGGGTCGAGACCCGTCGTCGGCTCGTCGAGGAACAGCACGGGTGGACGGTGCACGAGCGCGGCCGCGAGGTCGAGGCGCCGGCGCATCCCTCCCGAGTAGTGGCGGACCAGGCGAGTGTCGGCGTCGGCGAGCGCGAACCGTTCGAGCAGCTCGTCGGTCCGGGTCGCGATGGCGGCACGCGGCATGTGGGTGAGCCGACCGACGAGCTGAAGGTTCTCGCGTCCGGTGAGGTTCTCGTCGACCGCCGCGTTCTGGCCTGCGAGCCCGATCGATGCCCGCACGGTCGCGGGGCTCTTGGCCACGTCGATCCCGAGCACCTCGGCCCGGCCAGCGTCGGCGCGCAGCAGCGTGGTGAGGATGCGCACCGCGGTGGTCTTGCCGGCCCCGTTCGGCCCGAGCACCCCGAGGACCGTGCCCGTCGGGACTTCGAACGACACGCCTCGAAGCGCGTGCACGTCGCCAAAGCTCTTCACGAGACCGTCGGCGAGGATGGCAGCAGGCATTGGAGGCGATGCTAGGGGTCTGGCAAGGTAGGGCCCGAAATCCGGCGGCGGAGCCGCGACGAGAAGGCGGGCATCCCATGACGATGACGAACGTGGCGCCGAACGCGGTGCACGTCGG
>PLCG01000087.1 GCA_003135575.1 Nitrososphaerota archaeon
CCTTTACCTCCGCTTCTTTGGATTCGAACTTGGTTCGCATGAGGCCTTGTTTGGGCCGAAGCTAATATGAGCTCTATCTGTTCAGTTCTTCTTCAAATCCGCAATCTCGTTATCCCACTTGCCGGCGCGTTGGATCTTTTCCCACGCTGCTTCAATTTCTTCGTTGGAGAAGTGCGGTTTCTTGTTCTTGAGAAAGTCGTTGACCTTGCTCTTGCTTGTCAGTCCCTCTTCGCGGCCGTTATTGATTAGATAAATCAACGAGGCGATAAGCTCCAAGGCGTCGACCGAAAAGAAGTCGCTCCCTAGGAAGTTGCGCACATCGTTCATTATCACCAGCTGCTCGTTGGTGGGCTCTTTTACCACGACCTTTTCTCCCGGAGACGGATTGAACAACGTCTTCGTAAGGTCCGGGCTGTAAGGGCCATGAGCATACCACGAGTAGCCAAACTTTAGGTCCGCGCCGTATTGTCTCAGGATGTAGACCATCTTTTGTATGGAAACCCTTCCCTCGAACGTGTCCATGTTCGTCAAGCCGAGTGGCCTCAGGTAAGCCATTACGTCTGAGTACTTACTCATTAGGAATTGCCTTCGCTGCCTGCGCGAAGTCNNGAGCTTCTCCATCTCTTCGATGCCCTTCGGGGTTATGAGATATCCCGTCCTTTGGCGGGAGCCCTCAGTCTTTTTCTTGACCACCGTAATGAGCCCTTCATGCTCAAGGAACTTGACATGAGCCGCAATAGAGCCATCCGTAAGATTCTGGTCGATTTTGAGCTGAACGAAATCCACTGCTCCTGCGCAATAGATCTCCAGCAGGATGGCAATTCTAGTGGTGTTGAAGAGAGAGCTGGGAATCTGCCTAAGCCGTGAGGAAAAGTCGGCGTACGGAGACTCGAACTCCTGGGACGCCAATGACACTCGAAGCATACCGTAGTTTACTATAAAAGGTGCACTAAAGGCTTGTGAAGCTCTTTTATAGTCAATTTCTCCAAAACCGCTTCGGTAGGAAAGGTATTAATAAGACTCACTTTGTCTTCAAAGTGAGTCTAGGATGGCTACGAAGCCAAAATCGAGACGAGGTGCCAGTCTTGCATCATGGCGCGGGCGAGGCAGAGTCGGATTGTCTGGCGCGGCGATGGGTGTTATCGCCCTGGTTGTCGCCGGAGCTGCAGGCATGGTTCTCTATGACCAGACGCTCGCCAACCAGAAGCCGCTATACTACGTGGCGTACGTGACAGACGAAAAACTCGACCAGACCACCAGCTACAACACGGTCAACATTTTCAAGGACGGCTTGCTCATGGGCGGTCTCACTCTGGGCGCTGCAGCTTGTACGACTGGAACCTTCGGCACTTGCGCTGCCGCTGCCATACCGGGCGTCTCGTCTCTTCTGGGAGGGATGCTCAACGATCCAATCATCACGACAGGTGCGGACTTTTCCTTCACGAACTCCGGCAATGGCACGGCGAGTGACGTCACCTACATCGTAGCAACCTATGTTGACGGCAGTCTCGTCAAGACCGATACCTACACAATCAGCTCCATAGCCCCCGGGAATACGGACGACATCCATAACACATACACGGTGACGCTGTCAGAGATTCCCACGGCGATTTGGAACGCCATTCAGGGTAAGGGCAATGTCGACATCGAAGTAGGCAACGTAACCTATGGAGGGGGGGCCTAGCATGGGTTTAGGAGCTGCTCTGGCTGGCGCGGCAATCGTGGTGCTCACACTAGTGCTTGACCTGAAATACGTGGCACCGTGGTTTCACGCGTTCACGGCGAACATCCCCACCTTCTCTTGGAGCCCTGCGGTCTCGTTCATGTATCTCCAGGGGTTTCCCTTTGTGATTTCACTCGTAGTCGTGACCAGCGTGATCGGCGCGATCTTCGGGCGAGGAAGGAGGTGAAAGGTGGAAAATGATGGAAGCGAAAGAGGAGAAGAAGTTCGAGATCATCGTCGACGGCACTAAGAAGCCGTGGATGGAGGACAGGATCTCCTACTGGCAAGTCGTTGACCTGAGGTACCCTCCTCCCCACAAGGACACCGAGCTTTTCACGGTGCAGTACAGCCGAGGTCCCAAGGAGAACCCCCAGGGCACCCTGGTCAACGGCGAGTCGGTGGAAGTGAAGAACGGGATGGTCTTCGATGTCACACGCACTGATAAGTCGTAACAGCGACTTGAAGCGGCTGCTGGACGACGGCTTCGAGCTCGAGGTGACACCCAACGGTTATCTCCTGCTCAGCCACGTCCCGTACGTGAAGGCCAAGGCGGAGGTGGCGTACGGCACGCTCATCTCCCACCTTGACCTCGCGGGTGAGACAACGGAGAAGCCGAAGAACCATGTCGCACTGTGGGCCGGGGAACATCCCTGCTATTCGACCGGTGCGCCGATTAACACTCTGGTGGCCGGCCCCGCCAATGACAAGATTCGAGAACGACTCCAGGCAACGTTTCAGTTCTCCCAGAAGCCGCGGCCGGATGGCTACATCGACTATTATGAAAAAATGACGACGTACGCGCGTATTCTTGAGGGCGAAGCCCGCGCGGTCGATCCGAGCGTTACCTCTCGTACAGCCAGAGTCGTCGCGCAGACTGCGGATGAGTCCGTGTTCTGTTACGTAGAAACGGCCTCCAGTCGATATGGAATCGTGGCCGTCAACGACAAGCTCAAGGGGAGAAAGATTGCCATAGTAGGTTTGGGTGGGACAGGGGGGTATGTCCTCGACCTCGTCGCAAAGACCCCGGTAGCAGAGATCCATCTGTACGATGGAGATGGCTTCCATAGCCACAACGCCTTCCGTTCCCCCGGAGCGCCGTCGCTCGAAGACCTGGAAAAGAGACCGACCAAAGTAGAGAGGTTCGCGCAGATCTACTCCAAGATGCGACGCGATATCGTTCCCCACCCTCAGCACATCGACGCGAAGAACGTCTCAGACCTCAAGGCCATGGACTTTGTGTTCCTCTGCGTGGACAATGGTGAGGCAAGGAGGCTGGTCGTCGACTTTCTCGTTGCGAACAACGTCTCTTTCGTTGACGTCGGGATGGGGTTGTACCTCAAGGGAGACGCGATAGGCGGCGGGCTCCGGGTCACGACATCTTCCGGATCATCCCACGAGCACTTGAAAAGGAGAATCCCGTTGAGCGATAGCGACGACAACGAGTACTCGCGCAACATCCAAATCGCGGACATGAATGCCCTCAACGCGGCTTTTGCTGTCATCAAANNTGTCCAGATTGCAGAACTCAATGCATTGAACGCGGCACTTGCTGTCATCAAATGGAAGAAACTTTGCGGATACTTTGACGAACTCCAGGGCGAGCAGAACACAGTCTACGGTATCGGGACGAACGTGGTGACGAACGACGAAATCCCAGATGAAAAAGTCGATTCGGCCTGAGTTTGTCGAGTTCATCCCGGAAGTGGTGCAAGACGGTATTCTCTACATCTCGATTCCTTATGCTACGGCCACCCACAATTGTCCGTGCGGGTGCGGCGAGCGTGTGGTGACTCCCATCAAACCTACGGACTGGACTCTCACATGGAATGGTGAGGCAGTGTCCTTGAATCCGTCGATAGGGAATTGGAGCGTTCCATGCCAATCCCATTACTGGATTGTTGAAAACAGAATAGTTTGGGCAAAGAAATGGACCGCCGCGAAAATTAACGCCGGACGGGAGTTCGACAGGCAAGCCAAGATTCGGTACTACAATAGGTCGTGGCGGGGGAAAGGGGGCGAAGTATAGCCCTGTTGCGTATGTGACAATCGGCTATCCAGATTTTGTCGAAGTCGCTCAAGAAAATACCAAGCATACCCATACAACCCTTCTGAGGGCCGACATCATTGGTGAGTGTTTGCTTCGATTCTGGACAGGGCAGTTCGGAACGAAAGATATGATTGGGCTGCTGACAACTGGGTGTCTACGTTAAAGCAATCGAAGTATTGAAGAAGCCTAAATCTTTTCTTTAGCTCGTCTAGGCACGGCTTTTCTACTTTGGCGGGAAGTTTTTTGGCAGATTAGATGCCGTTCGTACCCGTCAAAGGCCTAGAGGTTACCCCGTTTGGACCGAGGCCCCTCCGCTTGCTTTGAATTGGAAGGTCTGTCACAATTCGTGAAGTCCCATATCGGACAATCTGATGCGCATTGCCCACTGCATGTCACAATCTCCTTTACGCACTCTTTGAGAACATCGTCGTCTCCCAGCGAATCCACTCGCCTGGCGGTCTCATACTTGTTAAGGTAGTTTGCTGTACTCCCTGCTCCAAGCATGCGAGAGAGGCATTTATGCTGCAGAGCAAATAGTGATTGGAATGAAGGCCTTGTCGAAAACCTAGGCCCTTGCTTGGCTAGAACTACTTCGTCTTCATTCACAAGCAAAAGACCAGCTACAGAATTGTCCCAGTCTCTAATCTTCTGATCGGTCGCGATGAAGACATAATCGACGTAGTTTGACAGTTTAGATGCCTGAAAACTCCCTCGTCGGAGGCTGTCGCGGCTAGATTTGACCTCGATTGCAGCAACGACATCATCTTTAATGACGAGAAGATCTACATCTGAAAGTACGTTTCTATACGCAAGGTTGAGAGTTGTGTGAGAGACGACCCGGTAGCCTCGGCGTCGAAAGTACTGCGCTACTGTCTTGATTAAGGGTTCCTCAAACTTGCCTAGCACTTTGGCAGAACAGTAGGAATTATTGGCTCTAGGCAGCTAAGACCCCTTCCCATTGCCTCATGATTTGGCGTACTAGATACGTCAACGGCTGCACTTCGGACCTTGAGCTAGTTATCCTTATGAGGCAACCATATCTAACTTTGACGTTGACTCGCTTCGAAGGGTCGATGTCGCCAGTCGTTTCTGGCATTATGTCGAAATTCCAAGTGCCGCCCATATCACGGACTTTGTAGCTCCATGTGAGGAATTTAGCATAGGACTTTTTGTTCTGTATCTGCTTGTCTGAGACAGCCCTAACACGAGAACTTGGACGTCCCTCTTTGTAAGCATTAACTCGGAGGTAGGTGTCAAGACTCGGTTGGTCGAAGTCATAGAAGTCATCTGAGTGGACAATCCACATCTCTATTCGTTTGACGCCTTCAGGGACTGGAATTGAGATCCGGTCCGCATGCATGTGCTCGACACCGACTCCGGTCGTATCGGATAGCGGAATAACGCCTTCTGAAATGAAGACTGTTTGGTTGTGACTGGGATTTTGAAAGCTCGCAGGGAACCCGTTCCCAAGACACGCTGAACTTGGGCTCGAGCAACTCATTAACATGGCAGCTTCATATAACTCGGCGTTGTGTGTCGCTCCGAGGACTCTCACGATTTCGGCCAATTTTCCCGCTATCAGAGGAGCCGAAAAACTCGTTCCGATTAATTCATCTGAAGGGCTTCCGTCTCTGCAAAACGATGTTACCCCAACTCCAGAACTGTCAAACGCCTTTGTCAAGTTTCCTCCGTTATCCACCACGTCAGGCTTCCGTACGTCGAAAAGCCGCTCAAGCGACTTGCCGCACCTTGTAAAGGGTGATAATTCATCCTTCCCGGCGATGGTGTAGCTGTTTCCAATCCGCGCGATGGCGCCGACGCCTGTTACGTGGACATTCTGCGCTGGATGCAAGAGAGGGAAGCTGGCGATATAGGCAGGGTAATTCGAGGCCTTTGCTCTGACTTCCTCCAATGAAAGATTTCCGCCGCTACTCACAAAGCAAATGTTAGATGCCTGGATTAGATTGTCGAGTTTTGCATAGAGCGGAAGCGCCGAGTCGTCCTCGAAGTTGATTGACGAAACAAAGATTCTAGCCCTGCCCCGATAGGCTCGAATCGCTTCAAACATTCCCCTGTATGCCACGTCGGTATTGGACTCAGAGAAAACCTTGTAAGAGATTATTCTCGCACGAGGATTGGATTCGTTCTCTCCTAGAGAAACAAGACATGCAATCGGAGTGCCGTGTCCGGGTCCTTTTCCTTCATCATCAAGATTCCCTCTGAACTCACTTGCCGCTTTCCGTTCTGTTACCAATGAAACGAGTTGACCTATTACCGTAACGCCGCTGTCAACCACACAGACTTCTGGTAGACCTAGAATCGATACTTTGGATGAGGATTCCATGGAAGACATCTTGGCTCTCGGTCCGAGAACACGTTTTGGTTTGGGACGAGTCGCTTCTCTCGAGGGGATACCTTCGGGTAATGTATGAATCCTGAATATGTAGTTAGTTTGGCCAATCAACTCATCCCCTATTCGCCTATCGATCTTTGCGGTTAGCATTCCCTCCTCAGGACTGGAGGTCCAGATTATTTGGCAATCTCGATCTCGGAGAAACCTGTTGACAGAAATGAGGTATTTTTCCGAAATTGTTGCACTTTCGTTCGGCATTACGTTCACGATAACATTGGTCCTTTCCTTTTCCCAAGCGTGGTCTAGCGCTCTGCCTACCTGTTCTGATCTCTTTAGCTCCCGAATTTTCAAGATGGGTCCCTTAATGACCAACGGAAGCTCACGCCGTTGAAATTTCGATAGAGCGGTTGCAGGTGCGGAGACCAGTAGTACTCGGTGAGCTTCGTCCAGATAGGCACGCACAGTAGCCTTGAGCCTCCGCAGTGCGGAGTATAGCGCCCCCGCCGTGGCGTCTTCGGTAGCTTCGATTACGAAATAGAAATTATCGACGTCACGCATGGATTTGTTCTTGATAGAAGAAGTAACGGCCTTGATTTGTTCGTCAAGTTTCCGCCCTTGCACCTCCTCTTTGTATTCCTCATAATCCTCTGGATTATACTTCTCGCCTCTGCCCTGTCCCTTTTGGGTGTCCCAATTGCGCTTTTTGGGGGGAATTGGGATGAACCCGCTATCATCAAGTCCTCGATTCGCCAATGTAGCCCTTCGCGTGCGCTCCAGTCTCTCCTATTAACTCTGCATTCGTAACGTGAAACGCAAGTCGATTACGTCCAGAGAGTTTTGCTCCTATCGCGTTTTTTAGTCAGGTGAGTTTCGTAATTGATATACTACGTGAAGTAGATGCGTCTGCTATGGCAGTGAACGGCAATTGCCAAAGGAGCAAGAAGGAATAGTGGCGCGCGGCAATGACGGCAAGGAGAACAACGGAGCAAACCTGGGATTCGAGGAGAAGCTGTGGAAAGCCGCCGACAAAATGCGCAGTAACGTGGACGCCGCCGAATACAAGCACGTTGTTCTCGGCCTGATATTCCTGAAGTACATCTCTGACGCCTTCAACGAAGTTCATGACGAACTGAAGAAGGATAAGACCTCTGATCCCGAGGACGCTGATGAATACACTTCGAGAAGGGTGTTCTGGGTTCCCAAGGAAGCGAGGTGGGATAACCTAGCAAAGAACGCGAAGAAGCCGGAAATTGGAAAGTTAATCGATGAAGCACTGGACGGTATAGAAAGGGACAATCGGAGTCTCAGAGGAGTTCTCCTGAAGAATTACGCGAGACCGGGGCTGAATAAACAGAGATTGGGAGAACTAATCGATCTCATCGGAACGATTGGCTTAGGGGACAAGGAGAACAGGAGCAAGGACATCCTCGGCAGAGTCTACGAATATTTCCTGGGGCAGTTCGCAGATGCGGAAGGCAAGAAGGGAGGGCAGTTCTACACTCCACGAAGCATCGTCAAGCTTCTGGTTGAGATGCTAGAGCCATACAAGGGAAGGATCTTCGATCCATGTTGTGGCTCCGGGGGAATGTTTGTCCAGAGCGAGAGGTTCGTGGAGGCGCATGGCGGACGAATTGGGGATGTCTCTATCTTTGGACAGGAGAGTAATCAGACAACCTGGCGGCTGTGCAAGATGAATATCGCCATCAGGGGCATTGACGCAAGAATCGAGTGGGGTGATTCCTTTCGAGATGACCAATTCAAGGATTTGAAGGCAGATTTCATCCTTGCCAACCCGCCCTTTAACGACAGTGACTGGGGAGGAGATCTTCTTCAAGACGACACGAGATGGAAGTTTGGGACACCTCCAAGGGGAAATGCCAACTTTGCTTGGGTTCAACATTTCATCCATCATCTCTCGCCTACTGGAATTGCTGGCTTCGTCCTAGCCAATGGGTCAATGTCGTCCAGCACATCAAACGAGGGAGAGATTCGCAAGAACATGATCGAATCCGACATGGTCGATTGCATGGTGGCTTTGCCATCGCAGTTATTCTACAACACGATGATTCCAGCTTGTCTATGGTTTGTTTCACGTGATAGAAAAGATCACAGGTTTCGAAACAGGAGTGGAGAGGTGCTCTTCATCGACGCTCGCAAGCTTGGAAAATTAATTGATAGGCGTCATAAGGAATTAACAGATCTCAACGTAAGGAGAATTTCAGATGTTTATCATTCTTGGAGAGGTGAAATTAGGGGCGAGAAATATCAAGATGTTCCAGGATTTTGCAAATCTGCTTCTATGGAAGAAATTAGAAAGCATGACTGGATTCTGACGCCTGGCAGATACATAGGGTTAGAGGAAGAGGTAGAGGATAAGGAGGCAATCGAAGAAAAAATCAAAAGACTGACCTCTGAACTTGAAGAACAGCTGAGTGACTCAGGCCGTCTAGGGGAGGAGATTCTAACGAAATTGAAGGGTCTAGAGTATGACAAATGATGCGGTAACTCTTTCTCAGCTTGTTTCGAATACTCTTGATGGGGATTGGGGGAAAAGTGACAAGATAGATGGCTATGCTGCTTGTCGAGTCATAAGAGGGGCGGATTTCCCGTCCGTTGTACTTTGCAAGTTATCAGATGTGCCGATTAGGTATTTGCCTGAAAATAGTCTCAAACGGAGAACCCTCAGACCAAATGACATCATCATCGAAACTGCCGGCGGGGGCCCTGAAAGACCAACTGGCAGAACAATTCTCGTCACAGATCGCATCTAAAATGCTAGTGATTTACCGCTAATATGCGCAAGCTTTTGTAGATTCCTGAGAATTGATGGTTCGACGGCTGACCCCGCATATGTGTTTTGGTTTCTACAATATCTATATTCTAAGGGGGAGATGTGGGCTCACCAAGTTCAACACACAGGTCTTGCACGATTTCAGTACACGCGATTTGCAAGCTCAATCAAAATTCCTCTACCCCCAATTCAGATGCAGCGGACTATAGCTCATACGCTGAACCTTATTGATGACAACATTGCCCTAAATCACAGCATGAACGAAACCCTAGAGCAAATTGGAGAATCAATTTTCAGGCGTTGGTTCATTGACTTCGAATTCCCTTGTGAGCAAGGCAAACGCTACAAATCCTCAAACGGAGAGATGGCTTACCATGGTGAATTAGGAAGGGCGATACCGAAGGCATGGGAAGTAATCTCATTAGATCATGCTGCCGAGTTTACAAGAGGTTTTTCCTACAAAGGTTCAGAGAAGAGTAAGCTAGATGGAGAATACGTGTTCGTCACGCTCAATAGTGTAAAAGAAGGCGGGGGATTCAAGAGAGAATTTAGTTACATCACGAGTGACAGAATCAAGGAGAGGCACTTTGTGAACGTGGGTGAGATAGTCATTGCCAACACCGAACAAACGAAGACAGGTACCCTATTGGGGTGTCCTGCTATTGTCGAGTTTCGAAGAGAATACAAGAAAGAGAAAGGAGTCTTCTCGCATCACATAACAAAGGCTACACCGAACATACCAAATCTCAAGCATTATCTGTACTATTATCTGCTAGTCAACCAACCAAACGCAGTGAAATACAATACCGGGTCTGTGATTTGGGCGCTAGATGTTAGTAATTGGGCCAGAAATGAAAGAATAATTGTGCCAACTCAGGAAATACTACTACAGTTCGAATCGTTAATGGACAGCATATTCCAAAGATCAAATGAGAACAATTTGCAAGCAGAGACTCTATCCCACCTTCGTGACTCTGTATTGCCCAAAATAATGTCAGGAAGGATACGAGTTCCTGTCGAGGGTAGATGAAGTGCGGAAGGTCATCGCCGAATCCGATGTTGAAGAAAACGTTTTAGCTATATTGGAAAGCCTGGGCTATGAAATAGTTAGAGGAGACAACGAGGGCTATCTCCCTGGCGGACACTCGGCCTTAAGAGCCGATTTCAAAGATGTAATTCTTGTCGAAAGACTAAGAATGGCACTGAAGAGGACCAACCCGTCCATCTCTGAAGAGACGAGAGATCAAGCAATAATGCGGATTCTGAGAACCGAAAGCCAGAAGCTCATCTCCGATAATGAAAATTTCCATAGAATGCTGGTAGAGGGCATTGACGTTCCAATTCAATCAGTCGAAGGCGAAGCCTACAAAAAAGTCTGGCTTTTCGACTTCGAGAAGCCGGAGAATAACGACTTCCTAGCGGTCAATCAGTTTACGGTTAGGGAGAACAATGTTGAGAGAAGACCAGATGTTATTCTTTTCGTCAATGGAATTCCACTATTAATCCTCGAACTGAAGAACCTGGCCGACGAGAACGCCACTATTTGGACAGCCTATGATCAATTCCAGACGTACCAGGACCAAATGCCGACTCTATTCAGATACAACGAAATCCTCGTGATTAGCGACGGGGTTGGTGCAAGGGCGGGGACCATTACCTCGGAAAAGGAACGGGTCATGCAGTGGAAGACAATCAATGGCGAAAAGCCGAGGAAGGGGCTGACGGAGATCGAAGTGCTGTTAAGAGGGATGTGTGACAAACAAAGGCTTCTCGATATCGTAAGAAACTTCATCGTTTTTGAGAAGGACAAACAAACAAAAAAGAAACTGGCGGCCTATCATCAGTACTGGGCGGTAAACAAAGCGCTCAGGTCAACGCTGACCGCCAGAAGGGGGAACAAGAAGGCGGGAATCGTCTGGCACACCCAAGGCTCGGGAAAGTCCCTCACCATGATCTTCTACTCAGGCAAGCTCGTCAGGGAGCTCGACAATCCCACTATCGTAGTCTTGACCGACAGGAACGACCTGGACGACCAGCTGTTTGGCACCTTCGGAAGGTGTGAGGACATACTCAGGCAGAAGCCAGTTCAAGCCGAATCTAGAACGCACCTGCAGGAATTGCTCCGGGTATCTTCGGGCGGTATCGTGTTCACCACGATACAGAAGTTCTTTCCAGAGGAAGGCAGGGAAAGATACCCAGTACTGTCGGAGAGGGACAACATCGTTGTCATTGCAGACGAAGCCCACAGAAGCCAGTACGGGTTCTCTGCCAAGATTCTGGCCAAGGAAGACAGGACGCTGATAACCTACGGCTATGCCAAATACCTGAGAGACGCTCTACCCAAGGCCTCCTTTATCGGGTTCACGGGCACGCCCATAGAAAAGGCAGACAGGTCTACTCCGGCGGTCTTCGGAAAATACGTCGACACCTACGACATAGAGCAATCAGTAGACGACGGCGCGACCGTGAGGATCTACTACGCGAGCAGGCTGGCCAAACTAGAACTGAAACCGGAAGAAAGGCCGAAGATAGANNATAGACAGGGAATTCGAGGAGTTGACAGAAGGGGAAGAGGTCGAGGGCAAGGAGAAGCTCAAGAGCAAATGGGCGAGGGAGGAAAGAGTCGCAGGCGCCCCGAAGAGGATCGAGAGGATTGCGCAAGACATCGTCACGCACTTCGAAGGAAGGACATCTCTCACCGGGGAAAAGGGCATGATCGTCTGCATGTCGAGACGAATCTGCGTCGACCTGCACAACGGGATCGCGAAATTGAGGCCCTCGTGGTACGACAAGGACGACGAGAAGGGGATCGTGAAGGTGGTAATGACGGGATCTGCCACTGACCCAAAGGAATGGCAGGAGCACATTCGAAACAGGATGAGAAGAAGGAAGATAGGCGATGAGTTCAAGGATCCAGAGAATCCGCTCAAGCTTCTCATCGTGAGAGACATGTTCCTGACGGGATACGATGCTCCTTCCCTCCACACCATGTACCTCGACAAGCCGATCAAGGGGCACACCCTGATGCAGGCGATAGCCAGGGTCAACCGGGTCTATCCCGGGAAGGAGGGCGGGCTGGTTGTCGACTACATGGGCGTGGGAGCCGAGCTGAAGAAGGCCCTCTTCGATTACACTGAAAGCGGCGGCAAGGGGAAGCCTATGCTCGATCAGGAGAAAGCAGTCCAGCTGATGCAGGAAAAATACGAGGTGGTCAAGGACATGTTCCACGGCTTCAACTACAGGAGGTTCTTCGAGCTGAGCGCGAGCGAGAGGGTACCGTTCATGCCCCAGGCGATGGAGCACATCCTCAAGGAGCAGGGCAAGAAGGAGAGGTTCGCGAGGGAGACCACCGCGCTCCTGAAGGCGTTCTCTCTTGCCGTCCCGCAGGAGGAGGCGATGGAGATCAAGGAGGACGTCGGGCTGTTCCAGGCGATAAAGTCAGCGATAACCAAGACGACGGAAACGAAGAAGGAGGAGAGCGAGGAGCGGTTCGATGCGGCGATCAAGCAAATCCTCTCAAGGGCTGTGATTTCGGACAGGATCATAGACATCTTCGAGGCCGCCGGCATGCAGAGGCCGGAGCTCTCAATCCTCTCGGAGGGCTTCCTGTCAGAGATGAAGGAGATGCCCCAGAAGAACCTCGCCTTCGAGGCCCTCAAGAAGCTTCTGAACGACGAGATACGATTCATCTCCAAGAGGAACGTCGTCCAGGGCAAGTCCTTCATGGAGATGCTCGACAAGACGATCAAGAAGTACACCAACAGGAGCGTGGAGGCCGCCCAGGTCATCGAGGAACTGATAGAGCTGGCGAGGAAGGTCAGAGAAGAGAAGGAGAGGGGGAAACAGCAGAACATGACGGAGGATGAGCTGGCCTTCTACGACGCGCTGGGCGCCAACGACAGCGCGGTCAAGGTCCTCGGCGACGAGACCCTACGAAAAATCGCCCTGGAGCTGACTCAAATGATAAGGAAGAGCGTCACGATAGACTGGACGCAGCGTGAGAGCGTGCAGGCGGAAATCCGGCTGAAGGTCAAGAAGATACTGAGAAAGCATGGCTACCCTCCCGACAAGCAGGAGAAGGCCACCCAGACGGTGCTGGAACAGGCCGAACTCGTGGCAAGAGACTGGGTGGGCAACGGAAGGAACTCAGACGAAGACTAGGCCCAATGGGCAGAAAAACGGGCCAAAAAAAGAAGAGAGGCGGATATGAATAATATC
>PLCG01000007.1 GCA_003135575.1 Nitrososphaerota archaeon
CTCGACATATGACAAGTCGATCCTCGAGGCGGAAAGATACCTCTCCCCGAAGGAGGTCGCGACGTACGCCCACTCTCTCGCGGCCACGTTCAACGAGTTCTACGAGCTCGTCCCGGTCAACAGCGAGCCCGACGCGAAGCTGAGGGAGGCGAGGCTGGCGATGATCTCCGCGTTCAGGGTCATCCTCAAGGACGCGCTGGGGCTGCTGGGAATCCAGGCGCTCGAGGAAATCTAGGTCGCAATCGAGTTCTCATTGGGGGCACGTTGGGTAGCCCAAGCTCCAAAATCCCTCCGGGCTGACGCAGTAGATAGTCGAGTTTGTGAACCAAATCGTAATCTGAGTCCCGCTAGGCACGTAAGTGGTCGTCACGCCGGTCGTTGCTGTCGCGGTGGTAAAGACTGCCCCGGTGAGTATCGTGTTGTTGTGAACATAGTAGTAGTCGCCCTGATAGTTGACTAGCTCAGCGTAGAGGTACGGGCCCCCACCGTCATTCGGAAAGGGAAGGGGACAGGTTGGAATAACTGGAAAGTCACAATATATGTTGAACGCCATCCCCCCGCTTACGGTCACATTGTTCTTGACTACCTGCCAAGGTCGCGCGTAGTTAGCAGTAGTCGTGACGGTTGACGTTCGGGTCACGGTCGTGGCTGTCCCGAAGTAGGACGACGCCTCGATTGCGGTACCGATTACCAATGCCGCCACGACAATGGCTACGGCGAGACTACGGAACCCTCTGGGAGGGAGACTATTCATTCCGGGGGCAAGACCAATGCTGGACCGCTAACGATGAAGGCCGTTGAATTTAGCGAGATGCAAAAACCGTATGGCGAACCTGAATACAAGTGCCCGACCTGAAACATGCAGTTGGCCCAGGTTGGGGCCTTGCCCGTGTGGTCGACGTAGGGATACCACACGGTTACGGTGTTATTCAGCACGGGCACGGACGAGCCAAAGTTACTATTCGGGGAGCCATTGATCGGAGGTGGCGCAGGAGTTGTCTTCGGTACTCCCGATATGTAATCTGTGCATCCTGATGGCAACGCAGCTTCGGCCAAACAGTCGAACACCTTGGCTTCTTTGATGGTGCCCGCGAAGGAACACGGCTCCGCGTATGCCGTCCCATTTAGGCTAGACGCGGCGCACCCGCTTGGTGAGATTAAGAACCCCGGGTTGGCGAACGGGGTTCCTGCCGGGCGCGGACTAGAGCTTAAGGAAGCGTTCGTACCCTGCGAACTTGAAGTCACTGCGGGGAGCGATGAGTAAAGGAACAAGCTGGCAACAAGAGAGACCGCAACGATCACACCCGCGATCAACCCTGATTTGATCGGGACCTTTCCCATCGAGCGACTTCGCCTTGACCTCGTTTGAGTTGGCGGTATCTCTTAAGCAATTTCAAAGAGCCTCTGCCAGACAGTCAGAGCTGAAGAGCAAAATCAAAAATCCTAAGAACAGGTAGCAACCTAAAAAGGCAGGTTCTGAAGGCCGAGGACTCGCAAGCAGCCCGTTCGTCTAGTGGTCAAGGATAGGGGCCTCTGGAAGCGCAGAAATGCGCGTGGAGTGAGCCTCTGACCCAGGTTCGAATCCTGGACGGGCTATTTACTCATTTCTGCCTTATTTACGCAAACAGAGTATAATTCATGTCATCGGACAGCAAATTGTCTCTGAATGGGGCGCAGGGGATTGTGAGGGACTGCTGGATCGCGTTGGCAGTTGGGGTCGTAATCTGATTGTTCTTCGGGGGAAGGAGTAAAGATTAAGTTTTTGGGTGAAAGGATGAAGGATTCGTTGTCGCTCGTAGACAAGGTCGCCGACGCAATACTCAATGAGNNCAGGGAATCTGTCCACGATGCGGAGGCCACCTGCCAGACTGATAGTCAATTCAAAGCGCCATCCGGGAACTTCGGCATCGGCCAATCACTTCAGGTTGTCGTGTCGGTTACCTTCATCAACGGCACGTCTTCTACTGCTATGACCTCTGCGGTGATTGAGCCCCCGTACGCAATTATCCGATGAGACGCTCTGAAAAAGTCGAAATCGAGGAGGCAGGAAAGTGGGCAAGGTGCGTGTGTTGATTTCAGGTACAGAAGGCGTAAATTCGTGGACCCCTCCGTTGAGTTCAGCTTTGCTTGAGAGGTGCCCCTCGTGCGGAAGACTATTTGCCGGCAAATTGCTCAAGAAGGAGCTCGCTGACATCAAGGAGCACCACAGTCAGAAGCTCAGATTGATCTTCACCAACAAGCACCATTACAAGTGCAAGCACCTGCGGGCGCGAGTGGTCTGAGTTGAAGACTTCGCGCAAAACGATGTGATCCATGAGACAAGCCGAAGATTCTACAAGGGGTTTCTGAAATCCCTGATATCGAGGAGTGAGGGGAAGCGTCACTCTCGCTTACCTTGGCCCTTTGTACGCTTTGAAGACGACCGAGCTGGCCGTGCTCCTCACCCCTTCTCTTGATAAGTCGTATCCCCATAATGCCGTAGGGCAACGCTCGACCTATGCGTTGCCGGTTTCGTCTGATGACTCATGCTCCTGGCTTGGAGTTCTGCGGGTGGTGTCTTGAGCTTTGGTGGTTATTCGAGGTTACGTGGCTCCGCGAAGCTGTCTAGTGTGTTGCGCAGCATGGTTCCCACCAGGCGCTCCTCGTCGGTAGGTCCGAGGTATGGGGCGATCAGGCTTTTGATCAGTGTAGCTTCTCGCCTGTCGAGTTCGAGGATTGCCTTGTCGGCGTCGATTATGGTTAGCTGCATTTGATGGTTACCTGGTGGTAGGCTGTCGCGGCATGGCTGAAGGATAGGCGGTTGCTTGTGAATGTGCGATTTAGGCATTTTGCGGTTATTCCTGGATGGAGATAGACGGAGTTAGGTCTTTGGGTCATTCTCCCGCTGAGAGATTCTGATCAAGAGGTTGTGCCCGACGGCATCTTTCTTCTTCGAACTGCTCGCCGGGATATGGCTACCAGCGCCCCTGCCAACACTGCAAGAATCACCCATACCCAGGGTTTGCCCAAATATCCGAAGGTGGAGGTTGCGGCTTGGGAACTACCGTCTGAAGGACCGCTCGACAGCCACCACTGGTTTACGGAATTGGGGTCGAAACTCTGGACAGCCTGCAACATCACCTCCGGGCTCATCCCCGAGCCGGAACTCGGAACGGATATTGTCTGGTTGGTCGAGACAAGAACCGAGGCGTTCGAGCGCAAGTCAATTGCTATCAAGCTGTCGCTGAGAACCATTGCTGTCGTTCCGCCGCCAGAAGACTGAAGAGTAAACTCTGTCCCCTTGTCACATACGCCCATGTAGGGCGTGCGGATGTAGACGTTCTGACCTAGGCTCAGTCCAAACGTTCCGACGTGGAGGTTTCCCTCAATAGTAGCGTATACTAGTGACTGCGTGCAAAGTGAAGAGATCCCCGCTCTCGTGGCCGGAAGGCAGAAGTGGCTGTTCTCTCCAATTGCGATGTCCATATTCGAACTGTGTACTACGATACCGCTTGCCGAGAGCGTGCTGATACATTCACCGGGTTGCAGTTGATGGCCAGCGGACGCTTGGTTGCAGTTGTTCCCGTTCGAATCGCAGAGCAAGACTTGGCCATAAGGAGCCGTCAGGTTCAGCGATGCGCTTGGTTGGGGCACTTGATTTGTGGGCGTTTGGCTGAGCGAGGTCGTTGAACTCGTAGGCCCCCCTAAGCGGGCATCCAACGAAGTGGTGGAAATCACGCTCGATTGAGCAGACGCCGTCACCACCAAAGTCATCGTCGCATCATGGGCCGCTCCCCCACCCACCCCGCGGACAATTTCGGTTACCGTCGCATTGGGAGTCTTGTCGGATGTCTGGATTGTCAGAGTAGTCGTGAACGGTGGGACACCACTTGCTGCGCCGAAGCCTGCTGTAATGGCGTTGAGGAAGCCAGGAGGAGCAGCATTCGACGTTAGGCTTTGCAAAGAAACTGTCTGGGGTGTCCCTCTTACCAGGTTCACACTCACGGTATAGACTGCAGCCCCGCCTCGTCCCACTGTGACCGTGGCGGGAGTGACCGAGATGCTGAAGTCGAACGAAGATGTGGTGCTACTACTGCTCGAGATAGGGCCGGGCGTGTTTCCGACTGTGATCGTCGACGTCCCGGTGTAGGATCCTGGGCAGGTGGGCATCGTCGCGACCAGGGTGTATGTCGAGGCGGCCTGGTAGGTGTGAAAGAAGTTGTGAAGGAACGCCCCGCCGAAATTGTAGCTCTGAGTGGTCCCGTCCCCGAACGCCACCGTCACAGGGTCGCAGTTGTTGAGATCCACAGACACGGTAATCTCGACGGCCACCCCGACCGGAATCGTCGGGCAGTCGCTCCCACCACATCCAAAAAGCTGAGTGACCGAACCGTCGCTCGCGGTATAATGCTCGAACAAGAAACTTGGGAAGCCCGACTCGTCAGCGGCCCGGGCGGGGGACGAGACTGCGCCAACGACGAGCATGGACACGAGCAGGCAGAGGAGGAGAATTCCCCCCCGAGGAATCGAACCCATGTGCTACCTCACCGGTTCCGCGGTCACCAGGGCCGCCGATTGTGGTACGCCGCGGGCGCTCGATCTGAAAANNGACGCGAACCCGTCCCGCCGCTCCGCAGTAGGGACAGAAACACTGGGTCACGGGGGAGATCCTACCTCGGTACCCAGCCTAAAAACGATGGACCCAGGGCTTCGGGTCGAGGAGTGTCGAGTAAGTTTGACTGACGTAGAAGGCTCGGCTGGGTCGGAGCCACAATGCGTTTAATGCGACGGCCACGATAAAAGGGTATCTCAGTCGTTACCGGCGTTTCGTGTCCAACAATTAGTTCCGTTCCTGGAGGCGGGTCCGCCCCCGGTCCACAACCATAGGGGTGCATCCCTTCCGGCCCGAACCCTCGGGACAAATCGAACTAAACCGCCAGAATCCTGGACGGGCTATCTCCCCAATTTGCACTCTGTTAGCGGATTAGGGCGTGATATTACCTATTCCAGATGTAATAGGTGTGAATTAGACCCAACAAATCTCAACTGATGATTCCTTGCGAGCCAGCTCGAATGTATGTGGAACAGGTTCCCAATAGTATTTTGGGAACCGCACTGGCAAGAAATGTCGAATGCGCCGGAGAGTTGCTATTCAAACAAAGCTGGTTGCCCTCGTCACTGTGGTCGCTGTCCTAAGCATCCCAGCGATCTACATTGCCCTAACTGGCAATGGGATTGCTTCACAGCCAGTCACCTCTTTCAGCAATTCCTCCTCACAAACTACGCAGACCTGCATTGGGCTTCAGTTCGTTGGATCATCAACGACATCAAGCGGAAGCCCTTGCGTTCCATACGAGGGTGGCCCCCTCTCTGGTTCCAAGACAAGCTCAGTGAACAACACCACCGTTTACGCTACGGCCAATCAGAGCTTCACAGACCCGAATTGCGCGGCATATGGGTCGGTTGGAGGAGGACCGCGATTCTGTCTTTGCGCATGGGCAGGCACTGTCAATATGATTGGGTTCAACACGGGATTGCGCGTGGCCCTCTCACCCCTGCCCAAACTTGGACAGAATATCTGCCTCTACGCAACCGTAACCCTTGGAAATCCCGATCCTCCACTCATGATCTTTACGGTAACCAACCTGACAGGGACGGTTGTTTACCAGACATACTGCAGTTCGACCGGGTCCACCGTCGGAAGTTGCTCGACCGGCTGGGACACGAGCAAGAGCTACCAAGGTATTGCCCCCTCTGCGGGAGGGTATGTCCTGTTTCTTTCGACCGTGCCGACGCTCAATCAAACCATGATGCCAGGAGTACCCTTCACCTTAGGGTAACAACTCGCAGCGAGCATTCGAGCCTATTCGGGCGCGGCCCCTGGACGGGCTATCTCATCAATTCTTGCTCCGCTGTCGAAACAGGACGCAGCACATACGTAGATTAACCAATCAGGCAAAGTCTTGGGCAATTATGGATTCATGTGAGTCTCCTGTCGCAAAGAGCGCCGTAATCAAATTGACAACTTGATTGGACTCGAGATTGTCAGTTCGATGCTCGGTAGATTTCGCTGTAAGGCTCCAGCTCCGCAGAAGAGAAGACTGTAGGATCCGTTCCCGAGGCTAGCGCCAATGGACCCGTGGGCGGCATTCACCGACAAGGGTGTTGCCGACGAAATTGGACACCATGCGCCGCCTCCCCTTGCGTAAGAGGCAAACTGACTAGAATTCAAGATGTACACATCCAAGGCGGCGCTCGATTCAAAGGCGCCGCTAAGCGTCTCATGGTTGCTAGCGTTGAATGGCACCCTGACATAGCTATTGAGGGGGTCAAACGAGAAAGTGTTCCCAGACGGAACAAGAACCCCGCTTCCTGCTGTTGACGCCGGAATAACCACCAACCCCATGATGACAACTAATACAAACGCAACCGAGTAGAGGACGGCCCTCCTGACGGGGGCGCGCGAACCCATCCTGTGCGAGACGAACTCGCTCGAAGCGACGGACGCTAGAATGACCACCGCAAACCAGAACACATAATCCGCCGATACGTAGAGTTGATTCACGTAGACGCAGCCGGTGTCCGCCGACCCGCTGTCGCACTCTCCGTAGGCGGGGTACGGGTTCAGCGGTAGGTGAGTGACAGGGGTCGACAGAAGCGAACCGCTCGCCTGGATGCCTATCAGGTTCAGGAGGATTGCGGCTGCGATGACCGAACCTCCAATGAGACGCGAGAGCTGATTGCTTTTTGGCGACCCTGCCCTCCACACAGGCATGGCAAAGAGAACGGATCCGACCACGGGCACCCATGCTATGAGATTAAGGACCAGGGCGACAGGGAAGTTCTCGATGGCGGTAGTCTCGGGATAACCCTTCCCCCCTGAAATCGCGTACACACCGCCAACAACCACAATTGTACTGACCAGCAAGATGAGGGCCGGGCTTTTCCGGCTGCTCGAGCCTAGAGACCAGAAAATCGAAAGGATGATTGCGACGAGATAGGCGATTCCAATGACTATGCCTCGACCCAGCGCCCAGGGGTCTTCATTGAACACCAGGAAGACGGAAAATGCGGCGACCAGAAACATCGCAATTGCGAGTATTATCGATCCGCTATTCGATCTAATTCTGCTGGCAAACTGGCCGCCGAACTTAAGAATGGCCGAGTCGTTCATGTCCTCTCCTACCTCCCTAATGCGTAGCTTCCAATTTAATTTTCGCAATCCTGCCCCCAGGGTCGTTGTGGGCTCGGTCCCGTGACGGAGCAAACAGCTAATCCGGCAATTCAGCAGTTGAAAGGGATTCGCACCTGATTAGGTGCAAGCCCTGAATCTGAGCTCGAACTAAGGCTGGATCTCTTTGGTTGGTGAATAAATAGGACCCACTGATTATCAGGCGTGCATGAACGCGCAGCAGCAAGAAGCCAGGGAATTGAGGGAGGCAATCGAGTACATGGAAGAGCTGCGGAAAGATTCGGAAAGATTCCAGGCCTGGGCGGGCAAGGTGATTGATGGTTGGCTGAAGAGAGGGCGGCGCTCATCGCGACGCTCGCGGACCTCGAAACACAACTAATCCGAAGCGTCACAATAGCGGGGAGGCTGAGTCCGGAGACTTTCCTGGAGGAGGCTGAGGCGCTTGACCTAATCATGAGATTGAGGAGAGAACTTGAGACCTAGCTCGCTAGCGTGATATCATGGGCAAGGGCGGCAGTTTGGGATTCGCACCTAATCGAGTGCAGACCCTGGACGGGCTATCGCTCGTTTCGTCTCTGTCTGGCCTAAAGGTTTCACGAGTCCTAGTCTATGAGATCCAGGCCGCTCGTCGGCAGACGGCTCTTCACTTGCTCGATGTCACGAGGAATCAACTCCATTCCTGTTTGCGTCCTTGCCATCAATTGGTTCGGCGGCCTATCCGGTGGCTCAGGAGGCGGATGGTCGAGCCAGTGCTCGAGGCCGAAGAAGTGACCGATTTCGTGGGCGGTCGTGCGATAGTCGGGAACGGTCGTGTTATCGACGACTATGAACGCTCGCTTCTGTCGGAACACCTTTCCGTTCGACCCACCGATGGAAGGCACGTAAATCGCCGTTAACTGTCGAGGCTCAGGGCCTGTGATTTCGCCCAGCAGGTCCGTGTCTCCTCGTCTTTGGTGGGCCGCCCGTATCAGGTCGTCCAAGGTTGAGTGGTCGAACTTCCACTCAAGCACCGTTGCGTTGAATCGAATGTCAGCTTGACGCCATATCGCGCTCGCCTTGCTGAAAATCTCAACGACCTCCTCGACGGTTCTGCTAGAGGAATGTCGCGGATCGTCCTTTGAGATTAGGGCTCTGACCTTCAGCGTGGGCACTTTCGTTACCTTTCGCGCGGTGTCAATTCCAACACAGGTAAACGTTGTGCACGTCAGATGTCTCCTTGACTGGCGATTGGGATGATCCCCAAAGGGTTCTGGTTTCGACCTTCCACGATTCAAACGACCTGATTCGGACCATCAAGGCCCACGGGAAGGATCAAAAACCTGAACCAATGACGGCCGGTCTGGGACAAATCGTACCAGGCGCTTCGAATCCTGGACGGGCTATTTCCGTTAGCCCCAATACAGGGGCGAATACGAAGTCGGAATTTCTCGCTTACCGCCGTTTCTTCAGTTCGGCAACTTCGACTTTCAGCCGCTCAACGTCTCTGATGAAATCGACCTTTTCCGAAACGGTTCGTATCTCGTTCTTTATCGCCTCGAACCTAATGTCGTTCCGCTTGTCCATTTCATCGATTCTTGTGTGGACCGAGTCTATCCTCGTGTTGATCGACTTTAGCTCTCCATCGATGCTATTCAGACGAGGCAGCAGAATCCTCTCAACTGACCCGACGGCTTCCCTCATCTTGGTAGCCATTGAAACTAACGACCATTCGTGGCCTGATATTAAAGCGCGGTTGTGATACGATTGTCCAAATTCGTTAGACCCGCACTTTGGGACAAATCGAACTAAACTGCGATAATCC
>PLCG01000025.1 GCA_003135575.1 Nitrososphaerota archaeon
GTCTGCGAGGTGCAGGTCTGCGTTCCTGGAGTCGAGCCGCCAAAAGTGAAGGCCCCGATAGCAGTGGTGACGGAGAAGCCCGAACCGGTGACGATGACCGACGAGCCCACGGCGCTGCTGGTGGGAACAAGGGAGATCGCGGGAGTCGTGATCGTGAAGGTGGCAGAGGCTATCACGGTGCCAGCGCCCGCCGGGTCGCTCACCACCACGAGGCCGTTGCTGGCGCCGCTGGTGGTCACAGACTTGCCGCCGGGGATGTTGCCCGACGCGTCAGTGGTGAACTGGAGTGTGTTGGGGCAGACCGTCGCTGAGCCTGTGTTGGTCTTGTAACAGTAGTTGTAGGTGTAAGACTGGGAGTAGCTCGCGCCGGACAAGGTCGTGGTGACTCCGGTCGGCCCTCGGCTTGGAGTAATAGTCAAGGTCGGCGTCGTAACCGTGAGAGAGAATGTCCCCGAGCTCGCGGCATTACCAGAGTCCCCGCCGTAGGTTCCGTGCACTGTCACCGGGCCTGCGGAGAGGCCGGTCGCCGTGACAGAGCAGCTGCCCGCTGAAAGGGCGCAAGTGGACGAGGAGAAGGTCACCAGGCCGCTGCCGCTCTGGCTCCACGTGATGGTGCCCGTGGGGGATGAGCCGGTGACCGTGGCCGTGCAGGTGGAAGGAGAGCCTACGGCAACGGACGAGGGGACGCAGATGACAGAGGTGGTCGATGCTCCTAGCAGCTGTACCGCATCAGCAATGAGATATGATGCAGCGGCACTTCCGTCAAAGGAGATGGTTTGAGAACCTGCCGAGCCGACGATTTCATACTCGGCCGCTGCCGCCGGTGCGGTTGATGAATCGATTTGCGTGAATCCAGCACTCGCGGCGTATGACGTGGAAGCTCCCATAACGGCGCCGACTATCATATCATTAGCGTTTGAAGTGGTAATTGCGAGTGTGTGTGGATTTGTGGCGCTTTGACCAGCGGCCGGAATGCCAGCCCCTGAATCGAACGGGGAGGCCGTATTCGCTCCCGAAATTCCGAAGGCGAACAATTCAGCAGTGGGGTTACCGTCATTCGCAGTCACAGTTATGATGTCGCTTGAAAGCGGACTCGCCGCAATCGCATACCAGGTGAACAAGTAGGTGTTACTCCCACGTAGATGCCAAGTCAATCCAGCCGTATCAGCGACGGTCGGTGGAGTGATCGTTGGAGCAGTAACGGAGGCAAATGCAAGATATATCACGTCGTTCGCATTTGTTGTTGTCAGAGGTACCGTGCAGCTGGAAGAGCAATTAGACTGAGTTGTGGCGTGGCCATCTAGTCCAGCCGTAGCGTGCGCCGCGGGGATGTAGCCGCCGGCCAGCACGCCCAAGATCAGGAGTGCCATTGTCGAGACAAGCGTTACTTTGTAGGTTCTCATTTTCACCCGTCACTGGGATTCCCTTTGTTTCATTTAGGTCTTCCCCGAAGAGATTTGAATCAGACGAGCGGGTTGCGGGGTCGACCGATCCTGATGTAGGCAAAGGCGGCCACGCCGTAGAAACCGAAGAAGAGGACATATCCGATGATCTCGTGGAGGCTCGTCAGCAACTCGGCCCCGCCGATGACCCCAGACCACACGATTGCCGCAATCCGCAGCGCGTTAAGGAGCACCAGTGCGACGGTGCCCAGGACGGCTATCTTTGTCGTCGACGACCAGTCCTTCCCCATGTCTATGTGCATCAGGGCTACGAGGAGGAGGAAGACGCTGATTGACGAGATGCTGCTGCAGTACGGGGTAATGTCAATGGATAGGCCCTGTCCCAACCGGGAGGAGAACTGAAGCTCCTGGCCGGGGAGCGGCGAGTAGGAGTAGTGGACGCCCGTAGCGCTCAATATGAGCCTGCTGAAGAGCGAGGCCACCCCGACCAGCGGCCCGCCAAAGAGCGCAGTGACCGGGTCGACCAGGAGCGTCGCCGCCAGAAGCACCGCCGAGTAGGGGAGGGTCATCCTCAGCGTGGAAGGGTTGACTAGCAGCGAGATGCCCCAGAAGACCAGGAACACGGGCAAGACGGCGACCGAAATCGAGTTCTCGTAACTCTCCAGTAGGGGTAGAAATATCAACGGCGACAGCGAGAGCAAGAGGCCCGCCAGCCTGACTAGGGGCATTGTCCGGAACCCGCCCTCTTCAACGAGCAGGCCGTGAAAGTCCCGCCACCTGAGCAGAACGAAGACTCCGACGAAGAGGACCGCCGCTNNGCTATGGGGTAGTTGATGCCGAGGTTCCCCGCCGATATTCCGTCGACTGCGGAGATGAGAGTCGATACTTGTTGCGGATAGAGCACCGGGCAGAGGATGGCTGAGATACCCAGCCATAGCGCCAGCCGATAGCGTGTGTTCCACGTCAAACTAATCCCGCCCATCGGCTTGCCCTCTGCCTCACTCATAAAAGACTCGTGCAAAAGACTGCCGTTCAGAAAGGACTACCTTGACGACGCGATTAAATCGCATCGTTTAATGTCTGTCTACGTGCTGCTGGCCAACTGNNATGGCCAAGACCGGAACCGCCAGGACGAGAATTCCTACAGGGAACTCTGGGACGCTAGGCCCTGCCCCAGCCATCTGTACCGCATCAACAATGAGCTCCGATGCGGCGCCGCCAGCAGATGCCGTAAAGGTTCCAGAATAAGTGCCTATCGAGCTGACGATGTTGTACGCGTCCACTGATGGTACTGGGGCTGAGAATGTGTTGATTTGCGTGTTAGGAGCGGTCGGGACGTATGGGCCCGCGTCAGGGCCAGAAATGGCGCTGATTATGAAATCATTGGCGTTTGAAGTGGTGATTGAGAGAGAATAGCCGGGCGGGGTTGTTTGGGTTACCGCCTGAGTGGCGGGGATGCCGGAGTGTGGGTCGAACGGCGTGACCGTGTTCGCTCCCGAGATTCCGAAGGCGAAGATAGTATTAACACTGAGGGTCACAGTAGCACTCACCGTTATCGTGTCGGCAGTGAGCACAGCCGATGAAATCGCATACCAGGAGTATGTCCAATATGTCCCACCACTATTGCTGATCATCGTACGTAGACCCCACGTCAAACCAGCAGTGTCCGTTATGGCCGGAGGGTTCGTTGTAGGAGTTGAACCAGTGGTAAATATCAGATATATCACGTCGTTCGGACTACTTGTTGTCAGAGTCGTCGCGCAAGAGGGAGTGCAAGCGCCCTTCAGAGCGGCACTACCATCAAGTCCAAGAGCAGCATGTGCCGGAGGGATGGAGGCGCCGAACAGGAAAGCAAACGCCAACGTTGCCAATAATGCGATGCCGAGGACGTGCTTCATGCCCCCGGACCTTCCATACTTCGGAGCGCTAGGGAGGCCAACGGAACCTGCAGAATGTCGGAACCTGTAGAGGGAAGATTGTATCCCGCCCAGTCCTATCCCGTAGGTCTTTGTCCTCAAGTCTTCGTCAGCTCTCCCTAATCGAATATAAGCATTACGTAGAACAAACCCGAATTCAGAGCGGCTGGCCAGCTAGAGAGTTGGCCGCGCCCAGATGTCCGCTTGCCGGATTCGGGCGCCGAGGCTGACCCCTCTTCCCCTCATGAAGAGGTAGATGGCCAAGACCGGAACCGCCAGCAAGAGAAGGCCAGTTGGGAATTCTGGGACGCTGGGCCCTGCCCCTGCCGCCTGCACCGCATCGGCAATGACCTCCTCTGCGGCAACCCCGCCGGTTGCAAACGAGACAGTGTAGGTGCCTGTCGAGCTGACGACTTCATACGAGTCGGCTGATATTGGAGCAGTTGCAAAATTCTGTGAGTCGATTGCCAGGTTAGGAGCAACAACGGAGAGTGCAGTGGCAGATCCCTGAGCGGCGCCTATTATCATGTCATTGGCGTTTGAGGTGGTAATTGAGGCAGTGAATGGTGAGGGTCCGCCTGACATAGCGGTGGCGGGAATGCCGGCGTGTGGGTCGAAGGGCGTGACCGTGTTCGCTCCCGAGATCCCGAAGACGTAGATCGTACCAGAAGTGCCAGAATCAAGTGCATGTACGGTTATCGTATCGGCTGAAAGCGTGCCCGCTGCGATCGCATAGTAGGTGTACTCTATCCCCCCCGTGTTTGAAGCAGTCGCGCGTAGACCCCACGTCAAACCAGAGGTGTCGGTTACGGTCGGAGGATTCGTTGTAGGAGTGGTAACGGAGTTGAATATCAGATATATCACGTCGCCTGCAGTACTCGTTGTCAGAGCCGTGGCGCAAGTGGACGTGCAAGCCCCCTGGAAGTCAGCAGTGCCATCTATTGCAAGCGAAGAAGCATGCGCCGCGGGGATGGAAGCGCCGAAGACCATCGCCAACGCCAAGGTGGCCATCATTGCGAGGCCAAGGACTCGCTTCGTGCCTGAGGCCAGCTGCCCAATAGAGCCCGTGGAAGTTCGGAACCTGAACATGCGGAGGTTGATTGAAACGAGTCCTATCTTGGGCGTCATCTTATTCAAGTCTTAGACAAAGCTTGAAAGCTGTTATAAGCCTTTCGTGAAAAACGGAGACTGCAGTTCCCTCATCGGTGCTTCAAGCTGGCGCTTCTTGGTCTATCTGTGAGAGGGAGGCTTATATTCGGCGCAGCGCGCCAATCACTGCATGGAATTCTGCAAGAACTGCGGTGCATCCAAAGGTTCGGGAGGGGGACACTGCCCGAGCCAGCTGATTGGAGGTTCGCATCAGTTTGTCACGGGCAACCAGAAGATGGCCTGCAAGCATTGCAACACGCGCGTGGGCGGAGAAGGAAGCGCCTGCAAGTCATTCAACCGCAACCACGAATTCGTATAACCTCTGGTCCAACTATTTCTTCCTCCGGCGCGACTTCCCCTGCCCTGAAGCCATACCTCTAGCGTATGTTCGAGGGAATTTTGACCGTGCCCCTGCTCTTCAATGCGGAAGTCTCAGCCAAGAGAGACTAGGCGCTCCAGCTTCTCCCGAATGCTCGCGATGCTCGCGAGGAGGACGATCTCCAAGTTCATGGCGTCAGGTTCAGAGTCAGAGTGACGCAAGATGCGTCTCTTGAGGTTGGGGCCATCCTGTCGAAGAGAACGAGAAAGAGCTTTGTCCTGCTCGCTCATTTCGTCTTCACCGGGAAGCCGGCCTGCACTACCGAATCCATCCACTCTTCAAAATCGTCGTCCGAGAGGGCGAGGATC
>PLCG01000003.1 GCA_003135575.1 Nitrososphaerota archaeon
CGGGCTGAACTAGTCGCCCGAAGCGCGGTCATCGGGTCCGGTACACGTGGTCGTGGTGATCGTAATCCTCCAGGACCACCGTCTTCCTCGCCTCATCGATCGAGAACAGCAGGACGTAGCTGCCGATGTGAACCCGCCTCTTGCCTGCGAGAGGAAAGCGGAGGGGCTTGTACGCGTGCGGGTCCGAGGCTATCTCCTCGATCTTCTTCGCTATCGCTTCCATCTGCTCGCTGTCTTTCCTGGCTAGCTTCTTGAACGCCCTGTCGAGGTGCTCCCTGATCTCGATGTCATACATTCACTTCAATCCGTATCTCTTCCTCAGTTCCCCGGTGGTCCCGATCCTGATGATCGGCTTCTTCTGAATCTCCATGAGCTTGCGTATGTACTCTGGCCTGAACTCGGATTCTAGGACGATTTCCTTGTAGGACTTTGCCATCTGGTTGATGGCCTGGGACTTGTCCCTCAAGCCATATTGGGCCTTCAGGATGTTGATGACCTTGTTGGCCTCCTCGTCGATGTCCACGATCGCCTTGACCATATTAACATGGTATTAATACGCCGATATTAAGCGTTGGGTTTGGCCATGCATAAGGGTTCATTGCGCGCCTGAAGAACAGAGCAGCCTAGGCCGTTCGTCCGCATGCGAGGATAGAAACATTCGGAAGGGGCGACTCGTTATGGCCACCTTGAGGGCCGGTTACAGTCAGGACCAAGGTGATGTTGGACGAATCCAATTTCTCGGCGTCGGCGCAGAGTGCCAAGCCCTCATTGTGCGGCCCGCTAAGGGTTATCGACTTGGAATAGGCTCCGCTTCCGGTGACGGTCACATTGGCTCCGGTTGGGTTTGCGCCGCCGAGCCCATACGTGGTGTAACCTTGGTAACTGAGCTTCCATGGACCGCTGTAGTTCACGGAGATTGTGAATGTGTGACTGTTCGGGATCAGAGAGGTTAGTTCGGAATAACCGTTCGTCTCGAGCAGGACGACTCCGCCGACTATGGCGACCGCTAGGATTCCTAGGACCACAGAATATGCGCGCTTGGCCATGCGGCATCCGATTCGAGCGCATGGTTTGGAATAAAGCTATGTCCGGATGGTCGGAACGGAGTAGAGAAGCGCGCGAGCTCCGCTGGGATAGAAAAATGGGCTTCGCCATGCATAAGGGATCATTGCGCCTCCGCCGAGGCATTTCACTCGCACGTTGCCGTCTACTTCTGAAGCTCCTCGACCAAATTGATGAACCGCGGATCTTCTCCCAGGGCATCGACGAATACAGGGTCGGTCGTGACGTAGCTCAGCTGACCTGACTTCTCTTCATATGCAACTTCGAGCCACGAAATCGCCTCGTCATTCTTTCCAAGCGCAGCGTAGACCGCCGCGATGTCCACTGCTGAAACGAATCGTGTCTTCCTGCTCTCGAGAAGGTCATTAAGAATCCTCTTGGCTTCGGCTCCTTTTCCCGCGAGGGCATAAGCGACCGCCAGATCCGAGACAGCAGAATCGCTCTTTCCTGATAGGGCGACCGCCTTTCTAAGAGTTGCAATTGCTTCATCGTGCCTCCCCAACTCCGTGAGGGCGAGTCCGAGATGAGCATACAAGTTGTAAAAATCTGGGAATATCTTCAATGACTCCTCGATCTCTTGCGTTGCTTCTTCGTAGCGTCCCATGCGAATGAGCATGCTTGAAGCTGCGGTGCTGATGATGGGAGAGAGCGGATCCAAATCTCTCGCCCGCCTGATCTCATCTAATGCCTCGTCCAATCTCCCTGTGAGCGCGAGATTCATCGCAAGCCTGTGACGAGCAGAAGCGTTGCTTGGGTTAAGCTCGATGGCCTTCAGGAACTCCGTGGTGGATTGACCCCTTTTCCATTCGTTCCAGAGGACAGTCGCCATCCCAAGGTGCGCCTCTGAGAGACTCGGGTCGAGCTGCAGGGCCTTCTCTCCATACCTTCTTGCGATGGTCAATGCTTCTCTCGAGTCTACGAATCCGTAGTTGGCCCGCATCGCTTGCGTGTCTGCCAGCAAGGAATAGGCAAGGGCGTAGGCGGGGTCCTTCTTGATCGCCTCTTCGAGATAGCGAATGGCCTTCTCCAGACTCTCCCTAGTTCTTTCGTTCCAGTGGTATTTCGCCTTCAGGTATAGGTTGTACGCATCCAGGTCTTCCGTCGCCTTCTTCTCAATGGCGTTCCTCTCACTTGGGAGCAGTCGTACTCTTAGCGCATCGGCGACCTGCTCGGCGATGTCGCTCTGCACCAAGAAGATGTCGGACAGATCCCTGTCGTAGTTTGAAGACCAGAGATGATGGTCGGTGTTGGCGTCGATCAGCTGCGCGGTGACCCTGATTCGGCTTCCTGCCCGCCGGACGCTTCCCTCTACGATAGATCCAACGTTGAGCTCTCTTGCAATCTCGGCGATCTTCTTCTCCTTCATCTTGTAGGTCATGACAGAGGTCCTTGCTATGACCTCGAGTTCCCTGATTTGGCCAAGCCGGCCGATCAACTCCTCGGTCAACCCATCGGCAAAGTATTCGTTCTCCTTATCGGAACTGATGTTGACGAACGGGAGGACGGCAACCCTATGAGCCTCGAGAACTGAAGGCCGGGCGTCGCCTCCATTTTCTCCGTGCCCTTCCCATGGCATCTGAACCCTGTAGACTTGGATGAGTTCGCTCACGTTCTTCATCTCCTTCGCTCCAAGCGGGATCAAGGGAGACACCTCCTTGTTTCGAACTTGTACGAATACCTGTTCTGAGATCACTATCCCCTCCGGAGGGGCGAGCGATTCGAGCCTCGACGCGATGTTTACTGCGTCGCCGAAGACATCGCCCGCTCTATGGATGACGTCTCCCAGATGGATACCTATTCTTATCCTAATCTTCTGCCCCTTCAACCCCTCAAAGTCGTGAAGTTGGGTCTGCATTTCCACGGCGCATCTAACGGCGTCCAGCGCGCTTCCAAACTCAACGAGAAAGGAATCACCTATGGTCTTTATCTCGCGACCATGAAACTTTGGAAAGATGGGTCGCAGGAGGCCGTTGTGCCTTTCGAGCACCTTCATCGCCAATGATTCGTTGGCTTGGGTGAGGCCCGTGTAACCGACCATGTCTGTGAACATGATTGCTGCGAGTCTTCGTTCATCTTCAGCCAACATCAGGTCGCGTCAAGTCCCAGCGTGTTGGCCTCTGATAAAGAGAACGAGCCTGTGTCGCTTGCGATTCCTATTCGCCAGTGTGTTAGCTATCTCCCTTTCGCAAAATAGCAAGATTTCGCCATGCATAAGGGTTCATTGCGCCTCCGCTGGGGCATCTCACTCGCGCTACTTCGGGAGCAGCCCTAACTTCTCAGCGAGCGCCCTCTCACGGGACCCTCTCGCGCGGTTCATGGTCCCCAACTCCCACCTGAGGTTCGGCAGCCTGTTGGGGTCGGGTCCCCCGGGCATCGAGAGGACCAGAGCTTCCTTGTGACCGATGTCGTATCCGGGAGGGTTCAGGACTGAAGGCTTCCTTGGTTTATTGAGGTACCCTTGGAACCAGTCCTGAACGTCTTGCGGTATGTTTGTGGGCATCTCCGGGTTCTGGCTCGCCTTCGCCTGCATTGCACTGAGCCACTTCTTGACGCTCTCAGGTGCGCTTCGGCCCGTCGCGCCCACCCTTGCAGGCCGTGGAATCCTTATCGACGGCCTGTCGCCTATCTGTATGAGTTCCAGCTGCTGCTTGAGCCAGGCCTCGGCCGTCTTCGGTCCCCCGCCGCTGCCCCCGACGCGCTCGCTCTGGTTCCTGAGCCACCCCAAGATGTGCTTCGGCATGTTCCTAGGGTCTTCGCCTAACTGCTGGGTAGCTGCCGCCATCAGGTTCTTCGCGTCCTGCCTGAGCTGGGCTGCCTTTGCTGCGTCGGTTGCGATGAGCTGCTGCGCCTCCCTTTCAAGCAACTGCGATTTGACGACGTCTTCGGCAGCTTTGGTCCATTCCTTCTTGAAGAGGTTGCCCGCTTTTTGGAACAATTTGGTCCTCAGGACGACGTAGGCGCTCTTCATGAGGCCTTTTGTCTCCAGCTTCACCATCTCGGGCGTGACTACAGCGATGCCCTTGACGAACTTGCTCTCCTCGCTTGCCGCCTTGGTCACCGCCTTGGCCTCGGCTGGAGCCTTGCCTGCTATAGTCTCAAACAGCTTCTCCGCGCCTTTCTCTATCTTCTCAACTTTGGACATTGTCTACTTCAGCACCTTCCTGACGAACTTTGTCGCCTTGCCGGCCTTCGACGCCTTGCCGACTATGTTTCCGATGAGTGGCACGCATTGGACTACGGTCATAATGCTGTGCCCCATGAAGCCTCCCGCGGCTATGACGAATGCGTAGGTCCTCAGTCCCTCGCCCTTCTCGGCCATCGCCTTCAGTTTCGTCTCGGGCGTGCTTACCCAGATATCGGGCGACAGGAACCAAGAGGTCTGTTTCCATTCCCCATCTCCCGTCATGATGGCCACCATCTGGTCGGCATATTCGCCCGCGCTTTCATAGGACTCGTCGGGGCGTGGAATCACCCACTCGGTTATGACGTATTTGATGCCGTCTCCCAGTTCGGTGGCCATGCTCTTCATGAGATCCCCGAGGTCGGTCTTCGTGGGCGGGGCGAAGTCGCCGCCGAAGAACTTCCTCCGCCGGTCCGGTGTGAATATCTCCGCCAGGGGCGCGAAGGGGTCCTTCATGTCCACCATGCCCCAGGGTGGCGCGTCGAAGAGGTCCTTCCCTCCTGGCGCGTTGAGAAGCGCGTAGGGGTCGAAGTCGTAGACTTGGTGTTCCTTGCAGATCGTTCCGCGGCGGTCGGGGTCGACGATGTTGAGATAGTCGTAAATCGAGTGAATGATCTCATCCTTCTTGTAGGGCAGCAGATCGGCTGCGTCTGCCTCCTTGAGGTACTGGAGGACTTCGTCGTAGATGTAGTCCAGGTCCCAGTCGTCCGTCTCGTAGTCCTTGTCCAAGAACGACGCGTCATTGTCGTCGAGCACGACAATCTCCTTCTGGTCCTTGCTTGCCCTGAGGGCCGCCCGGGCGTCCCAGCCCAGAATCGCCGCCCTCGGGATGATCTTCAGCCGCCTTCGGTAGGTGACCTGGTCGCCGGCCTGCTCTATGTCATAGGCGCCTTCGTCGGTCTCTTTGCTCATGCTTCCACCATTGCTTTCTCTGTCACCATGATGGTGTCTTCTAGATAGTCAAAGAACGGCCGGTCTCTGGTGAGTTTGTAGGTTCCGGGGCTGACGTCGAAGCTGTACTCTCCATTCGCGTCCGCGGTTTGTCTGACGACCGAGCCACTATCGCCTGTCAGGGTGACTTCCACTCCCTCTAGCGGGTTCACGAACTGGTCCGCGACGACTCCAGTTATGGCATACGACGCCTTGGTCTTGATTTCGACGGGCGCTCCGGGAGGCCGGGGCGGGGGTAAGAAGTCAATCTGGACCGACTCGGGGAAGACCATGCCCAGCACGAAGTTCGCCCAGAGCAGACGACATTCGTCCAAGAGCTCTCCGACCTTTTTGCATGGGCCACACTTCAGGGACATCAGGAACTTGGCGAGGCGAATCTGCAGCGCGTCCATATCGTCAAGCCAAATGGCCTGTTCGCGATTGATCTCCTTCGCCTCTGCGTTGAGGTTAATCGCCCTTCTTTCAAGATCGGCGTACTGCAGCTGAAGGGACTTGTACAAGGCCACCAGTTTGGCTAGCATCAACTTCAGCATCTTTGCGGACGCGGGCTTGGAGGTCGTGCGAGCGTGATAATAGGCCCCTATCCCCGTCGTGTAGGTATTCAGGTCGTTGATGTACTGGTCTCTGTCCTGCTTCCAGGCGGTGACGCCCGCCTCGTGGTCGCTGTTCCTCTGGTGTATGTCGTCCATCGTCGTCGCGAGGTCGTCTCTTGCCTGGGATTCCCTAGCGTAGCACGTTGAACACCTCTTCTTCTCGATTTTCTTCTGCGCACTGGAGCAAGGCGGCTTTACGAGGTCGTGGCCGTATATGTTGGGCTTGGGCTTCGGAGGTTTCGGCGGTACGGGTATGTCCGGCTGATCCTTTGCGGCTGCCTTCATGCCCTGGTTTGCAGCGAGCAGGCTGCGGAGGGATTGCAATGCCGCTCTTTGTGCGACCAGGGCATTGTAGGACGGGGCGGCTGCATCAGATTTGCCCGTCGCGGAGGTGATGGCCTGTTTGTAGTTCGCAAGAGAGGCGTGGTAGTCTTTAATCCAGTTGGCTAACTTCGACGCGAACTTCGGAATCGGGATGGTCGGAGGGGCTTTGACTGTTCGTCTGGTGGGTGAGTTGCGTTTCTCCTTCGCCGCCATCTACAGGTTTGCCCCACCAATACACGTCCGGAAGCTATTTCTGCTTTTGTCCTGTGCGTCTTCCAGATGGCCATTTATGCCGTGCTAGAGTTCATTGCGCCTCCGCCGGCGCACTTCATTCACACGTTGAGCTATTGGTAGTAGATGGAATCTGGTCGTCGGTGCTGCTTAGAGGGACATCCCACGCAACCCCTCTTCGTCCCCTACGTAGGGGCAGATTTCCTCGGGCAAACCGGATAAACATAATCTTCCATTCCTGATGCTGCCCCCGACGTAGACTAACTGGCTAATTGTCGGAATGCCTATTCGCAGCTTACCTTGAAGCTTCTGCCTCACTTTTTCCAAGTAGATATTTGTGAGTTTCTCTGCCTCGAGCTTTGTGGATAATACGGGCACAACCGAGGCTGTGTATGTGAGGCTTTTCTTCCCGATTTGTCCGAGATATGAATACCCTAGTCCTGTAGTCAAGGATTTTTCATTTCCCTTGATTCGGTCAAGGAAACCAGAATCCGATCGCACTGAGAAGATGTCTATCACGAGGCTCTCCGGTGCATTCATGACCCAACCGGGACTAAGGGGAAAGACTCCCGAAATCAGGAGCCTCTCCTGGACGGCTTGGCCTTTTTTCATGAAGAGCATTCCTGTCTCGAATGAATAGCTTATGTCAGCCAGCCAACACGCCACCCAGATTGACCCGCCTCCTGAGAGGATGTTCACCGTTCCAGTGCCTGCCTTCGCAGAGGTTATGTCTTTGAATGACGTGCATATCTCCTTGAAAGTATCAGGGTCGATGAAATTTCCTGTCGACAAGAGACTTGCGGTATTCTTTTTCGCCGTCTCGAATGCGCTTACATACCTGCCAAACTTTGCGAATGATTCTGTTGCTGGCGCTCCAGAGGAACTAGCGACTCTGACCCCTTCAACGAGGGATTTCAGGGAATCTGTCATTCCCAACTCTGCTTTGATCCCTGCGAACCAGGAAATCAGAGTTCCTTGCGAGAGAACGGTTGTCGAAGCCTGCGTCAAGTACCTCTGAGCAGTTTGAATTCTTTCGCCGGCGCCTCGAACATCCCCCGTCGAGAGTGACGATATCGCATGGCACATCTGAGCCAGGCCGCTCATCCTCGCCGACCCTGCCGTCTTGGATTTGTCTCGACCAAGGCTCTCTGCCGCCCCCTCGAAGTTCTTCGCGATGATGCCGTAACTTCGCTGTTGCTTGTCGGAATATAGCCTCATGATGTTCGTAAGGTACCCAAGCGTCTCCGCAGTGACGGTCGCCTGCGTTAGGAGAAGCGTTTGGTCCTCGGATATGGCGAAAGGAGCGAGCCCCTGGAATTTTGCTGCTTCGCCTAGCATGGATCTCGAGTCAATAGGTTGATTCCCGCCTAGACTAGGAGATGGAGCGGCATAGGGCGGTGCGAGCAAGGGACTCGAACCAATCTTGATGAGCTGCATGCTCATTCCACCGAACTTACCGAGCAACCCCTGGCGGATTGAGTGCTCGAAGATTTGCGCACGTGCGACAGGGTCGGCTTGAGCGCTACTGATGATCCCTCCAGGGACCATTGATCTGACCCATCCAAACACCTCGGCTCGCAGTCCTTCGACGTACTTCTCGATATCCACTTTCTGTTGGCTCACGCCGCAATAGCTACAGGTGATTACGTCGGCCATGGAGTTCGAGGGTAGCGGAGCACCGCAGTGAGGGCACTGCAGTGATTCGAAAGTTTTCAATTCATCGCCTTGTAAAGGTAATGCGGCTCCTCAAGGAATTGATCTCGCCCTGCAATTGGTTCATTCTAGCGTCCAGCCTTTCTTCGATATGGCGCATCTCAGCGAGCGCTTTCTCGTAATACATCTTCGCGTAATTATCCGCAACCGTCCGTATGGACGTCGCGCAGCCCTCGCAGGCATTCACGTGCTGACCGTCGAGGCTCGGTGGGAACTCGGTACCATACTTCTGCTTGGTGAAGTTGCTTATGGTAGCTTGAAGGAGCACGAAATGCGTCCCTAGTCCTTGAAATTCCCTTCCACAGAACCAGCATTTTGCTACCAGACTTGCGTTGTCCCTCTTCGCCTTTGTCATGGCTCGCAGGTTCATGGGATCCACCCCAGCCATCTCGAAATGCGTTGCCGACTCGGAGAGCAAAGAGACGCCTTTGGCTGGATCGGTCTCCATCACGGAATTCGCTTCGACGAGGGACGCGAGACCAAGGAGGTAGTATGCGCGTCCCTGCGGATCGAGTTCCGCCTTCATGAGCTTCCAGATCACAAGCTCGCTACCAATGAGTTCCAAGTATTCCTGTGCCACTTTCCTCAAGATTCCAACTTTCGAAGCGTCTCGAGAATCCGAATTCAGTGGACCGGTGATTACCAAGTCATCGAACAGGACTTGCGCTTGTCGCCCGATGTCGTCGGCGTTGGCAGCGAAACCTACGTTTACCTGTCTACTCCCGACAACCTTCATTCCCTCGCTACATCTCAGCCACGACTGGGCATCCCCGTGAACAAGTGCGAAGAACAGCGACGAAAGCGCCAAGCACTCGCTGGCGCGCTGGGAATCGCCCACTTCAGAATAGTGCTTTGAGGCGGATGAGAAAAGGTTGGACGCCTCCTCCCATTTCTCCGGCCCGAGGTTCACCCCCTTGCTGTATGCCCTTGAGAACTCATCCTGGGCCTTGGTCGCAGCGTCTTTGAAGGGATTGAACGAAGGCAACTAGACACCTTCGACATGGTTATTCGATGAGTCGGTGAACAAGACGAAAGATGCACCCCCACTGGAACGGCGAAAGAATTCTGTAATAAATCTACATAACGTAGTTTTTGACTTGGATATCACGAGCTATCTCGGATATTTTGTGAGTTGCCCATCTCGACCTGCAAGAAGGCGGCACACCTCTAGTAAGTTGGAATTCTTCTGTTAATCTACCCGGTTCCGTTGCAAACGTCACAGACATCCCACCCATGACCATTCCCATGTAAGGATCGCGACGGGCCTTCATCTATTGACCGTTGTGTAGCTGACACCCGTTAGGGCAACGTTGCCTTACGGTGTTTGGCACGTACTCATGAGTGTCGGCGGCGCATTGCTAATCATTTCGCGAGAGGTCGAAATGGATTGGCCGTACGCAGGGTTCATTGCGCCTCCGGTCACGCTGTAATCCACTCGGCGCTCATGTTGCTGAAACCTGAGATTTCCGAACTGCCTATGATATTGGAGGTGATGCAACTGGAGGGAGCAAAGAACCCTGGAAAATCGGAAGCTGAAACAGACTCGGGGCCTCCGCTTACGATTGCGAACGGAATCCACGGAGGACAATCGAACGGATAGGACATTGTGTAAAACCCGCTGATGTTCGGCAATGATACCACAGAATAGTCGATAGTGATGCTGCCGCCCATTGTTCTTAGTTCGGTCATGTTTACTGAGGACGCATCTAGTGTGATGTTGACGTTGCGTGCGGCAGTGTAGGAGTACTCCCCGGAGGCAAGATTCGCATGCACAACGAAGGCATGGACGGTAAAGTTGCTGGCTGATAGGCTACTGCCGTTGCCCAGGTCGTAAGTGATGCAGAGGGTTGCTTTCGTCCCCGGTTGCATTATGAACACAACGGATCTTACGCTGCCATTCTCTAGCTCATGCGACAGCGATGACTCGCTCGCCTGACTCGGCAGCGGGTCTACAGGAACTCGTGAGCTGCATGGTCCCGATGTCGTAATAGTCGGAGCTGTGCTCGGAGTATTCGATGCTGAAGTTGTCGTCACAGTCGTTGTCGGGCTCAGGCTCGTGCTTGAACCGGAGCTTGGCCCTGGATTGGCTGCTGCGATTGTCAGCACGGCCAAGACACCTGCTGCAACTAGGGCCGCGAAGGCGAATCTCTGGCGTTTGCCTTTGTCGGCGGGAGTGACGGTCATTCCTCGAGCCTGGTCCGCAGGTCGTCGCTTCCTATAGGATTTTGTCCGAATGCCTTCATGCCCAAGACTTGGCAGGAGCTTCCGCTAGGTCTAGTAAAAATGTGGGCGTTCGCCATGCATAAGGGTTCATTGCGCCTCCGCCGGGGGGCATTTCATTCTTAAATGGCGAACCTACTCTCCCAATATTGCGAGTCGCATGTTGCCTCAAGGCGCCGGGACGCGAAAGCGCTATGCTAACGTCGCGGCGGCTCTGGTCGTCGCCGCGGCAGTCGTGCTGGCGAGCATCATCTACGTCTCAAGCCCTGCTCGCATGGTCACGTCGATCTCAGTCTCTACAGCTGTCTTCACTATGACCTCCACGACCACGCAGACGGTCACCACCACCCTGAACGCGGTGCAAGCGGCGTGCTCGCAGGCATCCATCCCAGGAACCATCGGTATCTTGCCTTATCCCAAGCTCTACGCCGGATCGAACAACACGGCCCTGCTCTGTGCCCGAGTATACTACTACAACTCCACCGGAACGCTTACCCTGGACGTGAAAAAGGCGCTAGGAATAGAGGCGGTTGAGTATCCCCCTAATGGCCAGCCGGTGGTGTTCAGCGGAGCCGCCAACTTTACCATCACCCCAAGTCAAGACAAGTTGGTCCTCGGTGGACCCAGCAAGGAGAACGAGGGAGCAATCATCGGCTGGGCGATCAGCGCGATACCGGGAGCTAGTGGCTCCTATGAGCTTGAATTTGGGCCCGGTATGCTCGGTTCAGGAGGAGGAATAATGGATTGCGGCTCGTACGGCCAGCTAGTGGCAGGCAGCGGGGCTCCGAGTTACCTGATCACGGGTTTCCAAGGGTGCATAACGACAACCACGTCCTTCGCGAGCGGCGCTGCCATCAATAGCACCAAGTACACAAGCGCGCAAGTGCAATTTGGGGGGTTCGGCGAAAACATGATACTCACAAACGGCGTCACCTATCTCGTAATCTCCGGATACACCAACTCTACGCGAACCTAAAGCGCCGTCAGCACGAGCACGAAAATCAGCGGCTGAAAGAGCGATTTCGCCGTGCATAAGGGTTCATTGCGCCTCCGCCGGGGCATTTCACTCACACGTTGAGCTATAGGTAGTGAACTCGTCTGGAAGGAAAGCTTATGGGCGGCCTGACCAGTCATCCCAGGACAAATGTCAATCAAGCTCAGGGACGTCCAGACCCGAGTCATCAAGGAGAAGGACGGTTCGTACGCCATCGCTTGCTCCGCGCTCGGCGTCTACAGCGTCGGGAAGACGTTGGCCGAGGCCAAGCGCAACTTCGAGGAGGCCCTTGAGCTTCACCTTTCGGCCCTGAAGGAAAAGGCGATAGAAGCCGTAGCGTGACTTGAGGCTCAGCCCCGTAGAAGGAAGAGACCTCATCAAGATTCTCTGCAACGAGTTTGGCTTCCGTGCAGTCAGGCAGAAGGGCAGCCATGTGACGCTGACGAACGGAAGAGTCTACGTGACCGTGCCGGCGAAAGAGATCCGTGTCGGACTGCTGAGCGTCATCCTGAAGGACTGCGGTATCTCCCAGGAAGAATTTCTTCGCTGCCTCTGATTGAAGCTTCGCCGTGTATAGGGTTCATTGCGCCTTCGCTAGGTGGAAATTTAGTACCTGAATGTATCATAAAATGGGACGGGTCCGCTCAACTTTCTCGAGAGCCAAAACGATACTCCAAGCAAGACTGAAATGAAGACCTCGCTGACGGTGTCAGGAGTCGACAAAGCGGATTGAACTAGAGAACCATACTGTTGAGGCAGAACCGGAATCAATGCTGTTAGTATTGTCGCGACTCCCCCAATTGTTGCCGCGAGGACAACTAGAATGTCGTAACGCGTTCTCGAACCCCTGGGAGGAGATACCTCGATAGTAGAAGACCAGGTGAAGGCCTCGAGGAAAGCCTTAGTGACTGAACTGACATCGCCGTAGTTGGAGATTGTCGAAAGGGTTTGAGCCAAAGCAGAGATTGACTCGCGGGGTACAGACCTGATGTCGTCGCTCTGTTGCAGAATCTCCAACACAGCTCTTGCTTTTATTGATTCTGGAATGCTTGCTCCAAACGACTGCATATGAGAATTTAGGGTCTTGAGTGAGGAGCCAAGGAAATCGAAGGCTCTCTGAATTTGAATTGCATCACCTTTCGCTTTTTGTTTCTTAAGAATCAATGAGGCCATCCCAGCATAGGCCGCAGCTCCTCGAAGGGTCATTGTTGTGAGTTGCTCATAGTTCTGCCCGACCAGATTGAGAACTGAACCACCGTACACAAAGAAGGATGCGAAAAGAAAGCTGTATTCTAAAATCACCCCTAGTTCCTGAGAAAAGCTTGGTTCCTTGGGCGCAACTAGGATAATCCCGTAAATGAGCATAACCAAGTTTGCGTAAGAAACTAGCTGGAACGTGCCGTGTAAGTAAAGCCAAGATCGGAGGCTATCTTCATGGCCGGTGGCACGTTGAGAGATTGTCGATTTTATTGCTAGGCTCCCGTAAAACGCTAGAAAGGTTACGAGTATTAAGAAACCGAAAGCCATTCCCCCTAGATTTGTCCAGTCATTCGCCTGGAAAGAGGGACTGGTAGCAAGGAAGCTCGTGTATACGAATAATGCGAAGAGTACACTGTAGACAGGAACTAGCAATGAAACGAACAGAATCTTGCCCTTGGGCCTCCAGCGGTGAAACTCGGGATCTGCTTCTTCCAATGATTAAGAAACAATAAGGTTTCTGATAAAAGAGTTGTCGCCATGCATAAAGGGTTCATTGCGCCTCCGCCGGGGCATTTCACTCACACGTTGAGCTATAGGTAGTGGACGGGCTGAACTAGGCCAAGGTTCTTCGACGCGGCTACGACCCGTACTGGCAGGTCAAGACTTTGCCATCAGGGGACAAGGTTATCGCGGCGCAAGAACTGAAGTTGTTGTATGTCAGGCTCTCCGTTGAAATCAGCCAGCGGTCACTCTGGAGGACATACGAGATGTCGAAACTCACGTCGTAGAAGTACGCCGCTTCAGGACGCGCTCCGGCAGCGTCACCGTAACTGTAGAAAATGAGATGGGACGTGACGTTCCCTGCGTTACCGTCGTGCGACGTGGTTTTTGAGTAGGTATCGTTCGCGACATAAAAGGTACTCATCAACGGAAAAAAGGCACCCGCACTATTCGTGACAAAGGCGCCCGGAACTCCCTCGCTCTTGTAGAATCTTGTTATGTTAGTGCTGCCGTAAAAGCTACCGTGCGGTGGCACGGCGTTCGGGAAGGTATACAGCAGTGTGGCGTTGGTCTCATATTGAGCTGCCAGGGCTGTCGCATTCTCGGACACGAGAGCGCCAATATGGGAAAGGTAAGCGTCCGCAATGGTGGAAATGTTGGCCGCGATTGTGCTGGTTGTGGCGCTCGAAAGGGTCCCAGTCGCCATCTTCGTCTTTGATTTGGCTGGCTGCCCAATCGTGAGAAACAGGCTTGCAGAGATCAGAACGACCACTATGACAATTGCCGAGACGAAGGCGAGATATCGCCGCGTGGGTCGACCATTCAAGAGGCAGCGTAGCGAAGTTGGGCTGGCCGCGATTAATACATTTGTCCGAACGTCAAGAACTCAGAATCGTTCCGCAAGAGCGCCTCTCCAAAAGCTCCGCTAGGCTTGTCTAAAATGAAGTAGAAGGGCTTCGCCGAGTATAGGGTTCATTGCGCCTCCGCCGGGCATTTCATGCCTTGCAGGGTAAACAGTGAACGGGCTGAACTGGTCGGTAGGTGCACTTATCAAGCAGGGAGCTTCTTTTGAACTATGCTCCGTGCTAGACCGAGGCACTTCTCAGCATCTTCCTTTGAGATAGCCTTGCCACGGTGCATGAATTTGTTCCTCTTACCCTTCAGTTCCATGTAGCCCTCGTAGTCGGATTCGTTCATGTCTCCTGCAACACTCAAGACCTCTATCAGGTAATCGATGGATTGATTGCGGAGCTTCCCAATTCGATCTTCATCCATATCCATGTCTTCGAGTTTCCTTGCCCAAAGTTCGTAGAGATGCCGCTCGATGATACTCCAACTCAGGATGAATGACTGGGCGTATTCAGCATCGTTGAAGTGAGTGTGAGCCTCGACAAAGAGGCGCAGTTCTTCTACCAACTTGTGGTTTCTGAATGATTTGGCGGCAGTTTGGATTATTGCTTCAAGACGAGCTGGCTCGATCTTTGTCGCTTGGATGTATGGTCTCGAAAAGAGATCGTTTTGCATCATTCGTACTGTCGAAATCGGATAACTATGTCCTGCTATTGTCATTCTCTCTTTGTCGAAGTTACCTTGGCCGATCTCATGTTCTCTGACAGCATAGAGACTCAAACCTTGCAAGGTGGCTACGGCCATCATTGTATTCAGCATCCGAAGCGCAGTCTCTCTGTCGTTTGTGGCTACGAAGATTAGTCCGTTCTTGTTCACTATAACCGGGATTCCGTTGAAGCTTGAACCGAATGCTTTCTCAAACCAGGAAAAATCAAACGTAACTCCTCTCAAGATGGCGCTTGGGCTCGGTTTCTGCCTTGTGCTCAAGTCTACTGGAGGATAGAAGAACGTGACAAATCCACTGTTCACGGGGTCATTGTGTTGACTCGGTTTGGGCGGGGGCGATTCGACCGCTTTAGGCTGGTGCAAAGAAGCCTCGTAAGATGCCCTTATGGGTTCGATTTTCGAATTTGCCATTTGCACATAGTCAGTTTCAAAAATGTTTCCAGCGTACATCTCAAACCAACCCTTATCGCCGATCATGGCAGTCATTGCGTACCCAGGTTTCGGTTTGGGGTTGAAGACCGAGTTCCTGATATTACTCATTGCATTATTGAGATGCGAGGCCAATGTTTCAGAATACAGTCCGCTAACCTCTTGAGGCAACAGACGGGTAGAGATTGGCCTATTCCATTTCTGGGAAGACACTACCTCATCTGCTATAGCCAGAAAATCTTCCGGGGAAACCGGTCCATGCACGACGACTTGCTTGTCAGCCAAATCATAAAAATTTGATTTGATGATGAACTGGTAGCTAGGTTGCCTCAGCCAAAGAATTTCAATCTGACAGCTTGGTAGGTAGTTGCTACCTACAAGAACAAGTGCCCTGGCTTCGGATGCTAGTCTTTCGAACTCAGTCCTGAAGTAAGAGATGAAGTCTTGAAACCATTGCTTTGCCCGTATTTCTTCAGCAGAGGTTTCCATTTTCCCGACAGAAAGCTCGGTCATTCACTAATATGGTTTGCCTGTAAGATGATTTCGACACACAGTGTTTCATTGCGCCTCCGCCAGGGCATTTCACTCACGCGTTGAGCTGCAGTCAATGAAAGTTAGTTTCCTCTCACGTGCGATTGCCACTACGTGGGAAAAAACGTGTCATCCGTTTTTGCAGGGGTACGCCAAAGAGCAGGCAAACAGAATCCATTTTAGACTCTCGCTCTCTCATATTCAGGGTTGTTCTCCAGGCGATCGGCATTTGTTGCCCTACTGGTTGCAATAATCGGCTATTCGGGGGTCTACTTTGTGGCATCTTATGTTTTCTTCACGAACGACCAGATTGTAGCCAACTATTTCTTGGAAATCATAATGTTCTCCATGGTAATCCCATTGGTTGCTGATGCAAGATGGTCGAAGAGTCCCACCGAGAGATTCGGTTTCTTCGGAATAACTCAGAATAGGCACGTGTTCTGGTTCCAACTCAACACACTTTTCCTTGTCTTGTCAACGTTGGACGCTTTCATAATTCTCGTCGCCATTACTGCGACGGGGATTAGGGGCTTTGGACTCGTGCAATCAGGGCAGGTGGGGTTCGATCTTCCTACCGTGCTGACAGTGTTTGGGGGAAGTTATCTTATGTCATTTATTCTTAGAAACGCTGTTATGAATTTGCTCGGGCAAGGATACGGCAGGTTCAATCCTGGAGGTAAGGGCAAGATTGCCGGTACAAGTGTGATTGGGGTCGCGGCTTTCGCAGATGTGGCTGACCTATTGCTTCAAGAAAACAATCTGCTCGGCATAGCTCGTCTGCAGGATGCCTTCAAGATGTTGAAGGAAATCCTAGACACCAGGCGAATTCAGCTGCGTTCACTCGATGAAGCGGCTACGGTAATAGAATTCACAGCCTCCTTCAATATGAAAGTACCTTTCGCTGACCTAAAGAAACTCGCGGGGAAATTTATCAATCTATCAGGCAACTTGGAATCGCCGTCGGCTTTTGCTTCACTTGGAGAAGCTATTGTGGAGTTCGAGAAACAAACAAAATGGCCAGAGCAACTGCAAGTATTTGCTCCTCGTAGTGACTCTATCTACAACACAATTGGCATTGTTGCAACAGTGCTCAGCGTCATGACCGCGGTTGCGAGTATTGTCCTAAATTTCTTCGTAACACCTGGATCCTTCCAGCTGGGACCGCTCTCTAGCAGCATAGCTGGTATCGTGATCTCCCTTATCACGGTAGCCGCATTTGGGTTTCTCGCGTACCGCCCATATTCCAGACTTTCCAACTCGCATCTAAGTCTCTCAGAATGGAATGCCTTTCTAGACGCCCGTGGAATGCCTTCTAAGAATCCGACGAGAGCTTTCGTCATTTCTCTGTTAGGAGGTGTTCTCGTAATAGTGTCTGGTTTTCTGGTTACGCTATACGGCTTGGCTCTAAACGTAGCCATAGGAGAGATAGGGTTTGTATCTGGCCCCATAGGAATTCTATCAGGAATATTGATAGTTGCGGGGAGCTTGAAGTTTCGCAGAAACCCCGCAAAACACAAATTTTGGGGGGCGATAGTGGTTGCGTCCTCGTTCTTGGGGTTGGCGACGGCTCTGGGTGGCTTCTTGTTCGGGTTTGTCTTGGGGTTGATAGGAGGNNCATTGCGCCTCCGCCGGGGCATTTGATTCTGCCTGAAGTCTTCGTATTGGCGAGCCGGCTCACGGCGTGGGCGCTATTAACGCCGGAGGCAGTGTTCAGGCATGATTCCCCTAGTGAGGAACTACCAGATTCCGAAGGTCGAGTTCAAGAGGCAGCTTGAGGTCGACATGCTCGACGGCAGCGAGCAGGACCTGGCCAGGATCGGGGTGGAGCTGGGCTACACCGTAGCACAGGAGAGATTCGGGCTGAAGGACCTCGTCATCGCGGAGACCACTCGGGGCTTGGAGCTCTACCCGCGCGGCAGGGCCGTCCTGCTCAAGACAAGAATGCTAGACATGCGGAAGACTGCCCCCGAGAAACGGACGCAGAGGCTGCTGGAGGCCGTCAACCAGATGGCGATGGTCCTGATCGAGGGCTTCACATCCAGCTCAGCGCCGGCGGTGGGCTACGGTTTCATCTCCCATTTCGGCGAAGACCAGGCCGTGAAGATAGAGATTCTCGAGATCCGGAACGGCTCTGCCGCACCGAGTGACCGGAACCCGGCCGTCCTGTGACCCTGTACGGCCCTGCACAAGGGGTTCATTGCGCCTCCATCAGAAGTCCTCAGAAAGCCATGATTAGAAAATGTGATGCACGCGGCGGACGAATTGGCGTCTCTGCAAGAACTGTTGTTGAACGTCAGTGATGTTATTAGTGAACTCTAGCCGCGTACTCGGATTTGTGGATTTGATCTCGTCCCGTTCAACATTTGTTAAAGTTGTAAAGCCATAAGCCCAGCCATGGTCAATAGCCATGCGATTTGCACGCACTGAAGGCCGAGTCTCATCCACGACAGAAACTTCTTCCTCCTACGAAAGACCTCCTGTGCGGTTGTCAGGATGGCCACGACCATGGCTGTGGCGGGTATTAGGGTCAGCGAGTGACTGTAATGTAGTCATAATTGACATCCCATAAATAATCATAAAACGACTATTCATTATGAATCTATGCCAGGTCTGGTCTAGTCGATTGTTAGCGCAGATAGGTTTCATTGCGCCTCCGCCGGGGCATTTCACTCAGTGGACGGGCTGAACTAGTCGCC
>PLCG01000088.1 GCA_003135575.1 Nitrososphaerota archaeon
CAACGGGCCTGTCTCGTTCTTCGCAACAGCCGCTAAGATGTATGTCAACGGGAGTCTGACGAGCGTGATAGGGCAACGAGTGGCCCCTGCGCCCATATTCACCGTCAACGGCAAGCCGGTTGTCACCTATCTCGGGGCAATCTCATGCGTATATTGCGGTGAGAACCGATGGGCCATGGCTCTGGCACTCAGCCGCTTTGGCAGCTTCCAGAACCTATTCATCGGCTACAGCGCCTTGGGAGACGGGGACATCCCGACCATCTATTGGGCACCTGCCCACTACAACACGACCTCCGCCGTGGACTGGGGTAACTTCTACAGCGGCAATTACGTGAACTTCGTCTCAATCGAGTTCGCGTCGCCGATAACCGGGGGTTTCCAGATGCAGTCGCTAAGCTACTTCCAGACGCAGTCGAAGACGCTAAACAACTCGGTCTATACGGCCGCGGCAAACCTGATCGTCAACCTGAACAATTTCGTGGGGACTCCATACACGATCTGGGGAAAGTATGTGGTACTCGGGGCGGACGCTAGCGACTTTGGGGACGCCCCGAAGAACGCCACCACGACTGCCAGCACCACCTTCCCAATCTCGTCGATGACGCACGACCAAATCCTTGCAAGCTTTGCCCATCCTACAACGAACTTCGCTTGGACTGAATATGCGGCGGCGGACTACTATGTCGCGCTGATATGCGCGACCCTTGGCGTGGGCACTTCGTCCTCAACGATGGCGCCCGCCATATGCTCTGACCCCTCGATTGCGACGATGACTTCCCAAGCCAGGGGCTAGCGCCGCCGATTCTGCCGGGTTAACAGCACCGTGGCCTCAAGGCGGTAACCAGAGCAAGTGGACGCAGCCTATCTTGCTAACCGGACCTTCGGGAGACTTGGACTCCTAACAATGACTTTCCGAAGAGAAGCCTTAATAAGATTCCACGTCCGTTATTTGTCGGTTTTCGGGATATGAAACGCTCTGGAGTGATGGTTCAGGCTTCAGTGGTAATCTTGCTCGTTGCGCTTGTGGGCCTCGGCGCAGGTGGACTTTACACGTACACCTCTTCAGGCGCGGCAGGAAACCAGACGGGCTCTGGATCGTCCAACACCACGACCTCGAAGTACTTGGGGTACATCCCCCAGGGGTACTCAGTCGCTCCTCTCCTCCCGAGCGCGCCCTCGTACCCGTGCCCGTCAAACCTCAATTCGACCCAGTGCACCCAGTTCAAGACCAGTTGCGGCAACGGTGTCTGCGACCCCAATGAGACATGCGGCACCTGCCCAATAGACTGTGGGGTACCTCAAGGACTGTCTTGCGACCCGTATACCGGTAGAGCGTCAGGGCTGGGAGGGATCTGTGAGCTCTCGATTCCTTACTCGAATACCCAACCAGGCGCAAGCAACCCGGTCCTCAACAACCCCGGGGCTCCAGGCCAAGCAGCCGGCGGGTAGACTAGGGCGTTCCGACGGCCTTCCCGATGGCTAGACTTCGAGAAGCTTCAACCGCCTAGGGGCCCAACGACGTTGTGAGCGGGCCAATCAAGAAAAATCTTTTTAACTGATTTGACGGAGGCAGTAATCTATCTTGCAGAGAGGAATGGCTAGGTCTTTTACGCTCGGAATTGTAATCGTGGTAATAGCAGTAGTAGGCATGGCGGCGATTTTCGTTGCTGGCGGAGCTGCCTCCACAGGGATAAGCAACATCGTCACTTCCACTGGGCCGGGAACGACGAGTACTTCCACTGCGCCACCCGTCAGCAGCTTGACCGGCCCCGCTCCTGCAGGGTTCGGCCAGTCCGTGCTCCAGACTCACCTGCAGAAGCTCAACAACCGCGATGTACCGGGCGCGACCGCCGACTACACGGCGAACGCTGTTATGATTTGGACCGGCAATACTCAAGGATTAGGCGGCACTTACACGCCCCAAGGGGCGATCCGGCTTACTCTCCAGACAGCAATCGGCGCAGCGACCTCGCTGAGCTACACGATGTCGTCTTTCAACGCGAGCGGTTCCACTTCGAACGCGAACGTAGCCGAAGCAAAGACCATTCTGAACTTCGCAGGTTTCAGCCACATCTTGGGTAATTTCAACGGAACCATAGTCGCGACATACGAATACGTGAACCAGGGCGGCCAATGGCTGATCCAGCAGGAAAACTCGAACTATACGGTGTTCAACATCCAGTTCTCCCAGGGAGCAACAACGTTCCCGCAGTGGCAGACAACCGGGCCTCCGCTCCCACAGCGCTACTCCGAGAGCCCGTTCAAGAACTGGGTCTACTTCTACGGAGGGGCGGCAGCCGCGATAGTCGTCGCAGGATATCTCTCGACCCTCCCGCTCGTTTTCTACGTCAAGAAGAGGCGCACCTCGAACAGGGCCAGCAAGAACAGGCCCCAATAGGGCCGAGGCTGCACAAGCTAGTGTCGCCCCGCTCTTCTTCCACTTAGCACAAAAGCAGAGGCGTGTGACGCTGGCCACAAAGGACGTCGAGAGTTCCAAACTTCCCCTCTTCGGACAGGTGCGCTCTGAGCAGATTGCAAGGCACTTTTTCAGGGTGGGCCTCCTCAATATCATAATCGCGGTCGCGGTGACCCTTCCCGTCCTCGTCCCACAGCTGGGCCTGCCGCTGAAGCTAGAGGTCTGGCCCGGCACCTGGATGTTCATCTCCTACTTTGTCTTCCTTATCGTGGGGGTGATGGGTTGCTTCCTGTGGTGCTTCATCTACTACATGCTCCCGCGAGTCTATGATAGGAACACAGTAGACGAATTCCTAGCGCTCTCACAGCTCGTCTCCTTCGAGGTCGCCGTCTTCGGGATCTGCGCTTTCATGGGCATAGACGCCGGCTACTATGGGGGAACCCTGTATCACAACGGCTTCGGCCCGGTCATCATAACTCAAATCATCGCGTGGGCCGTCATACCGATCGGGACCCTCATAGTGGTGGCGCTCCTTTCGACGGTCACCGGCGTGGTGAACGTGTTGACCGCAACAAACGAATAGTGAATGAAGCTTGAGTCGTGGCCAGAAGAGGTTCTTGGTGCTATTCGGCGTGGGAGCATTGATCGCCCTCATCGTCGGGATAGAAATCTATCTTGTCATCGGCAAGTACTAGCCTCGCAAAAACCCTGATAATTTTGCAAGGCTTAAATAAATCATAGCGAGGCTTCGGACAGTTTTCACTTGGCCGTCCAACGAAGGCCGTCCTCTAAATCAAAACGCAGCATCTGGATTGCGCTGGGTGTGGCCGCCCTAATTGTGATCGCCGCCGTTTATTACGAGGTCCCGAACATAATCAACAGGTCCTCGACCTCGTCCGGTCTCGGCTCGAGCCTCAACTACACCACGGAGTACGGCAACAGCGACAACTGGGCGTGGAGCGCGAACAAGGCCATCCCATCCGCCAACGCGTCTGTCCTGGCGCTCAAGGGCTACAACTCGTTCCCTGTCCAGACCACGCCTTTCCTCGCAGGAGGCGCAAGCCGGCAGGTCGCATTGGCCGGAATCTCCTACGTGGCCAACGTAGGCAACTATGAGCTCTATGCCATTAACATCNNGCTCTTGCCTAACTCTCCCATCACGTCTCTTCCTTTCGTACTGCCTTTCTTCCACATCACCACGACTTCGCAGATTGGCGGGGCGCCCCACGTCTGGGTCTCTACGCCTTGGGCAGGCATCTATGCATTCCAAGCCGTCGGTGCCACAAGGGCTGACTACGCCTTCAACGTGACGGCCCTTCAGAAGTCACAGGGCAACGTGGGCACCTATTCCTGGGCAGGGCCGAACTTTGCGATTGACGACAACAGACAGATGGTTGTGGCAGGCTTGAGCGCCAACACGACCGGCGTCCCGGGACGAGGATTTGTCGAGGGAATGAAGTTAGGGAATCAGACCACCGTCCTCAAGTTCAGCGGCAGCACGATTACCGTGAAGACGGCCTCTAATGCTTGGACGACCTACCTCTCGCCACCTCAGGACGGCAGCAATCCAGGGTGGGAGCTGGCGCAGGCGAACATGATTCCGCACGTCTGGGAGTTCGACGGCACCTCGGCGCTTGACCTCAGGACCCTCCCCTCGAGCAGCCTGCAATCAATTCTCTCCAACGACTGGACCGCCCAGTCGGGGAAGGCCATATTCAGCACAGGGCCAGAGGGCAACTCGAGCTGGATAGCGGACACGAACACGGATACTACTTACATTGCAACCAGCGCGCCTCAGCCTGTCTCCCTCAACAGCTCGTTCAACGGCCCGGGCCTCTTCAGCAGCTCGATAATCGCGCTGGCAACAGACACGGGCGCGATTCGATGGACTTTCCAAGTGACGCCCCACGACGTCTGGGGCTGGGGCTGCAAAGGCAACATCGCGATGCTCCCGGCAACCATTGCGGGGAAGCAACAGCAGGTGATTGCAAAGCAGTGCGAGAACGGATATCTCTTCCTCCTTGACCCTAGCACGGGCGCACTGCTTTACTCAAGCCAGGCGCCGGGCATCGTGCGTGCCTCCGGTGCGCAGATTCCCAACGTCCAGAACCAAAAGGCGATGCAGTCTTCCCTGTCCTCGCTGTCAGGAGCCGACTCGACCCAGCATCCGGCGATTGTCTACGGGACGAACATCGCGTGGGACCCTGACAACGGTCTCCTCTTGGGGGCCGTGGGCCGCTATTCTGCTTCGCTCGGGTCCCAGGCATCACCCGGTCCCAAGTGGAACAGCACTGTCTACGCGTTCGACCCCGCGAAGCTGGCGTTCATTTGGCAGGCGCCCGTCCCTACTCATGAAGTGAGCTACATCGGGATAGCGGACGGAGTCGCCTACTTGGCGACGTACCAGGGCGACATCTACGTCGCCAGCTCTCAGACCGGATCAAACCTGAAGGACCTCCTCACGGCTGAGGCGGTGACCAGCCTCCTCGTGACGAACGGCGTTCACGGGAAACCGGGCCTTGTAACCATCGGGAACAGCATCCAGACCAAGCAACAAATCCAAATGGAGCTCTTTACCCCCGGAGGACTGTAGCTCACGCCGTTTCAAGCGTAAATCCTTCAGATTAGCACAAAAAGTGCTGGACGTTAATATTTTCGATATAAAAATCGAGACTCTTCGCTAGAGTTAAATAGACAATTTTCGTTTACTGTAGAACAAGGATGAAAACTAAAGCAACACTACTATCTTCGATAGCAATATCAACAGTCCTTCTGATGTCTTCAATGGTAAACGCACCAGTTTTTGGCATCCAAAACAGTTCCGCACCAACCGCATCCTCCTCGCCGATCACAACAGCTCCTCTCGCCCCTGTCACACCGACAGTGGTGCCTGGAGCAACGCCGTACAACGCGTCGTTGAATTGGCTTGAGTATACGGGTACCGGCACGGCCGCTGGCGGAATTATGAATACCAATTACTCACCACAGACACAGATCACAAACCAAAACATCAACCAACTACAAGTCTCATACCTCTTCCCAGTCCCGAGCGCATTGAGCTCAGCAACCCCGTTCACCACACGTGTAACTGGATACACTTACAACGGTGGCAACGAGGGAACACAGTCCGCGGTCCTTACCACTAACGGTACGGGCTACGTCCTGTCCAACTACCTGAACATCTACGGGTTCAACCTCGCAACAGGTGCTCAGCTCGCGACACCAAACAGCTGCCCTGCCATTCCTTCTGGAAGCTCCCTCGGAGCTTTGCTGAAGGCAGGCACGTGCAGCCTAGGAGCGCCAGGTGAAATCGACCCGGCGTTCGACTTTGGTGCGTACCTGAAGTCACCTCAAGCAGGTGGCGGCCCTAGCCACCAGCACGGCTGGAACATCGTCAATGTTCCAGGCGCTGGCAACGTGGCGTGGGTCCCAGGTTGGGGATGCTCGATCCAAGGGTGGGCGGTTTCCACGGGCAAGCTCGTGGCCAACCTAACTGGCATGTGTGACAACACACCTGGCAGCATCCATCCGACGGCAGGAAGTGGAAAGACATTCAGCAATGGAATCGGCGAAGTCCAGGTCTCGACAAAGTACAACGAGATCATCTTCTGGGAAGGCGGCAACAGTGAAGGAACCGGTGGAATGCCAATGAACGTCTACGCGTGCAGCCTATCGGCAGCGCTCGCAGGCCAGAATTGCACACCCACAGGCACAGGCGCAGCATGTCTCACCTCAGCTGGAGGCGTCTGCGGCTCCGGTAGCACCATGCTCTGGAGAACCTTCTTGATGCCCGCATACGACGGAAGCACACCCAACTTCGCGCTGAACCTGTGCAACAAAGGTCACATCTGGATTGTCGGCGTTCCCTGCTCTGCAATAATGGCAGTGAACAACGTGATCCAGTATGACAGCCAAAGGCCAGACCTCGCCAGCAGATGGGGAGGCGACCCTATGGCACCTAGCACAGGTTGCAGTGGCGCATGGGGCCAGATAGCCCTTGATGAGAAGGACGGCATCATGGCGATCGGCACCGGCGACACCGGTCCAGACTGGAACCACACCCTCACCATGGGCTTCTCGATCCTCTGCAACGCGGTCGTTGGACTAAACCTCCAGAACGGCACCGTGGCATGGAGTGACAAGAGCTTCACCAAAGACATCAACGACGAGGACTGCAACCTCAACACAAGCTTCGTGCAATTGACTGCGGCTAACGGCGGGAATCTAATGCCCAACGGCGGCCCAGTCTTTGTCAAGACTTGCAAGAGCTCGGCAACATTCGCGATGCAAGGCGTCACAGGCCAACCCCTGTGGTTCCTTGACCCAACAATGCCCGACTACACAACAATCAACTCAGCCACAACCTCACCCATCTCTAGGGCAATGATATGCAGCACGACAAACGCGACTGCATGCGATGTCGGCAGAGTATGGGACCAAATCTTCCATAAGATCAAGACCGACGGCACCACCTGGAACAACCAATGGATCAGCGGATCCATCAAGATGCAGGGAACCAACCCGCACCCACACGGCTTCGTGACGGGATCGCCCTTGAGAGGACAGAGCATTCTCGACCCACTCAACAATACTGAGATTGGTACGTGCACTGGATTGGGCACCACTTCGGTGAGCTGCAACCCAGGAGCAACGTGTCCAACTGGTATGCATGCCGCGTGCGTCGCTAACGACGTGCAAGGCAAGGGCCCCGGCTACTACGAGAACAGATATCTCGCAGAGAGCGAAGACGGGATTGACCCAGCGACTGGAGTCTTCTTCTCGGTAGTCATGACCGGTCCACAGGAACACGACTGGATCGGTGACGTCGACAAGCAAGGCCAGTCCGGCAACATCTCGGGTACCAACATCTACTTCGGTGGACTACAAACAACCAACGCCACACTCATGGCCATCCAAATCGGAACCGGCCAAGTATTGTGGAACTACACCAGACAAATCTACTACAGAGGCGGAATCATCATGACCGGCGGATTGGTCGTATCAGACTGGCCAGACGGACACCTCATCTTCAACGATGAAAAGACCGGCGCAGTCTTGCGCGATATCAACGTCGGCGTACCACTCCTAGCGCCAATGAGCATTGGGCCTGACCTCAACGGGGTCGAGCACCTACTCGTAAGCTATGGAGGCACCAACCACGGAATCCTCGGCGAGAACGGACTACACGGGCCTCTTGGTCACGGATACGTGACGACTGGCGCGGTAATCTCGTACGTCTTGGGTCCGGCACCAGCAACATCTGCAGCTTCAACCACAACTCAAACCGTAACTAACACCGCAACTTCGACGGTGACGAACTCCGCTGGATCAACTAGCGTAGTGACGTCCCTTGTCACGACGACTTCGGTCGTCAGCAATAGCGTCGGTGTAAGTACGACAACAGTTGGCTCAACAGGCGTCTCTGACCTCGCATTCTACGGGGCAGTCGGCGTCGCAGCAATTCTCGCTATCGTCGCAGGCGCATNNCGAAGCTCAGCAGATTGACCACGGCTTCTTCGATAGTGATTACAACGATGCTCCTCATGTCCTCGATGTCCGGCCTCCAACTTGTCAGCACTGCAGCCGCAGCGACGCCGAGCAATCCGACTGTCTTGACGCAGGCCTCCACACCTCTCGCGACGTCCCCTCTCCAAGCTGCAAGCTCGAGCGCGAGCACCGGAAATAATCTGGATTGGACGGAGGACACGGGACCTGGAGTCACGGGGGCTCAGGGTTGGAACTACTCTCCGCAGACCCAGATCAACTCGAGCAGCATCTCAAGCCTCCAGACGTCCTACCTATTCCCCGTGCCGAGCATTTGGAACACCGTTCCTGACTGGCAAGGCCGCTTCCCAGGCCTCCAATATTCCCTAAGCCTTGAGGGAACCCAGGCGCCAGTCCTTTCCTCGCAGGGCGTGGGCTACATCACGACGAACGGTCTCTCGGTCTACGCGATCGACCTCTCGACCGGCAAGCTCCTCCAGACTGACCTTCCGACGATGGACTGGGCTCTTTACGCCAAGTCTCCGGTATACCCAGGAGGCGCACCCGGCCACCTACATGGCGTCAACATGGTCGACGGGATCGTGTGGGTGCCTGGCTATGGCTGCCAGATCCAGGGATGGGATGCCACCTCAGGAGTTCTAAGGGCGAACTTGACCGGACTTTGCAACAACATCCCCGGCGACAAGAGTCCCTTCTCTGGTGTGGGCGCGTACTATTCTTACGGCGACAACCCGATTCAGGTTGACGTAGCCAACAACGTGATACTCTACAACGTGGGTGCCTCCGCTGAGGGAACGGGCGGAGGAAGGATGTTCATCGAGGGCTGCAGCCTTTCGGCAGCGATTGACCCGTCCCACATCAAGAGCGGCGACGCCTGCATTGCGACTAGCGGTGCATGCACGACCCCGGCAGGAGGCGCTTGCGCGTCGGGAAGCGGACTTCTCTGGAGGACGTTCATGATGCCCGCGATAGACGGGAGCACGCCGAACTTCTCCAGCGACATTTGCAAGAACGCGCACGTCTGGATAGGAGGAGTCCGCTGCTCGTCGTTGCCTGCTAGCCTGATCCAGAACGACTGGCAATATCCCGCGATGTCAAAGGCATGGAACGGGACCAACATCGGTCCCAGCAGCGGAATGAGCAACACCTGGGGCAACTACGCGCTCGACGACTCTAACGGCATGTTCGTCGTAGGCACGTCGCAGACCGGCCCCGACTGGAACGCCACCTACCGACCAGGGCCCAACTTGATGGGCGACTCGATAGTCGGCATGAGCCTCAGGAACGGCAGCATAATCTGGGCGGACAAGACGATCGCAAAGGACCTCAACGACTACGACTGCAACCTCAACGTGATAATTGCGCAGGTGAGCAACCAGAAGATGGTCCTAAAGGCGTGCAAGAGCGGCCTCGTCTACGGCATCAACGAGCAGACGGGTCAGCCCGACTGGATACTCGACACCGGGATGCCAAACCTAAGCACGCTCGGATCATCTACGTCGCCTCTCTCTCAGCCGTTCGAATGCCAGGCCAACAACGATACTAGTTGCAACATCGGCGCGGCTTGGGATAAGATCTACCAGATGTACGGGGCTGGGCAGCTGAAGATGCAGGGGACCAACCCGCACCCGCACGGCTACATCGCGCTCGGTCCCTACAGGGCGAGCGCTCCTATCAACCCGCTCAACAACACTCAGATGACTTCGTTCATCTGTCCAGTGGGAACCAACGCCCAGTGCCAGGCGCTAGCGGGCGTCGGCAACCAGCTCGGATGCCCGGAGTTCGTGACCAACAGCAACACGATCTCGTGCCCGGCCCTAGGCAAGACTGGCAAGGCAGGGTTCATCGAGGGCAGATACTTCATGGAGTCGGAGAACGCCTTCGATGGCAAATACTTCTACATCACCGTGATGGACGGGCCGATGGAGCACGACTACATCAGCAACGTCCAATACAAGGGGACGTCCGGGCTGACATTCGACACCGACCTCTACTTCGCTGGTAGGATGTCGACCAATGCCACTGTCTTGGCTCTCGACCCATCGAACGGGAAGGTCGTCTGGAACTACACGAGGCCGATCTACTACCGTGGAGGAGTCCTCGCGACTGGCGGAATGGTGGTGACCCAGTGGCCTGACGGACACCTGATATTCCTGAACGCGGCTAACGGCCAGGTCATCAGGGACATGAACTTCGGGGTGCCGTTCCTCGCGCCGATGAGCATCGCGCCGGACATCAACGGCCTCGAGCACCTTCTCATCACCTACGGAGGGACGCAGCACCAGGTGCTTGGGGAGATCGGGCTCCACGGGCCTCTAGGCCACGGCTACATAATTCCAGGCGCGATAATCTCGCTCACCCTCGGCCCCTCGCCGACAGGCGGTGGCGGCAATGGCGGCACTACGGTAGTCTCGGGCGGCTCTGCCATCGACGTATACAGCTACGCGTTCTACGCGCTGGTGGCGACCGTGGTCATCCTGGCCATAGTGGCAGGAGTAGCGGTCGTGTCTAAGAAGAGGGGCGGACCCGGCGTGGCCCCGACCTAGACGACGCCGACTCTAAGCTCGCAAGAAGCATGACTGTGGCGCTAGGCTATCAAGTCGCCGCTCTCGCGGTCGAAGAAATGTAGCCGGCTTGGGTTGAAGCGGAGCCAGACCTGCTGGCCCGTGTCGAGCTTGAGTTCCTTTGACGCGAGGACCTTCAGGTTTGTGGACCCGTCCTCGCCTTTGTCGTCTCCGAGCTTGACCGTCACCAATCTGTATAGCGTCAGCGGCTCGTCGAGAAGAACCACACCCTGACTCGACTCCTCCGAGGGACGGCTGACCGCCAGCTCGATGTCCTCGGGCCTGATGGACACCTGGACGCTTGCGGATGCGTCTTTCGTCTTCTCCTTCAATGGTCCCCCGACCGTCGCCGGAATGGGGAACCGAAAGCCGGACCCCTCCACGGCGTGAGCCCCAGCCACCCCCGAAGCCACCGAGACGTTCACAATATTGGCCTGCGGGTCCCCCACAAACCTCGCCACGAATGCGCTCTGGGGCTTGGCGAATACGCTCTGTGGAGGGCCGAACTGAAGCAGGCTTCCACGGTTGAGCACGCCGATCTTGTCCGCGAGCGAAAGCGCCTCGGCCTGGTCGTGGGTCACGTAAAGCGTGGTCACCCCAATCTCCTTCTGGATGCGCTTGAGTTCCGACCTGAGCTGGGCCCGGAGAGGCGCGTCTAGGCTGCTCAACGGCTCGTCCATGAGGAACGCCTTGGGCTCCCTGGCAATCGCTCTGCCTATCGCCACCCTCTGCTGCTCGCCGCCGCTGATCTCCTTGGGCAGCTTGTCGAGGAGCTCGTCGATCCCAAGGAGCTTCGCCACCTCCTTCACCCTCTCGTCTGTCGCCTGCTTCGCGACGCCCCTGACCTTGAGAGGGAATGCGATGTTCTCCCGGACGTTCATCATAGGAAACAGGGAGAAGCTCTGGAACACCATCGAGAGGTCCCTGTCCCTCGGGGGGAGCGGGTTGACAAGCTCAGACCCGATGTATATCTCGCCCTTGTCGACCGCCTCCAGCCCCGCCACGCACCGGAGCAATGTTGTCTTCCCGCAACCCGAGGGGCCCAGGAGCACCGCGAACTCGCCGTCCGCGACCGCGAACGAGACGTCGTTGAGGACCTCGGTCTTCCCGTACCTCTTGCTGAGCCCTTCGACGCGAATCTCGACCATGGACGGGCGTTAACCATTCGAACGTCGGTTTGCGCGATATATGAATTCTGTGAGTGCCGCAGCCTGCATTCTTTGCTGATGAGTGCACAAAGATTATTACGCCAGGAACAGGGCGAGACGTTGAAGGTCGTTTTGGGCGTCAACAGCAAGTCTCGCCGAGACTTTTTGCGCAAGGCGCTCGCTCTCGCCGGAGGGGCGCTCGCGGTCGCGGGGGTGGCCGACCTGGGGATCTACGGGTTACAGGTAGACCCCAACGCGAAGTACCGGAACCTGTTCTCGACGACGACAGGATTGGGCTCAATCGGGAGCACGCAAGGCCTTCTTCCTGATTATCTTGACTTTCTAGATTGGATGAAGAGCGTCTCGGACAAGGTGCCTTCGAAGACGTCGGACCTCACTCTAGAGCAGGAGTTTGCGCCCTATGCGCTGCAAGCGAGAGACCCCGACTTCCTTCGATATGGGCAGATAAACACAGGTTACAGCGAGCTTCCCTACCTGGTGCAGCTCGAAGCCGTGCAGCTTGCGGTGAGCACGAAGAGCTCCTCGTATGACGTCTACAGCATCGACAATCAAAACATCGCGTCGTTCGGGTCGGGGGTCATCTCACCAAACGAGCTCGCTCAGACGTATCCTGACCTGACCTATCCAAAATACAACGCTCCGGACTTCATGTCAACTGTCTGGGACTACGTCGCGACATATCCGCCGAACACGGCGCAAGCAAGCGGCGGGAACTCGAAAACAAACTGGACGCTCTTCCCTCTGGACGCGCCCCTGCTCGTCTTCTTCTACAGGAAGGACATCTACGACAAGCTCGGGTTCTCCCCGCCGACGACTTGGGACGAGTACTTCCAGCAGGCGCAAAAGCTCCCGGGGAACGGGACGCCTTACGCCTCGGCAAGTATGGCGAACGCCGACGTCTCGATAATCTACGAGTATCTCAGCCATCTCGCGAGCTTCGGCGGGAGCCTTTGGAACATCAGCGGCAACACCGTGACCCCCGCCTTGGACAGCGACCAGTGCCTTGCGGCGCTTGAGGACTTCGTCCGCTTCTCAAAGTACGCCGATCCAGGTTCGCACAACTTCACGTGGACGGACGTCTTCACGTCGCTCGCCACGGGCGCCTCGGCGACCGCGCTGCTATGGCATGACTATTACAACTGGCTCAACGACCCTTCTCGCTCCCCGTTCGCGGCTGGAAAGTTCGTTCCCGCCCTGAACCCGGCAGGGCCCGCAGGGTCGTTCTCGACCTACGGCGGGGCAGGCTTGGGAGTCTCGCGCTACTCGAAGCGCCCCCAGGCGGCATACCTCTGGATCCAGTGGGCGACGTGCAAGGGGCTGCAGGAGATGACCCTCATCGACAAGTATCACATCTTCCCCACAAGGACCTCGGTCTTCGACGTGCCGGAGGTGCAGAGCCAGATAAATTCGGGGACGCTCGCCGCCCTTAGTGTTGCCAAGAAGGCGTGGGCATCGGGGACCACGTCGCTCACGCCCTTCCCGAAGTGGCTCCAGGTCCTCGTCCCTCTCTCGAACCACATCAACAACGCGTGGACTGGGGCTGAGACGCCGAAGCAAGCCCTGGCGTCCGCCCAGAACTACATCGAGAGCAACTTCCCGAACTTGACTTTCTAGAGAGTGTTGAGAGATTGCCCAGATCTTACAGGCCTTCGGGAGAATCGGCGTTTCTCGCGCTCTTTGTCCTGGTCCTCATCGTAGGAATGTCTGCGAGCGCTGCGAGAGGGGACACCCCGCTCGACGGCCAGGTCACTCTGACGAACGTCGACCCCAACGGGCAGGGGAAGAGCACGTTCACCGTGTTCTACCATCTCCCGCAGCAGGCCCAGGTCGGCACGACCCTGACGGTGCCGATCAAGCTCTACGTCGCAAACCTCAGCGGGCTCATGTCATTCCTCCAGGACTACACTGTAACCGTCTCCCTGAGCCTCAACAACGGACGGTCGATATCCGGCCAGGCCGGGGTGAACTCCACGACCGCAGCAGAGAACCTCGGGGCCGGGCAGCTCCATTCAGGACAGGAATGGGGCCCGGTGAACGTCACCCTGCCGCTGACGCAGACCAACACGGGCCTCAGCACAGGCCAGGAGGCCCTGGGTAACGCGACGATGCGCGTGGACGCGGACGTCTGGTTCAACCAGCCGGTCAACTTCTACAGGCCCGAAGGGAACCAGAGCGGCATAGGGTACGTCCTCATCTCAAACGGCGTCCCCACGGGGACGACACCGAACTACCCTGGGATCGCTCTGTTGGGCCTTGGTATCGGACTCGTGGCCGTATCGTTCGTGTTGCGCTCGAAGAGCTCCTCTTCCTCCTCAGGCGGAAGGTCTTCGCCAAGGAGAGCTCCGGGTTCCGTCTGACGGATTTCCTGCCTTCTCTACCGAGTTCGTCAGAGAGCGAAAACCGCAAATTTTGTTTTCCAAACAAAGGTTATAAATCTAGTAAGTTCGAGTCGAACGTCAATCCGTGTTAGACGTCCAAAACGTCAGCAAGAAGTTCGGTAAGTTTCAAGCTCTGAAGGATGTGTCGTTCAAGGTCCCGAAAAACGGCAGAGCATTGCTTCTCGGCCCCAACGGCGCGGGCAAGACCACGACGATCTCGATCCTGTGCACGTTGTTGAAGCCGACCGCCGGTTCCGCGTCGGTTGCCGGCCACGACGTCGCACGGGAGCCGGCCGCGGTGCGCTCCAGCATCGGGCTGGTGTTCCAGGAGATCACGCTCGACGACTACCTGACGGGTGCGGAGAACTTGCGCTTCCACGCGGTGCTCTACGGCTACCCGGCCGGGCAAGTGCGCGAGCGGGCTGCCCCGCTCCTCGAGATGGTCGGGCTCAGCGATCGCGCGGACCAGCAGGTGCGCTTCTACTCCGGCGGGATGAAGCGACGGCTCGAGATCGCGCGCG
>PLCG01000010.1 GCA_003135575.1 Nitrososphaerota archaeon
TAGCCGTCAAGGCTTAGCCCGATGTTTACGAATACCTTGCCCACCATCATTCTCTCAGCGCTCTGGATGTCGGCCCAACGAATAAGGTTTGAACTTGAAAAGCAAGATTTCGCCACGCATGAGGGTTCATTGCACCTCCGCCGAAGAAACTCGCCAAGAGTTCCTCAAATGAGATTATTTGGGCCGTGACCTTCTTCGGTAGGCTAGAGAGCCTATCGCGATCACCCCGACCAAGAAGGCGTACATCGACGCGGCCACGTACGGCCCGGCGTGCCATTCGAAGCTCTTCTCAGAGACAAGGTCAGGATTCAGCCCCGACCTCGCAGCGGCCCACTGCGGGAAGGTCGTGCCACAGCAGGGATATTGTATGTTGAACACTTTGTAGTCCCAGTTCTCCTTGGAGATTTGCCATTGGCCTCCGGCGTAGTCCCACTGCTGACTCGCGTTCACCAGGATAGCGAAATGACCCGTCACGGCGTTGGTCCCAGTCATGTTGAGAAGGAACGTCACATTCGCATCTGACGGATCCATGTTATTCTGGTTGTAGTTCGCTATGCTCGCGTTGACGGAAGCCTCCTTGCCCGTGGTCGAGCCGTAGAGGATCATGATGTTCCCCTTGCCGGCGTATGTCCCCGCGAAGCCCGTTGCTAGCCCAGAATAGGTGACTGTCGCGTTCTCCGCGTAAAAGTCGCCCAACCCCATCAGGTTCCGTGAGTTTAGGTCAGCCACCCACCGATTGACAGCGGCATTCACGGGCTCCGAAGGTGTCGTTGTGTGACTGGCCGACGATGAGGCCTTTGGGAGGAAAACGACTTCGGCCGTGATGCCGATGAACACGAACACGATCACCGCTATCGCCAACGCCAGGGTTCCCACCTTCTTTCCGGGGCTCAGAACTTGACGCGCGATGTTTGCCAAAGGCGTACGGCCTTCTGGATTTTTGGTCGTGAGTGATTATTATCCTTGCTTGGGGTTGCATTCTGTAAGGTTCGTCGCGAGGTCAGTGGTCGACCTGAGCGAGAGCGTTCTTTCATCCAGAAGCTCCGCTGGGCTTGGCAAAAATGCAGGGGCTTCGCCGAGTATAGGGTTCNNGCGCCTCCGCCGGGGCATTTCACATGCGTTTAGCTGTAGGTAGCGCGGGGACGGCACTTACCTAAGATAAGTATCTTAGGTGAGGAATTCTATTTAAGCGCACATCCTCCCTTCTTCGTATGTTTCCGAGGCATCGGAATCAAAACGAACCAGAGGGAGCCTTGATGGGAGGGGTTTCAAGATCCGCGGCTGAACAGCACCAGACGAAGGGTGAGTGGGAAGGAAGACTGGCTGTGGCTGATGCAATGGTAGACTTTCTTGAGGGTTGGGTAGTTAGGGACCTCTGCGTGCGATTTCGGACTGTCGCAGAGTCCGTCTATTCGGACACATTTGAGCACCAGTTGCTGAGTGTGCTCCTGGAGAATCCCTCTCCGCAGTCGCTCCAAGATATCGCCCGGAAGTGCGGGGTTAGCCGGACACTGGGTGCTCCCCGATGGGCGTTTACGAAGGGCGTTAGAGAGGATGGAGAGGTCCGCTATCGTGTCAAGAACCGGGCCCACGGATCGGCCGCGCTACGTGCTGAATCGCGAGAGCCTGACCTACCCGCTGCTGCGGAAGATGTTCGCGAAACCAAAGACTACGGACGGCCTGGTTGCATCAAGCCTTCGGGAAACTTTAGGCTCATCTTTCCAAGAGTGACTGAATAGCATTCAGCGAGAAGCTGTCGGTGCGACGAAAGTAATCACTAGGCTAATCTCTTTGTCGGCCAATGATGAGTGGCCATGAGAGTGCAAATCCTCCGAGGTTCTGACGCCTAATGTGTATGTCTTCGGCCGCAGCCGCCGCGGCGATTCCACAGAGCGCGCAGGTCGGCGACGTGGGATTCCAAATCCTGTCCAACGTCCAGGGATTCGAGACCACAGTCGCTGCCAATGTGAACGCGTTGATGGTTTCCTCCGAGAATTTTGCCGTCACGCTGGGAAAGGATGCGGTGATCTTCCTGGTGATCATCGGGGTGCTCCTCTACTTCTCGACCCTCAGCAGGCATATGGGCAAGAGATTCGTGGAGGGCGGAATCGTCATCGGCGTTTTCGTGGCATACGTAGTCCCGTATCTCACGGTCGCGTACTGCTGACGGCGACGTTGCCGCTTATCATTCCCCACAGGGTGATAGCGAGTGGACTGGCTGAAGTCGCTCGTCGGCGGAATCGTCCTTACGATACTCCTCCTATCGCTTACGTCATACTTCACCGCCTACCTCTTTCTCACCCATTCGAGCTGCTCGGCTAGCTCCACTGGCCTCGGAACTTCCAGCCAGTTCCTCAGTTCGTCAGGCAGTTCGAACACCAACCCGGGACAAGCGGCTCCCTACGCGCCCGCCGCATTCGGCGCGAGCGACCTTGTCCTGGCCCCACTCGCGAACCTCTCGCTTTCCCCAGAGAACTCCGCGCCGCCACCTGACATAACGGATCCCGGCTTCTGGACTCAAGTCAGCGCGTCAGAATCCAGGACCTACGAGGAGATCGTCCCGCAGACGGTCATCGGGTTCTTCAACAGCAGCCAGGAATGGAAGGCCTGGGCGCTCCAATACCTCCCTAATTCCTCGAGCTGGCTGTACACAGGTTTCATCGCCGAGGCCCAGAGGCAGGTCATGGCGGTCGACCCCAGCAGCAGGAGCGACCAAACCCCCACGGCAGTGCAGCAGGGCGTCTACGAGTTCGCCGCCACCGCGTCGGGAGTGACGCTCGCCTCCCTCGACTTTGTATCCTTCAACAGCCTCACGGGCTTCAGGACCCTGTTCGAGACCAACAACCGCCTCCTTGCGTTTTGCCAGACGCTCCCAGGGCAGCTTGGGCAGCTTTTCGAGTCCTCGTTCGACCCGGGCGTCCCCCAATCAGAGAGGGCCGACTACCTCGGGCGGGCCCTCGCGATCACCAGCGTGATGCTCCTGTTGGGCGGGAAGAGTGGTATCGCTGACCACTTCCAGGCCGCCGTGGGGACGCTGGGGCTGAGGGACGCCTGGCCGGTGGTCAAGGGGTCCCTCGGGGACATCGGCTCGAAGGTCTCGGCAGGGGCGGCGTCGGCGACATTCCGGATACTCCAAACGCTCGCTGGGAGGTTCCCGCAGGACTCGGTGTGGGCGGCAGGCCTGACCGCGGACAGGATTGATTCGATGGTGGACGTCCTCGAGAAGAAGGGCGTTCCTGACAGCACCGTTCAGGCCGACATTGGACATGTTGCCGAGGTCGCGAATACGTCTCCCGATGAGCGGGCCCCCGGCGAAGCTGCGGACGCGTCAAGCCTGAAAGATGGAGGAGGTTTGCTGCTGAAAATCAAGGCCCAGAACAAGAT
>PLCG01000026.1 GCA_003135575.1 Nitrososphaerota archaeon
ATCGAGCATAGGCCAGCGTTCTTGAGAGGAGCAGCGATCGGGATGGTCCTTGTAATCATCAAGTACGCAATCGTATTGCCAATTGACATCGCGGATATCTTGTATGGCTCTTGTCTTCTTGTCACGCTCATCATCACCCTTGGAGATTTGCTTGGATTGCAGTTTTTCACCACCCAGTCGATGGCACTCAACTTTATCTTGGGGTTGCTCTATCCCCTCGACGCATACGCGGTCTTGATACTTTACGGCCTGCCGCTCCCTGACTGACGGTCCAGCGACCACCTGGAGCTGAGGAGCGCTTCAGATATCTAGGGTGGGGAACGTCCATGAACCGATGGGGGCAGACCCGGGGACAATCGAGCGACCATCTCTGCGCCGAGAGGCAGGGCTGTTCCAGGTAGTCGCGTACGGAGTCGGCAACATAATCGGTGCCGGAATCTACGTCCTGGTGGGCGACGCGTCCGGCCTGGCGGGCGGGGCAGTCTGGCTGGCGTTTCTCTTGGGGGCGGTCGTCGCGCTCTTCACCGGACTCTCCTACGCCGAACTCGCTGCGACATATCCTAAGGCGGCATCTGAATACGTCTTCCTGGGGAGGGCTTATGGCAACCGGGCCCTCTCCTTCCTCACTCAGTGGATGATGCTCGTAACGGAGATAATTGCTGCTTCCGCGGTCGCGCTCGGCTTCGCTGGCTACCTCTCGACTGTCGTTCGGGTCCCGCTTATCCCGACGGCGGCGGCGCTCCTGGTCATGCTGACCGTCGTCGCCTCGACGGGCATCAAGCAGTCGCTGAAACTCAACACGGTCCTAAGCATTGTTGCAATCGGGGGCCTGATCGTAGTCGTGGCGGCGGGCATTGGAAAGATCGGGTCGGTCTCGTACGTCTCGTCTCCTACAGGGATCCCGGGGGTCCTGGCCGCCACGGTCCTTGTATTCTTCGCATACATCGGGTTCGACAACATCTCGAATCTCTCGGAGGAGACCAAAGACCCTCAGAAGACGATACCGAGGGCGCTGCTCGTCTCCTTGGCGCTTTCCACCGTCCTGTATGTCATCGTAGGCATCGCATCGGTGAGCCTTGTCCCCTGGTCGCAACTGGCGGGCTCTGAGGCGCCGCTCGCGCTCGCCGTCTCGTCTGTCCTGGGACAATCCGGCTCGGACATACTGACTGTCGCGGCCCTGCTCACTACACTCAACACGGTACTTGTCCTCCTGCTCGTCAGCTCGAGGATAATCTACGGGCTCGGCCGGGAAGGAGGGCTCCCCAAGCCTCTCGGAAGGGTGAACCAGAAGACGCACGCTCCCCTTATTGCGTCTCTCGTGACGCTGGCGATAGCACTCGCCGTCCTCCCTCTCGGCCAGATTGGCGCCATTGCGAAGGTGACGAGCTTCGGGTCTCTCCTCACTTTCGCCCTTGTGAACCTCGCTCTCTTACATCTTCGACGAGTCGCTCCGCACTTGTCGAGGCCTTTCAAGGTGCCCTTCAGCATCGGATGGGTTTCGGTTACCGGGTTGCTAGGTTTGGTCTCATGTCTGGCGCTGCTCACGCAGTTCGACTTGCTCACCGCCGCTCTTGGCATGTGTCTTCCAGCATCTGGGATGCTCCTTGACTTCGTCATGAAAGGGAAGCGTGAAATCACTGCTTTGGACGCCACCCTTCACCAACCGCACGAGCGTTAACACTAAGACTCTCGCATCACCGCAATCAGGGCTAGGCCACGGCGCGCAACATCTCTAGAGCTTACGGAAATCCCCAAGGCGGCGACCTTGCAAATTATGCGGAAGACGGTTTATTATGGCGGTCCAGCGGAGCGGTTCTGTTGAGCGCGCAGCAACAGCAGGTCGAGTGGCTCGTCCTAGTTGACGACAACGACAAGGAGCTCGGGCTCGACACGAGGGAAAACTGCCACAAGGGGATGGGTAAGCGACACAGGGCGTTCGTGGTGTTCCTCTACGACAAGGAAGGCAGGATGCTGCTCCAGAGAAGGAGCATGAAGAAGAAGCTCTGGCCTGCCTATTGGGACGTCTCGGTGACCAGCCACGTCTATCAAGGGGAGACGTACGAGGGGGCGGGGATAAGGCGGTCGAAGCAGGAGCTCAACGTGGACGTGAAGAAGCTCGACCGGAAGCTCGACTACACCTACTGGGCCAAGTTCGGGGACTACTGCGAGAACGAGTTCTGCGTCCTGCTCACGGGGAAGCTGGAGGGCCCCGCGGATCCGAACCCTGACGAGATAATGGAGACGAAGTACCTCACGATGGACGAGCTCGGGGCGGACATGTCGCGGAACCCCGAGAAATACACGCCGTGGTTCAAGATAGCCTTCGAGAAATACGCCCAGCAAAAGTCCCGATAGAAGCGCCGGCGTGGAAGCGCCTCCCGGACCACCTTAGGTTTTTAACATTCGAGAAGCGCGCCGTCCGCTGGTTTGCTCTCCGACCCCGCGATCTTCCTCGCAGCCTTGGGGATCACCGTTCTCGAGCTGGTGGAGACCGCCGCGGTGGCGCTGGCGCTCCATGCGCACTCAGGGAAGAACGTCGTGTACCTCTACGCCGCGGCCGGGACGGCCGCGGTCTTCGCCCCCATGTTCCTCCTCGGGGCACTCATCGTCCTGCTGCCGGACGCGCTAGTCAAGGCGACGGCGGGGGTCCTCCTCCTTTACTTCGCGCAGAGGCTGGCGAAGAGCGCGAGAAGGGCGGTCCTGAATGCGCGCAAGGGGACCCAGTTCCAAGAGCACTTTCACAGGGGGACGATGGCGACGGCGTTCTCCATCGGCGCGATCGAGGCCTTCGAGGCAGCGATAGTCCTCGTGGGGCTGCTTCCCAACGGCTTCCAGGCGACCGTGCTGGGCATGTCCGTCGGGATGGTGGCCGTGGTGGGCTCGGCATACGTGCTTCGAGACCACGTGAGGAAGGTCAAGCAAGCCGACATGAAGATCGCCGTCTCGGCGCTTCTCTTCTCGTTCGCGACCTTCTGGTTCGGGGAGGTCGTCGCGACGCTCAGCGACCTCGTCCTGATACCTCTCTTTGCGGTCTACCTCGTCATCGTATACAAGTTCGCGAACCGGGCGTCCCCCAAGGTCGAGGCCACACATGAGGTCGCCACTGCGGGCGGCGCTCCAGGGCCGGTCGCGTCTCCGTCCTAGGCGATTGTCGAGACCCGGTATTTCCCGCCAAGCGGCCGGCCGTCTTTGAACCTCCGCAGCTTGAAGACGGAGACGTCGTAGTCGGGGAACTTGCCCTGCACGATGAGGGACGAGACGATCCGCCCGAACTCCGGGGAGAGCTTGAACCCATGGCCGCTCAGCCCCACCACGCAATAGACCCCCGGGTAGCCGTTTTCCGAGAGCTCGTCGACGATGGGGTTCTGGTCAGGCGTGTTGTCGTAGAGGCCGGCGTAGCCACGGCGATAGGTCCCCGCCTCCGCCATAGTGGGCAGCGCGGCTGCTGCCGACTCCGAGAACCCGGCGGCTTCTTCGTAGGAGATGCCCTCGTTGTATGAGTCCGGGTCAGATTCCTCGCCCGAGGCGTCGAGGTCGGGGGCGAGGCTCCCTGCGAAGAACAGCTCGTTGCCCTCGGGCTTGTAGTAGGCGGACCTGGGAAAGTCGAAGATCACAGGCCTGTTGCCCTGGTACCTTGCAGGCCTGCCGAAGATGGCGACCGGATGCCTCGACACCTTGATGGGGACATCGATGCCCATCTGGGCGAAGAGAGGCCTGGACCACACCCCGGTGGCGATCACGACGTTTCGGCACTGGACTAGGCCCTCGGTCGTGTGAACCGAATATCCGTTCTCGCCGGACGAGGTGGCCCGCTCGATCTTGGTGGCGCGCGATCCCGTTAGGACGCTCGCGCCTAGTTGGACCGCGGCCGAGGCGAAGGAGGCTGCCGTGGTGGAGGGCTCGGCGTATCCCGCGTTCGGCTCGTAGGCGAAAAGGGAGAACTCAGCCGTGTTGAGCATCGGCTCGATCTGAGAGGAGGCCATCTCTTCAGGCTTCATTATCCTGGAATCGATCCCCACTCTCTTGTGCATCGCCGCGTTCTCCAGAAGCGGCGGGACGGAGGCCTCGTCGGCGCCCACGATGAGTCCCGTCTCGACGTACCCGGCGGTGTGGCCAGGAAGCTGCCGCCCAAAGTCCTTGAAGAAACGGTAGCTGAGCAGGGCCATCCTCGTGAGGATCTCGGAGCTGTAGTGGGTCCTTACCAACGCGGTCGACCGGCTGGTCTGCCCTGAAGCGAGCTGAGGAGCCATGTCCACGAGCAGGGGCTGCTTGACCCCCATCTTCGCGAGATGGTAGAGGACGCTGCAACCCGTCGAGCCTCCCCCGATAACGACGACGTCATGGTCCTTCAATCTAGAGCTACCGCCCTTCGAGCCCTGCTCTGTCTATTTACGGTTAGTCAGGTCTGCTCGGTCCACCTTTAGAAAGGGATGGCGAGGAGGAGGGTGGCGGCAGATGGCCATATCAAGGATAACGAACCGGGCCTACATGATCGACACGGTCGCGCTCGGAGACGCGAACACGGTCGCCGTATACGTGGTGAAGGGAGGCAGGAAGACCGCCTTGATCGACTGCGGCTACGCCTCTTCTTACGGGAACGTCATGCAAGGCCTCCGGCAGCTCGGCATAGAGCCCTCGCGTGTTGACTACGTGATACCTACACATGTCCACCTCGACCATGCGGGCGCGGCCGGCTATCTGGTGAAATACATGCCTCGAGCAAAGGTGGTGGCGCACGAGAGGGCGGTGCCTCACCTGATAGACCCGACAAAGTTGATTGAGAGCGCCACGAGCTTGTTCGGCGAGAGGCTCATCCAAATGTATGGGAAGCCGATTCCGATAGACAAGAACAAGATCACGGCGGTCGGTGCGGAGTCTCACATCGACCTTGGAGGCGTCACCCTGACGACCTTGCACGCTCCCGGGCACGCGCCGCACCAGATCTCGGTCCTCTTTGAAGAGGAGCACCTTCTCTTCTCAGCAGACGCGGTGGGCATCGTGTTCCCTGGATTCCCCACTTTGATACCGACTACGCCTCCCCCAAGCCTTGATCCTGTGAAGCTAGCGCAGACCCTCGACATGCTGCGCCAGACCAACCCGAAGATGCTTCTCGTCCCGCATTACGGGGTCAGGAAGGACGTCAACGTCGTCATCGACCGGACCAAGGAAGCGACCGCCCAATGGATCAAGGACGTGACAAAGCTCGATGGCATGCACCTGACCCCCGAACAGATAGTGATCGAGCTCAGGCAGAAGATCATGGATGAGACGGGCATGCCCGCGAGCGCGTTCCCTGGATACGTGAACGTCCCGATGAGGGCGAGCGTAATAGGGATACTCGCCTACCCGAAA
>PLCG01000077.1 GCA_003135575.1 Nitrososphaerota archaeon
GATCATGGCGCTAACCAAGAAAGACAACCCCGAGATCGAGCCGCACCTCCTCGACGAGCTTCTCTCCTCCGGGGAGAAGACGAGCGCGCGGCTGGTGGCGGCGGCGCTCGCGTCATTCGGATTGCAATCGGTCGTAGTCGACCCTGACACCCCATACTGGCCCGTTATAACGGACGACAGGCACCTCGACGCGAACCCACTTATCGAGGAGAGCCGGGCAAAGACAAAGGCGCTGATCCTCCCGCTCCTCGCGGAGGGAAAGGTCCCGGTCGTCTGCGGGTTCCTGGGGAAGACCGTGGGCGGGAAGACCACGACCCTGGGCAGGGGCGGAAGCGACACGACGGCGGTGCTGCTCGGGAATTGCCTGAACGCCAGCGAGGTCATACTGGTCAAGGACGTAGAGGGGGTGTACTCGAGCGACCCCGACAAGGTCAGCAACCCCCAGTTCATCGAGAGCCTCAATGGGGAGGAGGCGGAGATGCTCGCGGCGGGAGGGGCGAAGTTCCTCCACGTGAAGGCGCTCCGATACCAGTCCTCTGGGCTTAGGATCAGGGTCACCAATCTCGAGAAGCTCGACTCGGGCACCATCATCAAGGGAGAGCTCTCTCCAGTGCAGGTGGAGATGCTGGGGGAAGGGGTCTCGATGATCACGTTCGTCGGCCTGAACCCTGAGAAGACAGAGTCGATAATCCGCGCGGCCCAGGCGGTCAGAGAGGCGCACGGGGACCTTCTGGCGCTCTCGCTCGAAGCCAACTCTGCGATCTTCTACGTCGGCGGAGGGGAGAACGTGCTCGACGGCGTCCACCAGGTGCTGGTGGAGGACAAGATAGGGAAGGCGGTCTCTGAGTTCCCGCGGCTCTCGATGATAACCGTCAAGGGGGCGGCCCTGGAGACCGAGAGGGGAGTGGTCCAGAGGATAACGAGGCCGCTGGCGCAGGCGTCGATAAACGTGTACGGGATAGTGACGATCCTGTCCTCGGTGCGCGTGTTCGTCTCAGCCGAGCACTCTGAAAGGGCCTACGGCCTGGTCAAGGAGGCGATGATGGGGCCACCGGAGAACAGGGGGGACTTTCTAAAGTGACCAAGCCAAGAGAGATCAAGGCTGCGCTCCTGGGGGCGACCGGCGCCGTAGGGCAGCGCTACATCAACATGCTTCCGAAGCACCCCTACCTCCGCCTCGAGGTCCTCATGGGAGGGGAGTCGGCCGGGAAGAAATACGGGCAAGCGGTCCACTGGCTCTTCCCAGACGCGATGGACCCGGCGATGGCGCAGAAGGTCGTGAGACAGGCGAAGCCGGAGTCAGCGAAGGGATGCGACATCGTGTTCTCAGCGCTGCCCTCTGAAGTGGCCGCAGAAGTCGAGACAAAGTTCGCCCAAGCGGGTTTCATCGTCGTGAGCGAAGCCAGCGTGCACCGCATGGATGCCGACGTGCCGCTCATGATACCCGAGATCAACGCAGACCACCTGAAGCTTCTAGAGTCCCAGAAGAAGAAGAGAGGGTGGAAGGGAGCCATCGCGACCACTCCGAACTGCACCGCCACCGGGCTCTCCATGGTGCTGAAACCCCTCATCGACGAGTTCGGCGCGAGGAAGGCGATAGTAACCACGATGCAGGCGCTCTCTGGGGCCGGGTTCCCAGGGGTGCCTTCGCTCTCGATCCAGGAGAACGTCATACCCTACATCAAGAACGAGGAGGAGAAGGTCGCCGCCGAGGCGAAGAAGATCCTGGGAACGTACTCCAACGGGGGCATCAAGGCCAGCCCGATCTCGATGGGTATCTCCTGCAACCGCGTCGCGGTGATAGACGGGCACATGGAGACGCTCTACGCAGAGTTCGCGCACGGGATCACACCGAAGGCCGCAGAGAGGTCTCTGGAGAGGTTCGCGGGGGAGCCCCAGAGGCTCAAGCTCCCCACGGCCCCTGACCACCCCATCATAGTGAGAAAGGAGAATGACAGACCCCAGCCACGCCTGGACAGGATGGCGGGCAGCGTGCCAGGCATGAGCGTCGTGGTGGGGAGGGTGAGGAACGGGATAGACGGCAAGTCGCTCCAGCTCACGCTGCTCTCGCACAACACCATCAGGGGTGCCGCGGGCACGGCGATCCTTACCGCGGAGCTTATGGAGAGGGAAGGATACCTGGAGAACTAGGGTGAACTAGATTGGTATTCGGAAAGCAGGTCAGGCTCGCGAGGATTACGAAGCACGGCAGGATGCTCTGCATCCCCATGGACCACTCTTTCACGGTAGGCCCGATCTCTGGACTGGAGAACCCGGAGGAGATGATCGTGAAGATCGCAAAGGGCGGCGCCACTTCGTTCCTCGTTCACAAGGGGGTGATAAAGTCCCTGAGAAAGCCTGTCCCCATCGGGATGATAATGCATATCTCTGCCAGCACGAGCCTTTCGTTGGCCCCCAACCGGAAGATGCTCAACTCCTCGGTCCTGGAGGGCATTAGGCTCGGCGCGGACGCGATCTCGGTGCACGTCAACATGGGCTCGAAGGAGGAGCCGGAGATGCTCGAGCAGCTCGGCATGGTGGCCGACCAATGCGACGAGTACCAGATGCCCTTCATAGCCATGATGTACCCTCGCGGCGAGAACATCAAGGACCCGAGCGATCCCCAAGTGGTCGCGCACGTCGCCAGGGTGGGAGCGGAGAGCGGAGCGGACGTGGTGAAGACGGTCTACACGGGCGACATGGAGAGCTTCAAGGAAGTCGTCAGGAAGTGCCCGGTCCCGGTCGTGCTCGCCGGAGGAGCGAAGGTGGACACCGACGCCGCGATCCTCCAGTTGGCGAACGACGTCATGGAGGCGGGAGCGATGGGCGTGACCTTCGGAAGGAACGTCTTCCAACACCGCGACCCGACGCTAATAGTAAAGGCGCTCAGGCGGATTGTGATCGACAGGAGCAGCGTGGAGGAAGCCATGGAGGTCATGAGCGCTGCCAACGCCTGAGAAAGAGATAGTCCTCGACGTCACAGAGATCCAAGACATCGCGAAGGCCCTGAAAGAGGCGAAGAGCGCCGGGATCGGTGCGGTGCTGCTCCGGGGGCCTTCCAGGCCAATCCCAGGCGGCGAGGGATTCAAGGAGTATCGCGAGAAGGACGGAGACTTCGCCTGGGTCGAGGTGCGAGGGTCGAAGGACGTCGACCGCGCCGTGGAGTCCTCTCTGCGCGAGGACCACAAGTTCGTCGTCGTGGACTGCACGAACTGGAAGATCATCCCGCTCGAGAACCTCATCGGCGAGTTCCGAAGGAGGCACCGCAAGATCTACGCCTTCATGAAGTCGGAGGCCGACATCAAGCTGGCGTTCTCGATACTGGAAAAGGGGGTAGACGGAGTCGTGATCCCCTACGCCTCACTCAAGGCCTCGAAAGCCCTCATCTCCAAAGTGACCTCGGCCGCGGCAGGCAAGGGACGCAGCGTCCCTCTTGTGACGGCGAAGATCAAGCGCATAGTAGATGTGGGCGACGGCGAGAGGGTGTGCATAGACACTGCGTCCAACCTTGAGCTAGGCGAGGGTATGCTCGTAGGGAGCATGGCGAGCTTCTTCTTCCTGGTCCACAGCGAGACCATCCCCACCGAGTACATCCCCACGCGTCCGTTCAGGGTCAATGCGGGGGCGCTCCACAGCTATATCATCGGGGCCGACGGGAAGACCAGGTATCTCTCAGAGCTTCAGGCCGGCGACAAGGTCCAGCTCGTGAACAGGTCAGGCGAGAAGCGTGACGCTGTCGTCGGCAGGATAAAGATGGAAAGACGGCCATTGGTCATGATCAAGGCGGAGTCCGACGGCAAGGAGGGCACGGCCATGCTCCAGAACGCGGAGACGATCAGGCTGGTGCGCCCAGACGGGACGGCACTCGCGGTCACCGAGGCGAAGGTGGGAGACGAAGTGCTGGTCCATGTCGCAGGGCTGGCCAAGGGCAGGCACTTCGGCGGTGAGGTCGACGAGTTCATTGTCGAGCGTTAGGCTCGCGGCTCGGGCGGCGCAGTGACCCCCCATGGCCAACAAGAAGGTCGAGACCCGACTGTGCACCTCTGTGGGTGCAGGGTCAGTCGGGGAGCTCGCCAAGAAGGCAGACCTCGCGCTGTCGCTAGGGTCCGACCTCGTGGAACTTCGGGTCGACAGGCTCGTGGGGGAGAATTCCTTGCGCGACGTCGAGGCGAAGCTGTCGGGTTTTGCGAATAGGGCGATCATCACCGTGAGATCGCGGAGTGAAGGCGGCAGCTTTCTCGGAGGCGAGATGGAACGTCTCGAGCTGATAACGCGTCTCGTGAAGATGGGACCCGCCTTCGTGGACATCGAGCTTGCGACCGCAAGGGAGAATCGGCGCTGGGCGGACGCGATCCCGAAGAAGGTCAAGAAGATCATCTCGTGGCACGACTTCAAACGCACACCTGCCCTGGACGAGCTCCGCGCGGTGTCGAAGGAGGCGCTGGGTCATGGCTCGTTGGCGAAGGTCGTCACCACAGCGACGCGCGCCGACGACAACTTGAGGACCCTCACGCTCTGCGGAGACAAGCCCGGGAAGGTCGTCTCGTTCTGCATGGGAGAGCTCGGGACGGTCTCACGTGTTGTCTCGATGCACTTCGGCGCGCCCATAGCCTACGCCTCGCTGCCGGACGAGGCGGTCGCGCCCGGTCAGCTCTCGATCTCGACGATGCGTACGCTCAGGGGAATGGTGGCTTGAGACGATGCCAGACCAATACTGCGTGATCGGGAGGGACGTCTCGCGCTCGCCGTCTCCGGCGATGATGAACGCCGCTTTCGAGTCGTTGAAGATCGATGCGAAGTACATCGCGCTGAGCGTCCCCGAGGCAGGGTTCCCCCGCGAGCTACGCCGCTTGATGAGCGCCGGGTTCAAGGGCATGAGCGTCACCATCCCGTACAAGGAAGCGATCATCCGGTACTTGGCCGACCTCGACTCCGTCTCGACGAGGATCCAGGCGGTCAACACCGTCAAGAACGAGGAGGAGAGATACATCGGGCACACCACCGACCCCGACGGCATAGTCAGGCCCCTCCAGGCGGTCTCCGAGTCGCTAGACATCAGGAACGCCATGCTGGTAGGCGCAGGCGGGGCTGCGCGCGCTTTCTGCGAGGCGATGAACAGGGTCGGTTGCATCGACATCGCCGTCGCGGTTCGAGACGTGGGGCGAGCGCGCGAGTTCGTCAGAGGGATGGAGGGTGCGTTCCCGCGGATGAACCTCACCTTGGCCTCCCTCGAGGACCTGCGGCACCTCAACCACGACCTGCTCTTCAACGCGTCCCCGATGGGGACGGAGGGGGAGCCGCTGCCCGCGGAGCTGAGGCGGGTCATGCCGGGGACAAAGATAGTCTTCGACGCGGTCTACAGTCCAAGGGAGACGGAGCTGCTCAAAGAGGCGAAGCGAAACCGATCTGTGGTGATTCACGGAGAGGAGATGCTCCTGCACCAAGGGATTGCGTCGTTCAAGCTCTGGACGGGGAAGGACGCCCCCGAGAAAGCGATGAGGAAGGCGCTTACCGCCTCGCTCCAAGGGCGCGCGAAGAAGAGAAAGNNGCGAAGGCGACCACGTTCGGCGCCATAAGCATCGTCAACGCGATTGCGAGCGGCAAGGGCGCGACCGCAAGCGTCAGGCTGAGCACCGAGGCAGAGGTGGAGATCGAGGCCTCCAAGGGCGACTGGGAGGTCTCGGTGAACGGAAAGAAGTGGCATGCGGGCCTTGCGGTCGAGACGGCGAGGCGCGCGATCAAGGGCTCGGGGAAGGACCCGGACGCCTTCTCTGGGAGGATCCGGACCGCCTCCGATATCCCGATAGGCGTGGGGCTGAAGACCTCCTCGTCATCGTCTACGGCGATCGCGCTCGCGGTCTACGCGGCGCTGGGCAACAAGGCATTCGACCCCAAGAAGGTGCTCGACTGCAGCGTGGAATCCTCGCTCGCGGCGGGCGCCAGCGTCACCGGGGCCCTGGACGATGCGGCCGGATGCCTGCTGGGCGGGATCAATATGACCGACAACCTTGCGAGGAAGGTCGTCAGCTCGAGGCTCTTCGAAAAGCGGCTCAAGGTCCTGATCATGGTGCCAAAGTCGAGGAGCAGGAGGGACGCCGTGAGTCCGGAGTTCATACGGAAGTTCGGGCGCTTGACAGACCTGTTCTTCGAGATGAGCCTGAAGGGCGATTTTTGGAAGGCGATGGTCTTGAACGGGATGGCCTACTCTTCCATCCTCAAATATGACCCGTTCCCGGCGCTACGTGCAGTGGAACTCGGCGCTTTGGGAGCGGGGCTCTCAGGGACTGGACCTTCGGTGGCGGCGGTGTTCGACCCCTCGAAGCAGGCCGAGATTGACGCTCTACGAAAGGAATGGTCATCGGACGGCAGCAGCGTGATCGAGACCGACACCAACAACGAGCACGGGAGGGTCCTCGCCGATGGCTAGGAGCGCCAGCGTGACGAGGGCTACGCGGGTGCTTTCCGACGGGCCTCTCGGAGGCAGCGTCTCCGTCCCGCCGAGCAAGAGCTACACGCACAGGGCTGTCGTCATGGCGAGCCTCGCCGCCGTCTCCGGGAGGTCGGAGATAAGCAACCCGCTCCTCTCCCGGGACACCAATGCGACGGTGGACGCATGCGCGGCGATGGGCGCCTCGATGGAAAGACGGGAGGGCGTGCTAAGTATCAAGGGGACGCGGCCGAAGCTCCCAGACGACGTGGTGAACGTCGAGAACTCCGGGACGACGCTGAGGTTCATGACATCCGCGTTCTCCCTGGCCCCGGAGGGATACGTGGTGCTCACCGGCGACTCGAGCATAAGGAGGAGACCCATGCAGCCCCTCTTGGACACCTTGGGGCAGTTGGGCGTCCAGAGCTGGACGTCGAAGGGGAACGGGTGCGCTCCGGTGATAGTCAAGGCGGGCGGCATGCGGGGCGGGAAGGCCTCGATCAGGGGAGACGTCTCGTCCCAGTTCGTCTCGTCGCTGCTCATCTCGAGCCCGATGGCAGAGATCGACACCACGCTGAAGGTCGCCGACGCGGTGTCCAGGCCCTACATCGACATGACCCTGAAGCTGATGGAGCTCTTCGGAGTGAGGGTCAAGAAGAGGGGCTACTCGGAGTTCGAGGTGGCCTCCGGGCAGGAGTACCGCGTCGCGGACTTCTCGGTGCCGGCGGACTTCAGCTCGGCGTCGTTCATCGTGGCGGCGGTCGCGTTGATGGGCGGAAAGGTGAAGATCGAGAACCTAGACGCGAGCCTGCCTCAGGGGGACGCGCGGATCCTCGAGATAGTCAAGCAGATGGGCGCGAAGGTGGCCGAGGGGAAGGGCACGCTGGTCATCTCTTCGGACGGGGACAAGCTCCGTGGAGGGACGTTCGACCTCGGGGACACGCCCGACCTCCTTCCAGTGGTAGCCGCCCTCGCGCTGAGGTGCGAATCCGCCGTCGAGATAGTCGGCACGGCTCACGCCAGGTTCAAGGAGACCGACAGGATAGCCATAGTGGCGCAGGAGCTCTCGAAGCTGGGCGTGAGCGTGAAGGAGAGGGAGGACGGCCTCAAGATATCCCCGAAGGGGAAGCTCAGCTCAGCCCTTATGGACGCGCACGACGACCACAGGATGTTTATGGCCTTCTCACTCGCTTCGATGCTGATACCAGGCGGGGCTCCGATCATAGGCGCGGAGAGCCTCGACGTCTCATATCCCACGTTCCTCGAGGACATCAGCCGGCTCGGGGCGAAGGTCAAGAGCGAGTAGGAGAGATGAGCAAGATGCCAGGGAACATCTTCGGAGAAAGGTTCGTCGTGGTCAGCTTCGGCGAGAGCCACGGAAAGGGGGTGGGAGTCGTGGTCGACGGCGTGCCCGCGGGGTTGGGCCTCTCCGAGAAGGACATCCAACCCGACCTCGATCTCAGGCGGCCAGGCCAGTCGATCGTCACCACCCAGAGGAAGGAAGGAGACGTCGTCGAGATAATGTCCGGGGTCTTCAACGGGCGGACGACCGGGGCGCCGGTCATGATGATGATCCCCAACCTGGACGTCGACTCGCGCTCGTACGAGTCCATGGTGAACACGCCCCGCCCGAGCCACGCGGACCTCACGCATAAGACAAAGTACGGCGGGTTCAACGACTACAGNNGGGCATCCGCCCGGGTCACGGCGGGCTTCGTGATGGCGGGGGCCGTCGCGAAGAAGCTGCTGAAGGAGACGCTCGGCATCGAGATAATCGCGTACACTCTCGAACTCGGGGGACTCCGCGCGGAGGGTTTCACCCTCGACGACGCCCGTAAGAACAGATACTCGAACGAGGTGAGGAGCCCTGACCCGGAGCTCGCCGAGAGGATGAAGAAGATGGTCATAAAGAGCAGGGGAGAGGGCGACAGCCTGGGCGGGATAGTCGAGTGCGTCGCGCTCAACCTGCCCGTGGGTCTTGGCGAGCCGGTCTTCGACTCCCTTGACTCTGAGCTGGCGCAGATGGCGCTGTCAATCCCCGCGGTGAAGGGCGTCGAGTTCGGGTCGGGCTTCGCATCGGCGAGGCTCAAGGGAAGCCAGAACAACGACCAATACTACTTCGACAAGAAGGGACGGGTCGCGACGGAAAGCAACAACTCCGGGGGGATAATCGGCGGGGTCTCGAGCGGCATGCCCCTCGTCTACCGGCTGGCATTCAAGCCTCCGGCATCGATCGCGAAGAAGCAGAGGACCGTCGACCTCTCGAAGAGGAAGCAGGTCGAGATGGTCGTCCCTGGGAGGCACGACCCAGTCGTCGTCCCCCGCGCCGTGCCGATCGTCGAGTGCTGCACCGCGATCGTGCTCGCGGACCACGCGCTCAGGGCGGGGTTTATCGCNNGTCCTCGGAGGAAGGAGCAATCGAGTTGACTAGCAGCGACATGGAGCAGGCAGGCCAGGAGCTCCAGGACCTGCGAGAGGAGGTCGCGGAGACCACCAAGGAGATAATCACGCTCGTCGCCAAGAGGATCGAGCTTGCGAAGCGTATAGGGCAGGTCAAGAGCAGGGACTCGCTCCCAATCGACAACGAGAGGGTAGAGGAGGCGCTCCTTCAGGAGGTGATCCTGGAGTGCAAGCAACTCGGGCTCGACCAGAGACTCGGGACGAAGATACTCAGCACGCTCCTCGCTGAATCCAAGAAGGCCCAGCGGGCGCAAGGAAGCGCAAAGGCCCAGCCGCTCATAACGCCTATGGTGATGATGGCCAAGGCCACGGAGATCGAGAAGACCGGTAGGAAGCTCATCCGGCTCGACGTCGGCGAACCTGACTTCCACCCTCCGAAGGCAGTGCTGGACGCGGTCTCGGAGGCGCTATACTCCTACAAGACATACTACACCGTGGGCCGCGGCATCCCAGAGCTGATCTCGGCGCTCAGGAACTACCTCGCGAAGAAGTACGGCTATGCAGACGCCGCCGAGAACCAACTCGTAGTGACGCCGGGCGGGAGGTTCGCGGTCTATTCTGCCGTGGCCACGGTGGCCTCCGAGGGCGACAGCGTTGTGGTCATCGAGCCCAACTGGCCCGCGTACAAGGAGGGGCTGGAATACATCGGCGCGAAGGCGATAACCTTGCGCACCACCCTCGAGGACGAGTGGCAGCCCTCCCCGGAGAGCGTGAAGGCAGCCATCAAGCCCAACACAAAGGCCATCGTGCTGAGCTACCCTGCTAACCCGACGGGGAAGATAATGGACAAGGTCACGTTCAAGGAGATAGTCGGGATCGCGGACGACGCCGGCCTCACCGTGGTGAGCGACGAGATCTACAACGACTACGCCTACAAGCCGTGCCCGACGATCCTCGCGAACCTCCCGAAGAAGTACATCCTGACTTCCTCGTTCTCGAAGGGCTGGAGCATGACGGGGTTCAGGGTCGGATACTCGCTAGCCCCAGCAGAGACGAGCGCGAGGATGCTGAAGATCCTCGGCCTCATGATAACCTGCGTACCTGAGTTCATCCAGCGCGGAGCCGTCAAGGCTCTGGGGTGCGAGGAAGAGGTCTCGCGAAACTCGAGGGTCATGAAGGAGCGCATCGACGCGACCACGGCCGAGCTGAAGAAGATCGACGCGCTTGAGTTGCTAAAGCCCGAGGGCGCGATCTATGCATGGGCACAGGCCAAGGACCCAAAGTTCGACTCCGCGGCCTTCGCGATGGAGCTCCTGGAGAAGAAGGGCGTGACCATCAGCCCCGGGACGGGGTTCGGTGACTACCCAAGGTGCTTCCGCATGTCGCTCGGCCAGCCTCAGGAGAGCCTGACGGCGGGCGTAAGAAAGATAGGCGAAATGCTCGCTTGAAGGTCGCCGTCCTCGGCGCGTCCGGTGGGATGGGCTCCTTTTTCGCGCGCTACTTCCTGGAAAAGGGAGAGACGGTCATCGGGTCTGACTCGGGCAAGGGAAGAAAACAACCGCTCCCCAGAGTCGAGGTAAGAAGCTCGAACGCCGAGGCCGCGAGAGGGTGCGACGTGACGATAATAGCCGTCCCGATGGACAGCACGCTCAAGGTGGCCAAGGAGATAGCAGGGAAGCTCAAGCCAGGCTCCACCCTGGTTGAGATCTCGTCTGTGAAGGGCGAGACACTCCCCGCCCTCAGGAAGCTGGTGGACAAGAGGGTGAAGCTGCTCTCCATCCATCCGCTCTTCGGTCCCGCCCTCCAGTCGACCTGGAGGATGAAAATCGCCGTGATAGTCGGAAAGAAAGGAGGGGTAGGCGCCCCCGAGGTCGCCCTTGCGAGCGAGCTCTTCCCCGAGGCCCGGATAATCCCGATGAGCCAGAAGGAGCACGACAAGGCTGTGGCCGTCGTCCTCTCCCTGACCCACCTCCTGAACATCGTCTATGCTGCGACGGCTTCGCAGTTCCTGTCTCCCGACGAGTTCATGAAGGTCGCGACTCCGAACGCTTCGATGCAGCTTACCTTGGCGGAGGCGGTACTCGCGCAGGACCCCAAGCTCTCGTTCAACATCCAGGCGGGGAACGTGTACTCCAAGAGGGTCGGGCGCGCAGCGTCGCGCGAGCTCAAGCGGGCCCTTGCCATCCTCGAGAGGTCGGATTGGGACGGCTTCGCCGAGAACTTCTCGAAGCTCGCGAAGAGGTACAAGACCGACAAGCGGGGAGGCGCGATGATCAAGGAGATCTATAGCGCCGCCGCGAAGGGCTCCTAGGCCTTCTTCGTCGCCTGCTTCAGGGAGCTCACGTAGGCCTCCACGTCGGCGAGCATCTTCAGGGGCCCTTCTTTCTGGGCGCCTGCCACCCTGTCGACTATCGCGCTCCCCACGACANNCGCGTCCGCCCCCGCATCGAGGATGGCCCGGACATGCTCGGGAGTCGAGATGCCGAAGCCGACGCCCACCGGGACTCGTTTAGCATATCTTTTCGCGAACCGGACCAGACCCACCGTGCCCTCTTGCACCGCCGACCTCGCCCCGGTGACGCCCGTTAGCGAGACGAGGTATAGGAACCCGGAAGTGTGCTTGGCTATCGCCTTCAACCTCTCCGGCGATGTCGTGGGCGCGGCGAGTAGGATGGCGTCGAGGCCGTGGCGCTTCGCGAGACGGGCGTACTCCTCGATCTCGTCGAAAGGAAGGTCAGGGACTATCATCCCGTCGACCCCGTGGCTCTTCGCCGCTTCGAGGAACTTGTCGAGCCCGTTGGAGTAGAGGATGTTGTAGTAGGTCATTGCGACAATGGGCACGGAAGGATGCCTGGATTTTGCGCCACGGATGAGATCCAGGACACGCGCGGGAGTCGTGCCTGAAGCGAGAGCTCGCACGTCGGCAGCCTGGATCGACTTGCCGTCGGCGATCGGGTCGGAGAACGGTATCCCGACCTCGACGATGTCCGCTCCTCCCCTTATGACGGCGTCGATCACCGAGGCCGACGTGCTGATGTCGGGGTCGCCTCCCATCACGTAGGCTACNNATGGTGTGGACGTCCTTGTCGCCCCTGCCGGAGAGGGTAACGACGATGGATTGGGTCTTCCCCATACCCTTTGCCAGTCTCACTGCGTAGGCGACCGCGTGGGCCGACTCGAGAGCGGGGATTATCCCCTCCTTCTCCGAGATCAGGTGGAAGGCCTCGACTGCCTCCTCATCGGACACGCTGACGTATGTGGCCCGGCCGGTGTCCTTGAGGTACGAGTGCTCAGGCCCGACCCCCGGGTAGTCGAGCCCAGCCGAGATGCTCTCGGTGCTCCGAACCTGCCCGTTCTCGTCCTGAAGGACGTAGGTGAGCATCCCGTGGAGCACGCCCTTCCTGCCCTCGATGAGGGAGGCCGCGTTCTTGCCCGCCCCTGTCCCGCCGGCCTCGACGCCGATGAGCTTCACCCCCTTGTCTCTCACGAACGCGTGGAAGCTTCCCATCGAGTTGCTCCCGCCGCCGACACAAGCGAGGATGGCATCCGGGAGGCGGCCTCTCTTCTTGAACTCCTCCCTCACCTCGCGCCCTATCACGCTCTGAAAGTCCCTGACCATTACAGGATACGGGTGCGGCCCCACCACCGAGCCGAGCAGGTAGTAGGTCGTCTTCACGTTGGTGACCCAGTCCCTGAGCGCTTCGTTTATCGCGTCCTTGAGCGTGCGAGAGCCGGTGTCCACTGGATGGACCTCCGCGCCGAGAAGCTTCATCCTGAAGACGTTGAGCTTTTGCCTCTCGATGTCGTCGGTGCCCATGTAGACCNNTGGCGGTGGCCACGCCGTGCTGGCCGGCACCCGTCTCGGCGATTATCCTGTGCTTGCCCATCCGCTTCGCGAGGAGCGCTTGGCCGATGGTGTTGTTGATCTTGTGCGCCCCCCCGTGGAGGAGGTCCTCCCTCTTCAGGAAGATGCGGGCGCCGCCCGCGTGCTCCGTGAGGTTCGCCGCGAGGTAAACGGGCGTGGGCCTTCCAGCGTAGTCGTGGAGCAGCCTCTGGAGGTCCGCGACGAAGCCCTTGTCCTTGCGCGCCGCCAAGTAGGCGCGCTCGAGCTCTTGCACGGCAGGGACTAGGGTCTCCGGGACGAACTGCCCACCGAAGACCCCGAACCGCCCGTTGCGAGGGTAGTCCGCCGCTGCCGCCCTGCCGCGTCTCTTGGGACCGGCCAACTACTGCGCCACCCGCCTTCCTTCGGCAGCGTTCGCCTTGCTCACGAACGCCCTGACCTTGGCTGCGTCCTTGACGCCTGGGGCAGACTCGACGCCGGACGAGACGTCGACGCAGTAGGGCGACACGGTCGCTATCGCCAGCTCGACGTTCTCGGGCCTCAAGCCCCCTGATAGGATCAACGGGACGGGCGCGACGGTCTTGCGGATCTCAGCGCAGACGCTCCAGTCCGAAGTGAGGCCGGTGCCCCCGTCCGCGCCCTTCTGGTAGGTGTCGGTGAGGAGGGCGTCGTAACCTCTTGCGGCTTCCGTCGCTCTTGACAGCAAGTCCGCCGCGTTGTCGCTCTCCTGACGGCCAACCGAGAACGGCCTCAGGAGACGGGCTCGGAAGGAGTTCCTTATGGTGGCTGGGGAGAACGAGCTGTCGTAGAGCTGGATGGCCCCTGGGGCGGCCCGTTTGACTGCATCAGAGTTCTCGGCGATGACCTGCGCGGTGGTCACGAGGACTGATGTGACGAACGGAGGGACCCTCGAGATCAGGGACGCGGCTCGCGGCATCGGCAGATTCCGAGGAGAGTTCGGGAAGCCCGAGATGAAGCCCACCGCGTCCGCACCCGCGTCGGCCACGGCGTCGACGTCCTCCTCTCTGGTCAGCCCGCAGATCTTTACGCGTGTCATCGTAATTTCCCTGTCAACGACCTGACCTTCGCTTCAAGGTCGGGCGACCTCATGAAGGCGGACCCGACGAGGAACCCGTCGGCGCCGAGCGCCTTGAGCTCGTCTATCTCCCGCCTCGTGTTTATCCCGCTCTCGGAGATGACGGGCTTGTCCTTCCCCATCATCCGGAGCCGCTCCCTCCTTTCCCTTCCCCGCGCGAGCAGGTTCTTCGTGGTATCTAGAGAGACCTCGAGCGTGTCGAGGTCCCTGTTGTTGATTCCGACCACGTCAGCCTCCGAGTCGAGCGAGAACATGAACTCGTTCTCGGTGTGGGCCTCGAAGAGCACCTCCAGGCCCCGGCTTCGAGCCTTCGCGAACATCTCCTCCAAGCTCGCGTTGGAGAGCCGGTTCATGAAGATTGCCGCGATGAAGAGCACCGCGTCGGCTCCCATATCTGCTGCCGCGTCTATCTGGACGGGGTCTATGACGATGTCCTTCATGAGCACCGGCACCTTGACAGATTTCTTGACGAGCGGCAGGTATCGGATGTCGCCCTCGAAGTGCTTGGGCTCCGTGAGCACGGATATGCCCGAGACGCCCCCTCTCTCATACGCGCGAGCGATCTTCTTCACGTCGCCTCGCGGCCTGAGCTTCCCTTCGGCAGGAGAGGTGAACTTGATCTCAGCGAGGAGGGGGGTCAGTTTCGAGCTGGCGATGGAGCCCTTCAGGCTCCTGTGCGTAGGCTTTCGGGGCTTTTCCTTTCCGAGGTCGCGATAGTAGCCGTCCGCGATGTTCTGGGCCGCCGAACGGGCGAGCGTGAATATGAAGTTGGACTCACCCTTTCTGCTTTGCATATCTCTCCATTGCTCCTTCCACGCTGCCGCCGCTGAACTTCACCATCTGCTCCAGCTTCTTCATCGCCCTCCCGCTCTCTATGGACGAAGCCGCAAGCTCGAACCCCTCCGCGAAGGTGGTCACCTTTTGGGCGAGGACCATGCAGGCCGCGCTGTTGACGAGGACCATGAGGTAGCCGCAGTCGCGCTTCTCAGCATCCCCACTGAGGATGGAGATGGCCAGCATCGCTCCCTCTTCTGCGTCCGCGGGGCTTCTTGGCGGGATGAGGGGGCCGTCGCGGAGGCCAAAGTCACTAGGGGAGTGTTCGCTGGTCTCTACCTTGCCCTCTTTCAGGTGCGAGACCAACGTCTTTCCGGTCACGGATATCTCGTCGACCCCCTCTAGGCCGTGGACCACAATAGCCTCCTGGAGGCCGAGCCTCCCTAGCACGGCGGCGACCTGGGGCACGAGCGCGGGCGAGTAGAGCCCGACGAGCTGCGCGTCGACCCGGGCCGGATTGATCAGGGGCCCCATCAGGTTGAAGACCGTCCGGACGCCGAGCTCCCTCCTCACGGGTGCGACCTGCTTCATGGCCGGATGGAAGGCGGGTGCGAACATGAAGCCGATGCCTATCTCTTCCACGGAGTCCTTCACTCGCGAGGGCTCCATGGCGAGGTTGAAACCGAGCTTCTCGAGATAGGGCGTGAGGCCGGCCGCGTCGTAGTAGTCGGTNNCGGTTGCCGTGCTTGGCGACGGTCGCGCCAGCCCCCGCCGCGACGAAGGAGGACACGGTGCTGACGTTCGGGGTCTTGACCGAGTCGCCGCCCGTCCCGCACATGTCAATCATCCTGCCCTTCACCGAGGGGCGGTCCTTCATCGTCGCGTATCCGCGGAGGGTAGAAGCGAAAGCGGCGATCTCCTCGACGGTCTCTCCCTTCTTCCTGAGGGCGACCAACAACCCGGCGATCTGGGCGGGGGTGGCCGTCCCCTCGACGACCTCCTTCAGGAATCCCTCTATGGTCTCGCTCGAGAGGTCCTTCCCGTCGAGGATGAGCTGGATGGCCCCCTGGGTCGTCGTCATGCCGGTCCCCGGAGGAAGTTGCGGATTATCTTCTTGCCCTCGCCGGTCATTATCGACTCTGGGTGGAACTGGACGCCTTCGATGGGGTACTTCCGGTGCCTGACGCCCATGATCTCAGCGTCGTCCATGGAGAGGGCGGTCACGCGAAGTTCGGGAGGGATGTCGTCCTTCTCTATCGCTAGAGAGTGGTAGCGCGTCGCCTC
>PLCG01000075.1 GCA_003135575.1 Nitrososphaerota archaeon
CAGTCAGACTATCCGTAGACAGCCGTCAATGCAATCGTCGTGCTTGTGCTGCCGACACTCAGGGGGTAGAACCTGATGGTCGTGTTGTCCGACCAGTGGCTGAAGGCGTGCCCCATGAAGTCTGATACCGCCACCTGATACGACTGGCCATTGGCAACAGCCGCGCCGCTTGTGGTCGCGGGGATTACGGTCAGCGAGCACGGAGCGAAGCAGCTCTGGAGCAACACGCCGTTCTGCCATAGCGTCGTGTAGAGGCCTGTTATGGGATTCCCGGACGCGTCAACTGCGTTCACGGAGATGGTCGAGGAGTCCGCCGGAGCCGGTTGGCAGGTGTTCCTGTATACCGCCGTGAATGTTGTCGCGGACGCTATTGAGAACGCCCTGTACCTCGACGCGGACCCGGTGTCGGACCAATGGTCAAAGGCGTAGCAGCCGTAATCAAGGACCGCCACGATGTGCGTCATACCGGGTATGACTGGGATGGTGTACGGGGTGAAGCCGGACGACGTCGTCATTTCGTTCCAGCAGTTGAAGAGCACGCCGTAGCCGACGAGGGCCGTGCCATTGGCGTTCACGGCGTTAACGGTCATGATGGCTGGCGAGCCGCTGGGGGGGCATTGTTGCGACGGCGTGGGCACGAACTGGCAGTTCATGGCTGCCGGAGGGTTGTTGTCGACCAAGTTCAGGGCGACCGCATAGGTGAGACCGGAGAAGGTGACCCTCGAACCGTAAGCATTCGTGTAGTAGCCCTCGTAGACTGCGCTGTCACACACGGGCCCTTTACCCGGAGTAGTGCTCGTTGTAGCTGTCGATGTGGTGGTTGTGCCTGTAGTCGAGGTGGAAGTTATCGGTGCGATAACACATGTCTTTGAGATATGGTTGCCTTGCATTGTCACGTCACCAGTGTTTGCCAAGGCCGCGCCCTGGAGTGATGCTCCTGTTGCGAGTGTGACGCTCGTGTAAGCCATTATCGTTCCTACAAAAGTAGTGCCCGTGCCGATAGTAGCACCGCCTGCGCTTGTCACCCAGAACACGTTGCAGGAATTAGCCCCGTTCTCAAGGACTACGCTACCACCTGTTGTAGAAAGCGCACTTGCTATAGCCTGTGGTGCTTGGAAGACCCAGACCGAAGCTGAGTTGCCTGCACCATTCAAGGTGAGAGCTCCTCCTGACAGAGTGAACGCCGTAGACGCGGAAGTATAGGTGCCCGCGACCAAAGTTTGAGAATCCAAAGCTGTCAATATGCTCGTGGGCGAGTTTGCCATCGCCACTGTGATTGCGCCAGCGAGGTCGGTTTGAGTCGATGGTGCTGCACCGCTAGGATAATTCGTTCCAGTGATGGTCACGGTTCCACAAATAGTGAAACAGGTTTCAGAGGCAGTAGGAGTCGACCCCACGTTGCCCGTGATCGTGGTCGTTCCAGTGTTAGTGATACCCGAATATGCAAGCACTGCGAAAGGCGCGGCGGTCCCGAGGGATGGCGTCGCGGCGGAAGCTCTTGGAAGAGTCCCGAATCCCGCCAGTACCCCTGCGACGAGCAGGGCAGTTACAGCCAGCATCATCATACTTTTCTTCGGCAGACTACTTCCATTCTTTATCATGTTCAGTCCGAATGCAGTGCGCGGGGAACATATGACTACAGGAGAAAGGCCAATGGGTGCCTCAGCTAGAGGATTGATGTGGTCGGAGGTGCCCTGTTCTCGGTTTCATAGCAAGGTCGAGGCCTCTAGTCCTCGTCTTCGAGTGCGTGATATGCGAGAAAATAATTCGTCTCGATAGGAGAGACTCGAGCTCTCCTCTGAAGCCTGGTCATCGTCCATCGTGATTGTTGAGGCAAGTTCGCTTCGAAGCTCCAGATGTCTTGGAGATGAAAAACCTCGCCGATCATCAGGCCATGGTCATTCTGAACGCGAGAAAAACCCACACCGCAGCGTCTATCCAGCTGCGTTTCGGCAGTCGGAGCCCATCAAAAAAACCCCGCCCCGCCGTCCGGCATAGGAAGCTCTTGAAGCTGAGATCTCAGCTTGGAATAGCCATCTTCGAAGTCGGGTACAACAGGCCTTCCGCGCCCGGAATCGGCTCGGAAAAGACCGACTCGACGTCCGCGAAGCGTCGGAGCAGCTTGATGCCATCGGCAGTCGGAACGACGACGACCCCGGATGAGGTCTTTGTGCTTTCTAAGATCCCCTTCTTCTCCATGGTGTCCAACGCTGTGTTGAGGACGTTCCAAGCCAGGTTCGCCTTGTACATGATGCGAGTCCGTTTCATCCCTCTCTCCTCAGCTACGACCTTCATGATGTCCATGAAGATCTCCAGTTTCGACCTGCGAATCATTGCTGCTACTAGGTAGCCGGGGTCATTTCATTGACGGATGATGATGTAGGGCATCATCGTCTAGAGAACTCTTCTGGGTGCGTAATCCTCTATTCTGAGCGTAATCGGCGAAGCGGGCAGCTTGCACCTGGCTACATGTTAGGAACCGCTGTTACTTCACTATGACGCGCAAGCCCCTTAACAACTGATGAACCTTGGTGCTCGAGTTAGCATGAGGAATCTTTTTGGGAAGACGGGCGTTCTATGCTCTTTTTGCAACAAGAAGATCACATCTGACAGGCTAGAGATTTTGGGTTTCCGTTTCCATCGGGCGTGCGCTGATGATGTAGCCGAGGTCTTGGGCAAGGTCAAGACGTTCAGCAAGTGGATAGACATCCACCCGAGATTGCAATCTTCCGAGTTAGGCGCTTAGTCCATAATTCTTAAATAAAAGTGTGTGTGTCTTGCCGTATCGATGTGCGGGGATTGAAGGCATCGATAGAAGATCAGCGAAGGAAGCGCGTTTCTCCGAAAGGTCGCCTTGAGCCCATATGCACGTTGTGCGAAGTGGAGGGGAGGCCCTATGTGCTAGCCCAATACGAATACGTCGTAGTTTCAACCCAAAATGGAGAGGAAAAGCGGATCACGGCGTGTCCTGACCATGCGGACCGGCTCGACAACGGGAGCCTGTCCTACAAGGTCGTGAGACGACGGGACGGGGTGGATTGGGGCCACCCGCTGTAGACAAGAGAATCTGTTTGTCCGATTCTGGCATTGTCATGACGTAACGGATTCATGCCTCGTCGACCCTGTGTTTGGGTAAGAAGACCTTTAGGCGGGGACCGGGCAGAAGGAATCGAACGATTTATGCTGCAATCATTCTCCGATGGACGCCCATCTCATTGCTCTCTTTGCGACAAGGATATCACAGAGACGGGGATGCATATCCTAGAGTTTCACTTTCACCTGGCGTGCGCCGGCAACATGACCGCCATGCTGCGTCAGATCAACGCCATCACCAATAGGCCACCGCCCGCCCCGTGATTCCGTGCTCCCATTCACGAAAATGAGGAGGGTGCGTGAAGGGAGATTTGCTTATCTCACTTTCCCGCCAAGACCGCGGGGATTGCTTCGTCGATCGGGATGAGCTTGCTCAAGTCCTCATAGATGCGAAGGAAGTGCACGCCTTTTTCGGTGAGCGAGTATATGTGGGAATCTTCATTCCTCATTATCAGCGCGTTGGTCATAAGGAATCCAAGATACTCGTTGATCTGGGCAAAGGATAGGAACGAGCCGTACATGAGCCTCGTCTTCGTAGCGTTGCCTGCCCTTGCGACGTTGAGGATGTTGGAGGCGATTGCGAACCTGCTGCGGTATTTCATCATTGATGAACACCCCAGAGGTCTGAATTCCACTCTTGTGTGATTGCGTTTTGTTGAACGGAATGGATGGGGGTGCTGGTTGTGTTGTTCTGGTGCACTGCTTCTTCTTCTGTGTTCATAGTTATCTTAGGGAAGGGGGTCCTATATACGAAGAGCCGTCAAAATGGTGAGAAAGACCAAGAGAACGGTCCAAGTTGCTACAAAGAGTGAGCAATTTGCCCAAGTTCGCCTTGTAGTTGGAGCAAGATGCATTAGTTCCAATTATTTCGCAATTTGTTCGTGTGAATGCCACATCTCAAGTGGCGGGGGATGCCCTTGCCGTTCAGTTCCCGATTATTTGCTCTATCGGGAAAAGCCCAGCGAGAACCCCTGAGTAGGGCGCCAACCCGCACTTGTCGCACTGCGGCTGCAACGCGTCCTTGTTCGCGCTTCCCATGCAGCAGGGCATCTTGATGTTGCCTCTGTAGTCGAGCGGCAGGATCATCCAGTTGGGGCACTTGTATCCCCAATTGCCGCGCATCAGCTCAAACTGCTCCTTAGAGTTGATCACAAAGTGCTTGTTCTCGTTGCTGCTGTATTCCATGATGCTGTCGATGGTCTTGTTCCTCTCCTCGCCGAAGGGCAGCCACAGCGGGTCGTCGTCGATGAACGGCGTGTGGAACTGGATGCTTATCCTCCCCGCGATGTCGTCCCACTCGCGAAGTACGTCGATCACGGTCTTGTAGTTCAAGGTGTTCAAGGTCATGTTGGCGTCGACCCTTCCACCCGTGTCGACGAAGTTCTTGACGTTCGTCTTCATCCTCGCATAGGTGTTCGGGCCGCGGATGCGGTTGTGGGTCTCTTCGGTCCCGTCGACGGACACGAAGTAGAGCCCGTTGATGGGTATCATCGGGTGGGTGCCGTTCGTGACGACGCTCATCCTGTTCTTCATCTCCTCTGAGAAGACCTTCACGACGTCCTTTCTCAGCATCGGCTCGCCCCCGACGACCGTGACGTTTGCTATCCTCATCTTCTTGTATGAGTTTTGGATCACCGTTCTCCACTGCTCTGGCGTCAGCTCGCCTGCGGTCGGCTCCCTCGTCGTCCACCAGTAGCAGTGCACGCACTTTAGGTTGCAGACGTTGACTATGTCGGCCGACCCGAAGAGCGGGGTCTTGACCCCCTCCCTCAGCTTCCTCCACCAGTGGAAAAGGTCGCCGCCCCTGTTGTCCCTCACGAAGTTGCTGACGGATTTCAGATAGTCCGCCGGCGTCGGGTTGGCAGCAAGCCCCGGGAGCGTCTTGACGAGACGCGGGAGGTTGACCACGTCCTGGTAGGCTGCCTTCACCTTCTGTCCGGAGGACTTTCTCTCCAACTTCAGGTCGATGTATGCCTCGTTCTGCCTGAGCCTCCCACCAGAGACCTTCTCGACAAACCTCTGAGCGAACTCCTCCTCAGACCAACCAAAATATTCCCGCTGGAACGGATCGGGAGTTTGCAATGCCATGCTCTGTTTGAAACCTTCGCTGATTCAGCCAGGACCTGTCTACTTAGTCTTTCTGGCTCTTCTCTGTGCTTTTCCTAGGTTCTCTCTAGCTTTGCCCTGGACCTGCTCGATCTTGCCTTTGACCTGCTCCTTCTTGTCATTCCTCAACTTGCCTACTTCTTCGCGTATCTTTCCCTTGATTTGCTTACCTTTTCCCCTTAGCTCGTTCTCGCTCATGACGATGACATGCGGCGTGCGCTTATGGAAGTTCGGAGACCATCCTCTAGAACTCCCCTCCATAGCTCGGATTCCGAGGATGACGAAATACATTTCCGCTCAATAGATACCCGCATCTCATATAGCGCGAAAGCCCTCAACAAGTGGAGAAAAAAGATGGATCAAGTAATGGGCCAGCAGCAGATGAGGCACGCCGCGCCGAGGAGGTCGGCGTTCGAGGTCAGGATGGACATCCTGAAAGTCGTGACGAACGGCTGCACCAGGCCTACTCAGATGATGTACCGGAGCAACACCTCTTGGATTATTCTGCACAAGAACTTGGAGTCGTTGATTGCGGCCGGGTTCATGCTTCAGAGCGTGGACTCCTCGGGAACTGTGTATGCAGTCACTGACAGAGGGATTTCTGTCATGCATGACTACCAGAACCTGGTCCACCTGGCGTCAGCCTAGCCGACTCAACTCGGATTCCCGACCCCAGAAGCGGTGCGGCAGAATCAAGCTTGCTGCAAAAGGCTCTTAATTCGCCGAGTCGACATCCCTTTGCAGGGATGGACGAGCCAATCGAGTTCGAGTCAGCAGATGATTGGGAGCGCTGGCTCGGCAAGAACCACGCAAAATCGAAAGGGGTTTGGATACGCTTCTACAAGAAGGCCTCCGGCGTCGTCTCCGTCTCGACTTCTGAAGCTCTCGACGTGGCCCTATGCTACGGGTGGATCACGGGGCAGGCAAAGCCTTACGACAGTCGCTCGTGGATGAATTGGTACGTCCCGCGAAGGGCCACGAAGCATCTGGTCAAAAATCAACACGAAGCACGCTGAGAGGCTGATCAGCGAGGGAAAGATGAAGCGAACTGGCCTCAAGCAAATCGCCGAGGCAAAACGGGACGGCAGATGGGAAAGGGCCTATAGCCCCCCGAGCACCGCTACCCCTCCTGCGGAGTTCACCAGAGCGCTCAACAAGAACCAGGAGGCGAAGGCCTTCTTCAAGACGCTAAACAAGGCAAACGTCTACGCAATCGTGTTCCGGCTTGAGAACGCCAAGAACGAGGAAGTAAAGAAAGCCAAGCTAGACGCAATCGTCAAGATGCTAGAGGCACGAGAAGTTTCACTGACTAGCTCAAGGACATCTCTCTGAGAAAGTGGGCCATCGTAGCTGATACAATTCCGTGCAGAAAATACACCCTCCTTATGCGTGATATCGCGTGATATTCTTGTCGACATAATCATGATGTTCGAAAAAAGCACAACAACGATACCTAAGGATGCAGCAGCATGGCTTAACCTGAGCTTCACAGGAAAGACCAGGGACCTTGACTTGCTCTCCCAGCAGATCGAGCAGCATCTCAAGACCGATGGATACAAGACCCAGTCGATGAAGGCGCCCATCGGCATCGTAATCCAGGCCCAGAAGGGAGGAATCCTCCGCGGAATCGTCGACGCGAACAGGGCGTTCTCGATATTGATAGCCGGACAGCCCAGCGACTTCTCGGTGCACATCGGCATCGGAAAATGGATCCAGAACATCGGCGTGGCTGTCGTCGAGACGGTTCTCTTCTCTCCGCTCGCACTCGTGGTGGACGGCGCAGAGATCCTCTGGACTACCCACATCGAGAGCGGCTTGGCGAAACAGATAACCCAAATCGTCGGCTGATCGCTCAGAATGATCCGACAGGCGACCCCGGGAACACCCCGGCCCGTCGCCGTTCTGTATGTTTCAAGTGAACGTCCTGCCTTGAGAGGAAGGCCGGCCAGTGCCCAATTGGACCGTCCTCAGTCATGAGCGGCNNGATACGGGCCTCCTGAAGGTCTTCATCTCAAAGAGGTAGAAAGACCAACTCCCAGGGACGATGAAGTACTGGTCAAAGTTCAAGCGGTATCAGTCAATAGGTCTGACTGGGAAGGACTGACGGGCACCCCGCTGTATGCCCGCATCGGAGGGATTCTTAGGCCGCGGCACCAGATCCTCGGTTCGGACATAGCTGGGCGAGTTGTGACGGTAGGCAGAAGCGTCACCCGATTTCAACCTAGGGATGAGGTCTTCGGAGATAACAATTATGGAGGCATGGGCGGTTTTGCAGAGTATGTCTGCGTGCGTGAAAAATCCCTGGCGCTCAAACCAGCTAAAATGACCTTCGAGGAGGCATCGACCATCCCGCAAGCGGGAGTGATTGCCCTGCAAGGGATTCGCGACAAAGGAAAGGTCCTTCCCGGGCAGAAGGTCTTGATCAATGGTGCCGGAGGCTGCGCAGGCGTGTTTGCGGTGCAGCTCTCCAAATCGTACGGGGGTGAGGTGACTGCAGTGGATAGCACTGGCAAGCTGGATTTTATGCGCTCACTGGGCGCAGACCATGTCATTGACTACACTCGTGAAGACTTCACCAAGAATGGACTCCAGTATGACTTCATACTTGATGTCGTCGCGCACCGTTCGGTCTTCGATTACAAGCGGGCACTGAGGCCCAATGGAAGCTATTTCGCCGTGGGAGGTTCTTTAGGAACTCTCTTCCCGATTTTGCTTCTGGGATCCTGGATCGGAAGGTCCACGGGCAAGAAGATACGCGTCCTCGCGGTCCGACCTAGTCTAGAGGATATGGTAAAGGTGGCGGAGCTTTGTGAGGCCGGAAAAGTCCACGCATTCATCGACAGACGCTATGCTTTGAGCGAGGTTCCTAAGGCGCTCCGGTATCTTGGGGAAGGACGCGCCAAAGGAAAACTGGTAATATCTGTGGGACACGATGCGTGAGGAGGTCGGCTGGGTAAGCATGATGGGGTCGGTGAGATTCGAACTCACGGTCTTCTATAATCGAATCAAGATTACCTTCAGACCAGCAACCTGATAACCAAGTCGACATCTGTTAACATGTTGTCCGATGCAAGCCGTGACAAGTCGAAACCCGAGGCAGAGCGAAAGCTAACTCCTACTCAGACAAAGATTCTATATTGGTTGGAGGACCACCGAAATTTCAGAGGAAGCAAAGTGCAGCTCCGAAAGCAGCTGGGATATCCCAGCGATGGCTCCGTTAATCTTCCTCTGAAGGGTCTGATTACGAATGGATATGTCAAGGAAGATGTATCAAAAGAAGGATCTGCTTTCCCGTTAACCCAAAAGGGGAGGAACAAGATCTTCTTCCTCCGGCTTCCCGACCGTTTGCTCTTCGTAATAGGCGCCCTTGGCATCGTAAATATCTACGTCGGTGTCGCGAACCTTTTGTCGGGGATTGCTCTAAATCCCTATACGGATATTGTAAGTGGCGGATCGCTCCTAACAATATTTCTAGTAGTCAGGCTGTTGAGAAGGAGGCTCGCGAACGAATTTCTTGATATCCGGGAGCCTCTCGAAGAGTCCGAGAACATTCCTCGGGAGAATCGAGAAGACATCTCAAGCAGTTAGAGGTAGAAACGGTCTACTCAGTGTATAGGTGAGGTGAGAACACCTAATGGGCACTGAAATCGGATGGGTCATAATCGTAGCAGTGGCTTTCCTAGTCATAGCCGCAGCTTTCGCCGCGTATCTCCCGCTTGCGGTGGTAGCAATCCTGGCAATCGTCGGGATAGTATTCCTTGTGATATCCGCTCTTGCAATTCTTGCAGGGTAGCGATGACCAAGGGAGCCGAGAGGGCGCCCATCAGCGAGATCCACGCCGATTCTGCTCTTGGGCCGCCATCTATCTCAAAGGCGCGGGTCCAATCGAAAAGCCCGTGGGCGGTTATCACTGAGCCGAAGATGAACTAGTGAGGACCATGGTGGCGCGAAAGATTCGCAAAATCCAGATTAATCAAAGACTTATCCCGAAGACTAGAGTCAATTTAGGGGGGAGCATGTTGCAGGCATTCGCGAAACCATCCAGACGGGTTTCCGACAGAATGCGCCAAGTTCGCAGCACTGGCACGGGTTTGGAAATTCAGATGGAACGCATACTAGCTGGAATGAGCGTCGACTACGAGGTTCAACCTCGGCTGCCTGGTCGCCCTGACTTTAGAGTTTCAGGAACGAACGTTCTGATTTTTTGCGACAGCTCATTCTGGCATGGCCGAAGAATTGTCGACTTAACAGGTGCCTCCTTCAAACGTAACAAAGGGTTTTGGAAGAACAAGATTATCCAAAACCGCGCACGGGACAGGAGTACGAACAGGAAGCTGAGAGCCGCTGGTTGGAAGGTGTTGCGCGTCTGGGACACTTCAATCTCGAAGAGGCCCGAGCTTGTGGCAGCACGCATAGAGGAGGCTATCAAATGAGCCATTCGCCGAAGATATATACGGCAATTGACTTGTTTTCTGGAATGGGTGGGCTAACGCTCGGTCTCAAGAGGGCCGGCTTCAAAGTCGTAGCAGGCGTAGAAATGAACAGGGAGATCGTCAAGACCTACAGGAGAAATCACCCAGAGATTCTAGTGGTTGAGAAGAACATACGAGACGTGAAAGGCAAAGATATCCTTGAAGCCGCAAGGCTCGAGAAGGTGGACTTGGTCGCTGGTTGTCCGCCTTGCCAGGGTTTCAGCAAACTGACCGACAAGTATCATCGCGAGGATTCAAGAAATGACCTGGTTCTCGAGATGTTAAGACTGGTCAAGGAGCTCAACCCTCGACTTGTAATGATGGAAAATGTCCCTGGTCTGGCGACAAGAGGGAAAGACAGGTTGGATAAGTTCGTGGAAGGCTTGAACGACCTTGGCTTCACAACAAACTACGGAATTCTTCACCTTGCGAATTATGGCGTTCCGCAATCCCGTCGGAGGATTGTCCTGCTAGCAGGAAGAGGATTTCGAATCGATTTGCCTCCTCAGACTCACTCGCGCAAAAGAAACGAAGGAGAACGATTGAAGTCCTGGCCAACATTGAAGCAAGCTATTGGAAGGATGAAACGGCCAATCACTCTCTCGAAAGCGCTTAAGAGCGGAGGTCCATCAAAGTTCAATTGGCATGTTGTGAGAGATCTCGAGCCTCTGAGTCTAGAACGCATGAGAGCCATCAAGCCGGGAGCAAGTAGAGGGAGTCTGCCCAAGTCCCTGCGACCCCAATGCCACTCGGAAGGCGACAGAGGGTTTGAGAATGTCTACGGACGAATTGGATGGAATCGACTTCCGCCGACAATTACTAGTGGATGCACGACGCCGTGCATGGGACGATTTGGACATCCTTCGCAAATAAGAACTATCTCGGTCAGAGAGGCTGCGATGTTGCAGACCTTTCCACTCTCTTACAGGATTGAAACAAGTTTCATGGATACCGCATGCAACATGGTGGGGAACGCCTTGCCGCCTGTGTTCGCCAAAATCGTCGCGGAGAAGTGCTTCGACGCCTTAGAAGGAGATGCACGATAAGCATGTTGAGTCTTCCCGAATTTACAATGCGCTTCGAGCCAACAACAATTGAGCATCTTGGGCTCAAGCTGTACGTCTCGCTGCCGCCGGTACTCGGCGAGCTTGTTTCGAATGCGTGGGACGCCGAGGCAAATAATGTTTGGATTACCATACCTGAGGGTGCAATAACAGATGATTCCGAGGTAATCGTCACAGATGATGGGAACGGCATGGGCGCGAAAGAACTGCAGGATGCCTATCTACGCATAGGAAGGAATTGCCGAGAGGAGCTGAAGAGAGATGTTTCAGAAAGCAAGAGAAGGCCACTCATGGGCCGCAAGGGCATTGGCAAACTCTCTGCTTTCGGCGTAGCTACTGAACTTGAAGTTAGGAGTGTTAGAGAAGGGTCAGCCATTTGTCTCAAACTAAACTACGATGACATGAAGAGCGTTCCGGCTGGTCAGCCCTATCACCCAACAGTAGTGGCGGAGCGCACAGGCGATGTCAAGGAGTGGAACGGCACCGAAATACGAATCAGGAAGCTCCATCGACATAAGCCAATTAGCGACAGTTGGCTAAGACGAGAGTTGGCGCGACGGTACACCATCATCGATAAGCGCTTCAAGGTCTTCGTCAATGGGAAGGAGTTGTCCTCAGAGGACAAGAGGCTGAAAGAGAGTTGCAAAACGGCTTGGGACGTAACGGCTTTGCCTGGAGGAAACGTAATCGATGTTTCGGCAGGCTGGTTGGTTTCAGGGTGGATTGGACTCGTTGAAAAGTCATCCCAGATAGACAGAGGGGTTGACGTGTTCGCGCGCGGAAAGGCTGTTGAGCTAGACACCATGTTCGGCCTCAAGACGACGGATATCCAATTCGCCCGTGCATACGTTGTCGGAGAGATATCCGCGGACTTCCTCGACGCCGCCGAAGACAACATCTCGACAGGCCGTAATTCAGTCCATTGGGAATCCGAGGAGGGTCAAAAGCTGCAGGATTGGGGCCAGGCTGCACTGAAGTGGGTTTTCGAGCAGTGGCGCGCCATTCAAGCGAAGGAAAAGGAAGAACGAATCGTGAAAGGGGCAGAATTCGAAAAGTGGCTTTCGATGAGAACTAGCCGCGAAAAACAAGTCGCCCTGAAGCTGATAAAAGCGATAGTCAACGATCCCAACATCGAACCGGAAGCCGCGGCCCCCCTGCTCGAGATAATTAAGGCCAACATTGAGTTCGCCGCTTTTCAAGAGTTAGTCGACGAGATTGAGAAGTCGGGGATTAACATTGAAACGCTTCTAAAACTGATAGGAGACTGGCGAATCATAGAAGCTCGCGAACACCTGAAGCTGGCAGATGGTAGACTTGAAATCATGGAACGACTTTCGGAGTATATTGAGAAGGGCGCGCTCGAGGTAAAGAAAATACAGCCGTTGTTTGAGGAAAACGGTTGGCTCGTCGATCCTACTTGGAGCGAGGTTACGGGTCAGACGACTTACACCACATTGCTTCGAAAACACTTTGCCGAACCCAATGAACTGCCTGACGTGGACCGGCGACTTGACATTCTGGGATACTCGGTAGGAGGTGTCCTTTACGTCGTTGAGCTTAAGCGTCCCGAGAAGTCTCTCTCCCGGAAAGACCTCGACCAAATTGAGCAATATGTCGATTGGGCCCGGGCGAATCTGAAAGGCACGGGCCTAGATTCGCCTGCTTACATTCGTGGCATCCTAATCGTCGGAAAACTAGGAGGAGGGGCTGAGACAAAGGAAAAAATGGAGAGGCTCGCGGGCGACGACATAAGAGTCGAGACATTCCGGGATCTTCTCAACAGGGCACAGAAGGTGTATGGAGAGGTGGAAAGTAGACTTAGGTCTATAGCACCAGAGTATTCGAGGCGAGCGAGAAGGGAACGCACTTCAAAGCAAAAGGGGCCTTCTGCCCAGTGACTCTGCAAAGCATCATTTCACGGCGACTTTTGAATCTCCAAGACAATGGCCTTGATGTTGTCATTGGCGTCTGTGTATGACAGCACGATGACCCCGGTGTGCGCGGAGTGGACCTTGAAGTCGGACTTAAGCTCCCCAAGCATGTCCTGAAGATTCTGTTGCAAAGCGTCCTGGATTTGCTGCTGTGTGTATAGGCTCGTTATCTTCAGAAACCTTGCCTGCACCACCACTGCGTCATCCTTCGTAATCAGATCAGGTCCAATCTGAGACGGTTCGTTGATTACTAGGTCCTTCAGTCCTAGGTTCTCCGTGCCCACCTTGTACGCAATCTCGACTCCCAGTCTAGCCAAGTCATAGGGCGCTCCGGCATCGAACATGGCCTTCTCGAGTGGGCGCGTGAAGGTTACCTGGCTGATCTGGAAGGCGTTCGAAGCCCCTGCTGTCGCTACAGGAAGGTCTGCGAGGTCGACCTGTCCGAATGAGTAAAGCGGGAGCGGGCTCGACTCGTATATCGTCGCCACATTGAAGCCTACCCTATCGCCCGCCTCATACACAACTTTGAGTCGAGTCCCGTCATAGGAGAGTAACGCGGCCGGAAGGAAGGGCGATCCGGCCTGGATGCCGAATGAAGGTTGAGAATACCCGTCATGGTATACTCTCATCTCTCTTGTCTTTCCGAAGATGTCGAGCACCCCGAACTGCAGAACCGCGTCTCCCCTGATGAAACTGAGCTTTTGGTCAACGGTCCCGTGCAAGACGAAGTCCGGTATGCCTTGGACTGCCGGGTCTTGAGCTAGCAACATGCTGAGGTCGTTGCCGTTCAGCGCGAAGCTGCCAATGTCCGTCCTGTCCGAGACCCAGTTCTTGCCGACATAGTTGACGAGCGAAACCTTGTGAAGGTTCGCAACGAAACCATCCCTTGTAAGGACCTGCATTTTCAAGGAGACGATGTCGCCCTGCTGAGCTACGTCAGAGGGGGCCGTGGGATTCCAATTGTCGCCTCCGGTGTACTCGTGGTAAACGGTCACTCCTTTCTCGACGTAGTCAACCGCCAAGACGGTATCCTGCCCGATTTGAAAGCCCTGAACGACCTTCTGGAGGAAGCTCGCTTGTATCACCTCCATCGTCTGCCCGTCTGTGTACTCGAAGATCCTGTCCTGACTCCCGATCTTCACACTGAGGCCTGCCCCTGCTTGATATCGTATGACGTCGGCGTCCATGGCCACATCGTCGGGGTTAGTCGCGTCTCCGGCAGCCTGGACGAGACCGGAGATCTTCTGTTCGACTGCATCGTTCGTAAAGCCCTCTTGCTTGAGCCCTTCGGCCATCGACTCGACTCTGTCAGCGGTCAAGCCGGTCACCCAGACTGCGTTCTGCGGGAACCTCTGCGCGAGCTTTGCCGCCAAGGAGAAAGCTAGGAAGCTGGCCCTGGCCGAGACTTTAGTCCCTATTTCTGAGAGGAAGGGCTTGATGGTGTCCCAAGACGCGCTCAACCCCACCTTGTCCAGCGCGCCCGAGAACTTGGCCGTCAGGCCGTCGCTGCCGCTGACCAGAACCGTTAGCTCGGTGATCGCAATTGCTTTCCCTAGATACTTGGCCCTAAGCTGGCTGGGAATCGACGAGTCGACCGAGTCGGTGTAGAGTTGGGCGAGCTGGGCAGGAAAAGAGACGCAGGTCGCCTCGGAGATGCTGCCTGTGTCTGTGTATGTCCTCAGGGACGTTAGCCCGTTGAGGGAGACGTAGTCGACTGCCGCGAGCGTGTATGAGGAAGCGGCTTGAGCGAAGGACTGAATCGTCGATGCCGCTTGCTCGGCATTCTTGGAGCCTAGAGCCGCCGAGCCCAGTTGGAAGACTCCGGAATTGACTTTGTCGATGAACCCGTCGTGAAGCCACGGAGGTGGATTTGCCGAGTAATTACCCAACCAATCCCTCCAATCTTGACTGCCATTCAGGAACCCAATTACCGTTTGAGGAGCAAGCTGCAAGAAGGTTTGTCTCGTGGCGGCGTTCACCTCTCCCCAAAATGATGGGTCAAGAAGGTCACTTGCTGCGCTCGAGTTGCTGCCTATCGATATTGAGTTCAGCTGGCTGAGATCAAGGACGTTCTCTTGAGCTTTGCAGTTCAGGTCCCCTTGATGAATTAGTGCGAGCGCCGCCACCACAACGAGAAACATCAATGCCGGCCCCGCGGTGCGATTGCTCACGAGAATCTATGTTCAAGCCGCTAATAACCTCCAATGCGGCGCCGGAATCCAACACACCTGTTTCCGCTAAGCAAAAGAGAAGATTCCGAACGTGCACTAACGCTATCGATGAATCTGGCTAGTGTAATGGGGTCGGGGAGATTCGAACTCCCGGTCTCTCCCACCCCAAGGGAGAATCTTAACCAAGCTGGACTACGACCCCGTGAGAACGCGCCTAACGCGGCGCGTAGAAAAGGATTCCAGATGGTGAGGCATTAATATCATAGAATCGAAGGAAGGCAGATTGATGAGCAACTCAGGGAGAAGAGCCCTCGCCGCAATCATAGCGGTTGTTGTGATCATCGGAGCAATTGCAACTGCATTTTCTTTAGGATCTTCGTTCAGCCGCTCAAGTGATATCCAAGAATTATCTGCGCTGCAATCTACGATTGCCTCTCTCAAGTCCACGACCACCTTGATAACTCCAACGGTGACTACCGTTGTCACTAGCACGCGTTTCCCAAACGTCCCGTGGGATCGCGTCTGGTTCCTGACGTCTCCAGAGGGCGGTAATAGCGCTATCAGCTTTGTGGGCAATTTCAGCAAGGCGCTTCTATTCGACTGCGTTACTGCGTCAGCACAGGGATGCACCGTACAAGTCCACAGCGAATTGGCTAGCGCAAATTTCTCGATCACTGTCTGGTATCCGCGATTGAATCAAAGTAACGAACCTTCATGGGCCAACTGCGAATACGTAGCGTTCGTCCTCCCTGGCGGTCAACCAGTTCCCGGAGGGCCTGGGTTTGCTTTTTGCGTCCCGATTGGTTCTAACGGGTTCATAGTCGCGGAAGAGGCGCCTCCACCCGCTTAACTGATGTGTGCCTGAAGGTCATAGAGGTAGGATAACGGGCTTTGGTTCACTTTTGAAGGATTTGCCAACTCGATTGTCTCTCTTGCTCCTTCTCTTAAAGAAGTTCGATGCACGGGCCATGCTGACAACTTCGCCAATTGGGCGGGCTGGTTGACTAGGGACGCGCCTAGCGCGGCGCGTAGAAAAGCATTCCAGCCTACCATCCGGCGTCTTTCCAACCAGGGTCTCTTAGAGACTTGAGGAACCTGAATCAGCGCATTTATTGGCTTCCGGACCAAGAGACTTGGATATGAAGTGGGTGACCCGCGAAAAGGCAAAAGTGGACAGGATCGCCTGTCCATGGCTCATAAAGAAGTTCGTGGACAAGGAAGCCGTGTTTCTATTTGTGCCAGCAGACGAGGTGACGAAGGTCGCGAAGAAGGAGAGCGCGATAGCGTTCGACGCCCCTGGAGTCGAGCTGACGCACTTCAAAGAGGCCGGCGATGAATACGTGAGCTTCGACGCGATAATCAAAAAGTACAAACTGAAGGATGCCGCCTTGCTGGAGCTCGCGAAGATAGTCAGGGGAGCAGACGCAGAGATTCCCAACCCGCCAATCGAATCTGCTGGGCTGGAGGCGGCTGCGCTCGGCTTTCGAGAGATTGCCAAGGATGACTTCGAAAACATGAGGCTCCAGTTCCCAGCCTACGACGCCCTCTACAAATACTGCCAGCTCAAGCTCCAAGGAAAAGCGAAGATCAAGCGTCCGATGGGATAGCGCGACGCTACTTCACTTGCTTGCGATAGCTGGAGTAGATGGCCAGGTCGTAGAGCATCTTTGAGACCCCCGCCGTAAGTATCGGCACGGTCGCGTACCCGGCCGCATACAGCACACCGCTGATGGGCCCGCCAAACAGGCCTCCAATGCTCCTGAATGTGTTCGTGGTGGCGTTCGCCCCAAGCAGGTCACGATACTCGAAGAGCTCGGCCATGAACGCCTGCCGCGTCGGCACGTCCATCTGGGAGATGCTCTGCCTCAGGAAGAGGAGCAGCAAGGCAACCGTGAGCGAGCCGGCGAAGGGGATTGCGGTGAGGAAGACGCTCGAGAGGAGATGTGTCGCAACCATGGTCCTCAGGTTGCCGAATCTCTCGGCAATCAGGGAAGCCGCGAATATCGAGATGGCGGTGACGACGTTCAGGACGAAGAAGATTATCCCAAGGCCCGGTAGGGAGACGCGGTAGACCAGAAAGAACCAATAGGTAAGGAGGGACTGCGTGACGAAGCTGCCGCCGAACGCATCGACGGAGGAGAGGGCAGAAAGCCGTGCGATGTCCTTCTTTGCCTTCTCCGAAGGATGGCTGACTTGCCTCCCCGTACGGTCCTTGGGCGTATCGATTTCTCTGAGGCCAAGGTAGAGGACGAAAAGCATCAGCCCGATCAGCGCGTAGACGAGGTACATGAGCCGGAAGACCGGCAGGCTGTTTTGGAGATATCCCGGTATTGACGCTGCGAGGGCTCCGATGGATGCGGCCCCATACCCCAAGACATTGTAGACGCCGAATAGCCTGTTGATCCTTGCCGCGGAGGTCAGGCTCGGAAGCACGCTGACCTCGATCGACTGGAACGGGCCTGCTTCCGTCCCCGTCGTGCTGATGTTGCCGAGGAGGAACGCGAGAACCAGCATGATGGTGCTCGTCGAAAGGAAGACAAGAAGGCCAGAAACTACCATCAGTCCGCTGAAGAGAAGGATGAAGAACCTCCGGCCGAGTCTGCTCTCATATCTCGACAACACGAGGTTGGAGAACACGCTGCTGATGACCATCACAAAGACGAAAACGCCGATGTAAACGGGCGAATATCCAAGCAGAGCAAGGTAGATCGGGGTCATGACGCTGAGCAGCCCCGAGGCGAAGACCCTCGAAGCCTTGGCCACGAATATCCTTGCCAGCGTGCTCGAGACCATTCAGCCTAGCTCCGGTGGCGGATGGTCACTTCAGCCCGGATATTGAGGAATTTGTATTAGAGCCTAAGTCGTAACGCCGAACGTCCCCAGGAACCGCACGTAGTTCTCGTCCGACATGTCCCCCTTGTATCTGCGAAGAGCCTCGAGGATCTGGTCGTGGCTCTTGATGCTGAGGGCCCTCTTGATCCTCGGCGAGAGCCTGCTCCCGACGAAGAGGTATTGCGCCGCGGTCGTGACGTTCTTCGCCGTCCGGTTCTGGCTCGCGGACTCAAAGTCGATGATGAAGGGCATCTCGCCGTCGATTATCACGTGCTTCCTTAGGTTGCTCAGCTGCCCGTGGTCGAGCCCTATCAGGTCGAGCTTCCTGCACTGGTTCAAGAGCGCGTGCGCGAGCTCCCTGATCCTCCTCGCGCTGCCTTTCCCGGTCGCCGCCCTGACGTAGTCCTCCAGCTCCACGCCCTTGATGTATCGCATCGACATCACGTCCCTCGTGCACTTGAAAGCCGGCGCCCCTACCCTCACCCTGTTCGCGAGCTGCGTGAGCCTGAACTCCTCGGCCATGCTCTCGCGGTTCGCGTCCGCCCTCCGAATCTTCACCGCGTAGACTCCGTCGCCGTCCCCGGTCCCATTCACGACCAGCCCGACGGTCCCGATGCCCACCAGCCCGAGCCTGCCGATCTTCGTCCGGCCCTCGAAGGTGACTTGCTTGATGCCGAGCTCTACCAGCTGCTTGATCCTCGACTTGGCCTGCTTGAGGTCGGGCCTCGGATAGGTCAGCACCGTGAGGTACGGCATCCTGTCGAACTGGTTGACCTCAATCGTCTCTGGGATCGTCTGCGGGCGCACAGGGGCGGGTTTCGTCAAGTTCTTCTCACGCGACACGAAAGCCTGCCAAGGCGAGCGCCGGTCAGGTTCCCACGGAATCCGAAAGGACCTGCGCCAGCGCCTCTCTGAGCCAGGGCTTCTTGGCCGCCTCCTTCCGCAGCTTCTCTCCCCGGATTACCCTCCCGTTGTCCTTGAGCGCCTTGGAGACAGATTTCGAGATGCCCACCGTGTCTACCCGAGACTCTATGATCTCGTCGAGGAACTCTGAGAGGGAGGCGAAACGGCGCCGCGTTAGAAGATGCAGGCGCCCGTCCACGGCCACCCAGATGAGCTCGGCCGAGGCGCGGTTCCTCGCCGCGAAGCTCTTCGCCCCTTCAGCAAGCTCGATCCCTGGCCCCACCCTCTCCTCTAGGTCTGGGAGCGCATCGACGACGGGAAGCAGGATGATCGCGCTCGAGCGCACCCTGTCGGTCGCAGCGCTCACCCGGGCCAGCGTGAACCCCTCCTCGCGCAGGTGCTTGGCGATCTGGCGGGCGCTTCGCTTCAACTCTCCCCAGAGCGTGTCCTCGCTGAGCTCCTCGTGCTCGAAGGCTATCACATAGAGCAGCCTCTCGAGATTAGGCCTTGCCTTCCCGCTCACGTTCTTGAAAAATTCAAGGGACGGGCTCTCGATGAAGGCGCGAGACGCGACCACCATCCTCGCGACCGTCTCCTTTGACATCGCCTTCCCGAGGTCCCTCTTGTCGTCTATCGGGTCGAAGAGCGTGAAATACTCCTCGTCCGAGTCCGGGACGAACACCGCGAAAGACCTGAGGGTCGACTCGAACGTCGTGTAGCTGTAGATGAGCACCTCCGCCGCGTATCCGCTGAATCCCTCCTTCTCTATCTCAGCCCCGTAGACGCCCACGGCCTTCATGAACCTCTTGAGCAGCCTGACCTGCACCCTCGCCTCGTCGTCGAGGTTCTTCTTCACGAAGACGACGTGGTGCACAGACCTGTCCGCAGGGCTCTTCCACTCGCCGGGCTTCACGTCGTAGCAGGGGACCACGTTCACCTTGAAACGGTCCACAGTCGCTTCCGTGTACGGGTGCTGCGCGTACTTCTTCCCGGGCTTGTAGCCGCGGAGCGCCTCTTCCCCTACGCTCAGCCCTACCTCCTCGAACTTGGCCTCGGCGACGCTCGGCGCGATCTTGACGAAGACGTCGATGTCGACGTCGCCGGGGAGCCACGTGTCCTTCGCGTAGGACCCACCAAGGAAGACGCCCGTCACCTCCTTGTGCCGCCTCGCCGCGTCCTGGACTCGCGAGACGACCTTGTCGGCCACGCGCTTCGTCGTCGCTTTCGCCCTCGCGTCGGGAACCACGACCCGCCTCGCCTTGCTCAGGACCCTGTCAGTCGCGCCGGTCACAATAGAGCGTACTCCCTGAGTTCCTTGTAGGTCGGGCCGCCGGGGGTGAGGGTGCTCGACTTTAGCTTCAGCATCGTTATCGGGGTCGTCCCATAGTCCTTCGACGAGTCCGCCCCCAACATCACCTCCAGGGTCCCTAGGTTCTTTGGGGAGCGCACGCGCGCCAGCGTGATGTGAGGGTGATAGGGACGCTCGTCCTTCTCCCCGATCCCTTCCAGCGACTCGATTACCTGCTGCGCGCTACTTGAGACGATGTCGAAATCCTCGGAGCCGACGCCCNNCCTCCATCTTGTGCAGCGCCAGGCCTCTGACCCTCCTGTCGACCTCGTCGACCATGCTCTCGGGTATCTCGCCGAGGAACTTCACCGTGAAATGCAGGTTCTCCCTTTCTACGAGCTTGAGGTCCGCCCCGGTCTCCTTCAGCTCCTCTTCCGCTTTGAGGAGGTTCTCTCGCACCTCGAGCGAGACCTCGAACGCCAGGAAAGCCCGCAACTTCTCTTGCTCCTCCCTCGCCTACTCCCGGCACCTATTTTACGATGAGCGGTCCGTGTCGTTATTATAACCGCGGGGAACTGAGTGCGAGGCTCCGAAGATGCTGATAGTCGCGATAACAGGCATGCCGGGAGCCGGGAAGTCGACGGCCGCGAAGGCTCTCGAGGCGCGCGGCTTCAAGCGGATCGTGATGGGCGACGTCATAAGGGAGGAGACGCGCAAGCGAGGGCTCGAGCCCGACGAGAAGAACACGGGAAAGGTGATGCTGGAGCTCCGCGAAAAGTACGGGCCTGGCGCGGTCGCGGAGGTATGCCTTCTGACGCTGAAGACAATGAAGGAGGACGTCGTCGTGGTCGACGGCGTCAGGTCGTACGCCGAGGTCGAGGTCTTCGCGAGGGCAGGCAAGGTAAAGCTCTTGGCCATCCATGCCTCGCGTGACAGGCGGTTCCGCCTCCTCACCGAGCGGGCTCGGAGCGACGCCCCTGCGAGCAGGGCGACCTTCGATGACAGGGATAAGAGGGAGATCTCAATCGGGGTCGGCAGCGCGGTCGCCCTCGCGGACGAGAGCATCTCCAACGAGCAATCCATGCCCGAGGAGTTCGGGAGACGGGTGGTCGGGCTGGTCGAATCGTGGGTGGCCTCCGCTGGCTGAAGTCCCAGCCAAAAGCAAGGGCGCCCCGCTCGAGGTGAAGATAGAGTTGCGAGCCACCGTCTCAGCGTCCGAGGACCCGCAGAAAGTGCTGGCAGCCATGCGCCAGGTGCTGGGCGACTGCGACTACACGGTCGACGAGGGACCGACCTCGATCAGGCTGCGGTCCACGTCCTCTCGATGCCTGCAGAAGCTCCACGACCAGCTCCGGGACCGGCACGTGAGGGACGCCGCAAGGCGGTTGATGCTGGCCAGCCTGGAGGGAAACTTGCTGCCGCTCAAGCTCAACAGGCAGGCGGCTGCGGTGGGAGTCCTGGCCCTCGTCTCAAACGCGGTGGAGTCTCCCCTCGGCCCACTAAACTTGGAGATAGGGACCGACGCGCCGGAAAAGCTGATCGACTGGCTGACAGCTTACTGACCTTTTGCGGGGATGTCGACGAACATCCCATCGCTCGCCGCGAATGTCTCCGGGAACACCTCCCTGGCCTGCCTCACCAGCCCAGAGATGTTCCTGTATCTGGCGCTGAAATGCGTCAAGGCGAGCCTCTTCGCCCGGGCTTTCTTCGCCACCTCGGCCGCCTCGACCGAGGTGGAGTGCTTCCTCTCCACGGCCTTGTCGGCGTCCTTCGCGGCGAAGGTGGAATCGAAGATGAGCAGGTCGACTCCCGAGAAGAACCTGGCGAGGGCAGCGGACGGCCTCGTGTCGCCTGAGTAGCCGACGCTCCTGCCCAGCCTCCTCGGCCCGAGCACCTCGCTGGGACGTATCGTCCTACCCTCCACGACCACGCTCCTCCCGTGCTGCAGGCTGGACCACTTCTTTCCCTGCGGCACCCCCAGAGCCGCCGCCTTGCTCGAGTCGAAGACCCCGGGCCGGGGCGTCTCCTCGAACACGTATGACCAGGCCTCGATGGAGTNNGGTCGAACGAGAGGCCGATGTGCAGCATCTCCATGCTGACCTTCACCCACTCGAAGAGGCCTTTGGGGCCCACGAGGGTCATCTTCTTGCCCCTCTGCGACATGCTCATCGTCTGGAGAAGCCCGAGCAGGCCGTTGAGATGATCTCCGTGGAGATGGGTGATTAGGACCACCATCTCCCTGTTGATCCCCAAGCCGTACTCGACGAAGCTCCTCTGGGTGCCCTCCCCGCAGTCCATGAGCACGACCTCGCCCTCCCTCCGAATCGCGACCGCGGGAAGGTTCCTTCCCTTCGTGGGTGTCGCCGAGCTCGTCCCTAGGAAGACGACCTGCAGCTTGGTCATGCCTGACCCTCCCTCCTAAGAACTGTGATCGTCCGGGTCAGCGTCCTGTGTATGTAGATCTCCAACTCCTTCTCGATGCGAAGCTCGCCCCCCTGTTTCGCCAGCGGTCCGACCTCGAGGCTCTTAGGGTGCATCACGACAAGCTTCTNNTCCCTCCCTTGAACAGGACTTTGGGCGCGCCTTCGACCAAGGACCTCAGTATCTCGTTCGACGCCACCCCTCCGGAGCTCGAGGCCCTCCCGTAAGGGATGTCGGTGGCGACGGCCCTCACCTCTCTGATGGGCAGCCTCCTCGCGTCCCCGCGGATTATCCCGAGCCAAGGCTGCTCGTACTTCAGGGAGTTCCTGCGCGCCCCCCTGACCATCTTGCGCGCGATGTCGATCCCTACCGGGTCTGCCCCTATGATGCTGGCCNNGCGGGTCCAGGAACACCTCGCCTGGCTGCGAGCCCGAGAGGTTCACGAGCGCCCGCGAGAGCTTTGGGAATATGGCCGACGGGTGGAAGAACGCGCGGCTCCGTGGCCGCCTGGTCACCCAACCCTGCCTCATCGACCCGGGCATCGTTATCGCCATGTGCGTCTTGCCGTCGTCGCCCACGAATGCAGACACCTCCCGGTCTGGGCTGTCGAGCGAGACCTTGCCTTCTACTTTCTCGGCAATCGAGGAGATTATCGCCTCGTCCTCTTTTCCACCATCGCCCTTCCCGAAGACCCTCACCCTGTAGGTACCGCTCCGCAGCAGTGCGACGTGGGCATCGTCCAACTCCCCGTCAGGGATGAGCCGTCCGACCCGCCTCGAGAAGGCCACCCGCGACTCGATGGCCGCGGGGTCAGCGTTGGTCTCCGCTACCAAGAGCCCGTCCTCGGGGGTCGCAAACTTCGCGGTGGGATCGACGTCGTGGACGAGGCTCCTGGCCTCCGCCTCCGGGACGCCAGTGGACTCCCTGGAGAGCATGAAGAGGACGCTCCCTCTACTTCTTCTCGGCGATGATCGTCCTGAGGTATGCTGCCAAAGGCTCAGTTGCGTCAACCTTGCTGACCTGGCTGGGGATGGTATTGGTCCCTATTATTTCATCGACTCCGGCCTTGAGGAGCTTGTCATAGGTCTCTCCCAAAAGGACCGCGTGGACGGCTGCGCTGACGACCTTGTGCGCGCCAGAGTTCTTCAGGAGCTCGGTCGAGGCCGCGTTCGTCCCGCCTGTGGTTATGACATCGTCGACGATTACGCAGTCCCTGCCCTTTACCGATAGCTTGTCCGCCTCCATCTTGATGCGGCCCGTGACCTTGTCCCTGTTCTTCTTGAACTGGATGAAC
>PLCG01000078.1 GCA_003135575.1 Nitrososphaerota archaeon
GGGGTTGAATTCTCAGCAGGTGGCGGGGAGGCGCATTTATGACAATTATTGCGATCGCTGCCATGATGCATATTCTTCGCGGAGCCGGCGCGGTCCGAGCCTGGAGCACATGTTCAAAAAACAATATTTGGCAGATAGCGGATTGCCAGCAAATGACGATCGCATTACGGACATTATCCTGATGGGACGCGATAAGATGCCAGGCTTTGGGCAGGCTTTGAATCGGAGGCAGGTAGAAGATTTACTGGCGTATTTGCACACGCTGTGAGGCGGGCGCTACGACAATGCTGCAAGGGGTAGAGACGCAGCTTGCTGCATCTGTTTTCTGAGCCTGCAAGTTTGATATGACTGCGAGAGACGTTGCGAGCTACGTCTCTACTATAAAATCCGCCGCTGAAATCGCCATCAGTACTTCGGCATCTTCGGATCTATTCTGTCGGCCCAAGCGAGAATTCCTCCCGTGAGATTGTGAACTTTTCGGAAGCCTGACTGGCGCAGAAAGTCCACCGCTTTCGCGCTTCGCGCCCCTGAACGGCAATGAGCCACGATCTCCCGGCTGGTGTCGAGTTCGTTCACACGCTTGGCCAAATCCCCAAGAGGAATTAAGTGTCCTCCGATGTTGCAGATTTGATATTCATGGGGTTCCCGAACATCGAGCACGTATATGTCTTCGCCCGCATCAAGCCTGCGCTTTAATTCTTCGACCTGCATGTCGGAACTGGTCGCCTGCACAGCCTGCTCCTCGCCGCGAATTCCGCAGAACTCTTCGTAGTCTATTAACTTCGTAATTGTGGGATTTTTACCGCAAGCCGGACATTCGGGATTCTTGCGCAGCTTCAATTCCCGAAACCTCATTGCGAGCGCATCAATCAGGAGTAAGCGGCCGATCAGCGGATCGCCTTTTCCCAAAATCAGCTTAACGACTTCTGTTGCCTGAATGATTCCCACGAGGCCGGGAAGAATTCCGAGCACTCCCCCTTCGGCGCAGGACGGGACCAGTCCCGGCGGAGGCGGCTCAGGGTAAAGGCAGCGATAGCACGGGCCGTCCTTTGTTGCGAAAATGCTGGCTTGGCCTTCGAAGCGGAAGATTGATCCGTAAACGTTGGGCTTGCCCGTGATCACGCAGGCGTCATTCACCAAATATCGTGTCGGAAAATTGTCGGTGCCGTCGGCAATGATATCGAATTCGCGAAATAGGTCGAGCGCATTGGAACTGTCGAGGCGCTCTTCAAACTTGCGGACATTAATAAATGGATTGATCGCCGCAAGCTTATCGGCGGCTGAGTCGAGCTTCTTGCGTCCCACATCGGCGGGGGTGTGAATGATCTGCCGCTGCAAATTGGTGTAGTCCACCACGTCGAAATCCACGATGCCGAGCGTGCCGACCCCCGCAGCTCCAAGATAAAGGGCGAGCGGCGATCCGAGTCCGCCCGCGCCGATGCAGAGCACCTTCGCCGCCTTTAGCTTCAACTGCCCTTCCATGCCGACTTCGGGCATGATGAGGTGGCGGCTGTAGCGCGCGAACTCGCTGCTGGAGAACGAGACCTTCTCCTCGTGCTCCTCGTTGTCTGAGGCGTGCGCCCCACCTGCGACGGCCGGGACGATCATCAAGGTGTCGCCGTCCTTCAGCGCGGTGCTCTCGCCCTCCTTGTATCGGATGTCCTCCTCGTTGAGGTAGATGTTGATGAAGTTCCTCAGGCGCCCGCTCTCCGAGTAGAGGTGCCTCTTCAGGTTGGGGAAGGCCGTCACGAGCTCCTTGAGAGCGTCGCTCACGGTCCTCGCGTTGAGCTGCAGCTCGTCCTCGTCGCCCGTGTGCTGCCTCAGCGCGGTCGGGATTATCACCTTGACGGTCATGCCTTCAGGCTCACTCCCTTGTCTTCGGGCATACGGTCGTGAACCTCGATCTTCTCCTCCGTCACGGAGTTGCGCTCCTCGCTTGGGAGCCAGGATCTGGTGTCGCCCGCCTCTCCCTTCGGGACCGAGACGACGACGTAGGAATACCACGGGAAGGAGTGCTCGAGGTCGAATTTCGAGAGGGTCGCGGGATAGTCGGGATGTGAATGGTAGATCCCTGCGATCGTCAGACCCCTGCGCGCCACTTCCCTGTCCGCCTTGAATAGCTCGAGCGGGTCGATGTGATACCTGTCGTGCTTCGGCCCAGAGAACGCGTTCCTCATCTTGACGGAGTCGACCACTTCCTTGCTTCCGGAGCTGGCGATCAGCAAGCCGCAGCACTCCTCTGGGTATGTCGATTTGGCGTGCGCGTGGATCTCCTCGAGCGTCCGCCTGCCAATCTTGATTACCACGTCCTCTTCGTCACGCTTCCACGGATGCGTTGGCAACGGGCCCCTTCGGAAGAAAAACCTTCGGTCGGGGACTCAGTCATGGCTTAACGCAGTCGTCGCGACCCAACCATTTCATAAACGTGATGGATGGAGTATTCCTATCCGAATTATTCGCGGGCGTCGCTAGAGCCGTCAGGAGGGAATTGGGGCTTGCCGATTACATTCCGGGCATGCCGCCCATTCCGCCCATCCCACCCATGCCTCCGCCGCCTGCTCCTGGCGGAGGGCCTGACATCTTGCTGGATGCGATGACGTCGTCGATCCTTAGGAGCATCGACGCTGCCTCTGTCGCGGCCTTTAGGATCTGGAGCTTGACTGCGAGCGGCTCGACCACGTTCTTGGCCATCATGTTGCCGACCTTGCCGGATAGCGCGTCGACTCCCGCCCACTTCTCGCCCTTGCCGTGCCTCGCCCTGAGCTCGACCTGGGTGTCGATGGGGTCCATCCCTGCGTTCTCAGCGAGGATGGTTGCGATAGTCTCGACCGCCTCTGCGAACTTCAACGCTGCGAGCTGCTCTCTGCCAGTGAGCTTCTGCGCCCACTCTCTCACCTGGTACGCGACCTCGACCTCGGGCGCTCCACCACCGGCTACGATTGCCGGCTTCTCGATGACGTCCTTGGTGACCATCATCGCGTCGTGGATAGACCTCTCTGCCTCGTCGACCACTCTCTGCGAGCCTCCGCGGATAAGGAGCGTCACTGCCTTCGGGTTCTTCGCGCCCTCGATGAAGACCCACTTGTCTTCTTCGACCTTCCTCTCCTCAGCAATCTTGGCGTGGCCAAGGTCCTTCGCAGAGAGGTCGTCTAGGTTGGTGACTATCCTGGCCCCTGTGGCCTTTGATATCTTGGTCATGTCGCTCTCCTTCACCCGCCTCACCGCCATGATGTTGGCCCTCGCGAGGTAGTTCTGGGCGCTGTCGTCGATGCCCTTCTGACACACGAGGACGTTGGCCCCGGCGTCGATTATCTTCTGGACCATGCCCTTCAGGATGTTGTCCTCCTCGTCGAGGAACTGCTGCATCTGGTCGGGGTCGTTAATCCTGATCTCCGCGCTGAACTCGGTCTTCTCGATCTCGAGGGCCGAGTTGATGAGCGCGATCTTCGCGCCTTCGACCTTCTTCGGCATCGCAGAGTGCACGACTTCCTTGTCGAGCGCGACTCCGGAGATGAGCTTTGTGTCCATCATGGAGCCTCCGGGCTTCTTCTCGACCTTCACGTTGTCGATGTCGACCTTGTAACCGTCACCTGACTTTTCTGCGACCTGCGACATCGCGTCCACAACGAGGCCAGCGAGGAAGGGCGCGTCGTCGGAGACGAGCTTCGTCTGCATGGCGGTCGTCGCGACCTTGATGAGGTCAGCCCTAGAGGTGGGGTCTACCTTCTCGGCGATCTTCTCGAGGACCTGCTCGGCCTTCTCGAGTGCCTTCATGTATCCGTCCACGACCACGGTCGGGTGGACGTCCTGGGTGATGAGCTCCTCCGCCTTCTCGAGGAGCGCGCCTGCGAGTATCACGCCGGAGGTGGTGCCGTCGCCGACTTCGTTGTCGGTCGCCTTGCTGATCTCGACCATCATCTTCGCGGCCGGGTGCTGCACGTCTATCTCCTTCAGCATCGTCGCGCCGTCGTTCGTTATGGTGACGTCGCCGAGCGAGTCGACGAGCATCTTGTCCATGCCCCTGGGTCCAAGGGAGGTCTTCACGATCTCGGCGATGAGCTTGGCTGCCTGGATGTTGTTGCGCTGAGCCTCTCTTCCCTTCGACTCAGAACTGCCTTCTTTTAGCAGAATATACTGTGGACCGTTGGACATCTAATAATTCACTGTCACTATACAACTTACCGTTGTATATAACGGTTACGCGGGAGCGGCGAGGCACTTCCTAGCTTATCAACGGCCGTCGATGTCGATATAGGCGGACAATGAGCCTCTCCTCTCCGCTGTCTGTCGAGGTCAGACCATGCCCCCATGGGAGAGGCCTCTTCGCTATCGAGGACATCGCGATGGGCAGAGTGATCCGGGAGTTCGACGACCTTGCCGTGAGTTCGGAACCAAGGTCAGGGCCGGAGGGAGAGTATGCGCTGCGAATCGGCGAGCACGAATATTGGGACGGGTTTCCGGTGGGGAGCCCGGACTACTGGTCGAACTTCATCGACCACAGCGACGACCCCAACTCAGTCTTTGTGATCGACCGGAAGCAGCGCAAGGCCCAGCTCAAGGCCACGAAGGCGATAGGGAAAGGGGAAGAGATTTTTCTGAGGTACGACGCCTATTTCGCTTCCAATCCGACATTTTGAGCGGCCTCGGGCTCCTCGGTCTCTTTTGGTCTCGACGCCAGAGCAATGAAGGTCAAGGCGTAGTTGATGAAATACATCGAGACGCAGACAAGACAGTATACCCCTCCCAAGAAATTTATCTCGATGTCCCACGGATACAGGGTGAAGATGTTCCCGATCATCAGGAACGGTACCAGGAGGGACCGGCTGGGAGTGCCGTGTCTGCGAATCGCCCAGAGGCCCACGACGACGCACAGGGGAAACCAGACGACTCCATAGACCCAGAAGCCGATTCCGGGCACCCCCGGGATGGAGCCGGCTGGAGGGAAGGTGGTATAGCCGCTCGCGAAGACCGCCTGGCAGTTTAGCGCCGCCGAGAGGCTGCAGGAGTTGAGGGTGAAAGTAAGCTCGCCGTAGGCGTGGTAGAAAGCGACTGCGATGCCCATCACCGACAGCGCGATGAAGGCTCTCGAACGCCAGTCGTAGTTCAAGCCAAGCGCCGCCTAGAGCTGGGCGATTTGGCGGGTTGGCGCGAATCTGGAGAAGGCTGAAGCGGACGGCGTGCCTCTGAAGACCAAGTCTGAAATCTGGACCTGCGAGCCACTCGAGTGCCTCTCAAAGCTCGCGACCTGCGCAAAGCCCTGCGAGCAGACGCTTGAAGGCTGGCCGCCGTCGATCTTGCAGATCGCGGAGATCAGGCGGTTGGCGGCGCCGTCGATATTCTGGGCGAGGGGGCTGCTCGAGTTGTCGAGCTGGGAAGAGATTTGCGTCCAGTTATACGGGGCCCCCGTGGCCTGCCCTCCGACCCTGAGGTTCACGGGAGAAAACTGCGAGCCTGTCAGCGAGTATACGTTGCCCAGGTCGAGGAAGGGGATGGATAGGCCGCTGTCATAGAGCGACATCAGCGAGGTCTCGTTTGCGGTCGCTGTCTGGAGCTGGTTGTGAGCTCTATCCACCTGCTCCACCGACACGAAGGCGATGTAATTGCTAGAGTAGGTCGCATCTCTGAAGGTAAATGTCGGGGTGTTGGGATAGATTTCTGGCTGCGAGGCCGACTGCATGTACTTCAGCCCCGTGAAGTTCCCGAACTTGTCGAGGGCGACTATCATGGACCACCGCTCCGCCGCGCAGAACGGGCAGTACTCGGCTCCCATGTAGAGGACCTCTGGTTTGCTGCCTAACAGGAGTGGGGTGGGGTTCGATATCGGCTTGGTAGCGGTGACGCCAGCGGGGCCTGAGCCCACCGCGCCTAACGTGTTCAAACTCACGCCAGAAAGTTGGTTAGCGACTGCGGGGTCGACGGGCTGGTTGTTGAGAATGCTGCCACCACCGGTGCCCGACTGGGTGAAGATGAAGTAGCCCACAAGGCCCGTAATGACTACGAGGACGATTATGATTATGCCCGTGTAGGACCGTTTCTTGCCGGCGCGTCTCCCTTTGCGACTCATCTTTCCTTCGCACCGAGTTTACGTCGTATTATAACTTGTGGAGAAAGAGACGAACCCGTTTGAAACTAGCGCCGGCGCGGGTTGCCCTTGGCGACGAGGACGTCCGTGGACTTCACAATCGCCTCGACGTCATCGCCTTCCTTCAAGGCGAGGTCCTCGACCGCCTCGTTGGTGATGATTGAGGTCAGGGTGTTAGTCGAGACCAGGCGCATCTTCACCTGGGAGGTCACGGCCCCTACCTTTACTTCCACGACCTTCGCCCGCAGCCTGTTTCGGGCGCTGAGCTTGTAGCCGACGTCCTCCCACGCTTCCTTGTCGTCGAGCACATTGAAAAGGAGCTTGCGCGTCTTCCTGAATTCCCTAAGCAATAGTCTCCCCTCGTCGGTCAAAGAAGCACCTCCTCCCGTCTTGCCCCCGGTTTTGCTTTCAACCAGGCGGCGGCCTACGTTATCTTGCATCTTCTCTACCCTGTCCCATGTGCTCCTGTAAGAGAGGCCAACAACCTTGGCGGCTTTGGTAAGTGAACCAGTTTCAGAAATACCCTTGAGGAGGGCAGCATCAGTCTGGTCGAGTGCGATCTGCTTCTTACTATCTTCAAGCAGGAGGCGAAAAGCTGGCCTCAAGCCCCGGTCGGAGTCAGCAGATCCATGCTCGGGCATGTCGGACCCTACGCATGTTGTGACCTATTTACAATTACCTACTAGCAAGAGCTTTCCTGAGTCAGCCGATTCTTCTCGATGTGATTCCGAGTGCGGAAAGCCTTTCAGAGGCCCTTAGGGCCAAACCCTGTTTTGCCTCCGACAACCAAGCTTATCCAAGTCACCCTCCTTACTTGGAATTTGGTTATCTCTTTTCCGGTTCGGCGGTTTTCTAACCTAATCGATTTTCCAATTAGCGCTGCTTGTATTATCGCCTGATCCAAACCTGTCGCTGTACTTTCCGCTATATGGAACAAATGTCCTGGTTTCACTTCGTAGACGTTTTTGTTGCTGATGTCGACGAGATCGAGTTGGATTGTCAGGCCGAAAGCGTGTGCAACCCATCCAAGCTCAGCCTTGATTCCTTCCCCAGCCAGAAGCCTTTGGACCTTCTGCTCTGATTGGTTACCCGTTTCTGTTGGAGAAGGGGTCATACAATTATCGTCTCTGGAGCTTGATAAGCGCCCACGCAGAACCGTGGATTGCCGCCAAGACCCAGACCGACAAAGCTTATCTGAGCGCTGTGAGGCTGGCCTCACAACGGTGGTCTTGTGAGAAGGCGCGGGGTCTCTCGCACGGTTGCGGCGGGCGCGATTGCAGCCGTGGCGATAATAGTCGCTCTTGGCATCGTGGCCCTCTCGCCGGGCACCCAGACGAGCAGCACTTCGGCAGGCAGCACGAGCAGCCTCACGAGCGCGCCCTCGCTTACGACGCCGACCACCTCCTCCGTTTCACTTGCTCCCATGATCACATTCAACGCGGATGCATACACCGCGGAGGTCCAGACGCTCCTCGATGGGTTCACGGGCGCCACTGGGATACCCGTCGCTCCCACGCACTCGGCTGGGTCTTTCGCTTTGGCGAAGCAGATTGTCAGCGGAAGCCAAGTGGACGTCTTCATCCCGGTCGCGCTCTCTGCCGCTGCGCCGAGCAACCTCGGAAACCTTTCGGCGAACTGGGCGATAGGGTTCGCATCGGACCAGATGGTCCTGGCCTACTTCAACGCGACCGCGTCAGCGCCCGCGGCCGCCGGCATCATATCCCAGTATCAGCAGGCCGCGAAGTCGAACGCAACCTCGGATTGGAACAACTTCTATACCGCTCTTGTNNAACGCAACCTCGGATTGGAACGGCGTCTTCACGTCGCTCACCTCTGGGAGCGTGAAGGTCGGAATCTCCGACCCCAACGCCGACCCTGCCGGGCTGCGAGGGTGGCTGGTGCTCGAGGCTGCGGGGTCGCTCTATCACAACGGGAACGTGTCCGCGTATACAGCGCCGCTCCTGCAAGCGAAGGCGAACGTCACGGGGTCGGCGGCGGCCAACATGGTCGCACCTCTCCAGGCGGGCCAGTTCCAGTTCCTATTCATCTACAGGTCGGTCGCCACCGCGCAGCACCTCGGATACATCCAGCTGGACCACAAGGTCAACCTGGGCGACCCCAAGCTCGCCGCGAGCTACGCGCAGGTGACATACAAGCTCGCGAACGGCGTATCGAAGGGCGCTCCGATCATACTCTGCATTACGATCCCGAAAAACGCCCCGCACGCCTCTGAGGCGATCCAGTTCGTCCAGTATGTCGCTAAGAACTCCGGCAGCATGCTCGGGGCATACGGGCTGCAGGCGTTCCCTTCACCCTTGCTCTACAACAACACCGCGGCGCCCCAGTTTGTCACCCAGATGCTTTCGCAGGGCCTCGTCGCCCAAGGCGACAGCCTCGGCCCTTGAGGAGTCGCTAGACCCATGAACTGGCTAAGGGCAATCGCGCTCACCTTTCTCTTCCTGCTCCTAGTCCCCATCCTCGTCCTCCTCTACTACGGCCTCGGCCCATTGAGGACGCCCATCGGCTATGGGCAGGAGGTCTTTCGGTCGGTCGCCCTGTCTCTGGTATCGTCGGGAATCGCAGCGGTCATCGACGTTGTCGCGTTCACCCCGCTGGCATACTACCTCGCGCGAAACCGCAACAGGGTGACCGAGTCCCTCGTCGACATTCCCGTGAGCATACCCCATCCGATAATCGGCGTCGCCCTCCTCGTGATCAGCAGCCCGATAACCCCGACGGGCGCGTTCCTCATCTCCATCGGGGTCAACCTCTTCAACAGCATCTCCGGGCTGGTGATCGCCCTGGTGGTCGTCTCCGCCCCCATCTACGTGAAATCCCTCCAGCCCTATTTTGAGTCGCGGGACCTGTCGCCGGAGCAGTTCGCGATGGGCCTGGGCGCGTCGCCACTCCGGACGTTCCTCAGCGTCGTGCTGCCCGACTCCTCTCGTGCCGTCATCAGCGGCGCACTCCTCGCGATGAGCAGGGCGCTTAGTGAGTTCGGCTCGATTGCGATTCTCGCCTACTACGTGCTCCAGTTCCCGTTCTACGGGGTGAACCCCGCGGCGGTCTTGATCTACCAATACTACAGCTACTTCGGGCTCGGGGCCGCCGTCACGACCTCCGTGACGCTGATAGTCATCTCGGTGCCGCTTGCCCTGGCGGTCCGATTCGTCCGAAGGGAGCAGTGACGCCCGGACATGATCGAGGCAGCGGTGAAGAAGAGGTTCGGCAACTTTGCGCTCGACGCGGCCATCAGCGAAGGCGGATTCATCTGCCTCTCAGGCAAGAACGGGTCGGGCAAGACGACCTTCCTGAAGATCGTCGCGGGCCTCGCCAAGCCTGACGGGGGACACGTCAAGGTCAACGGGAGGGATATCACCGCACTTCCGGTAGAGAAGAGGGGCGTCGTGATGGTGACGCCCGGGTCCTCAATCCCCGGCCTGGAGGTGGACGCGCACATCAGGTGGGGGGCCAAACTGAAGGGAGCGGAAATCAGCGAGGACAAGTTTGCGAAAGTGAAACAAGAACTGGGGATAGATTTTCAGGGCCGTGTGGGAAAGCTGAGCTTGGGCATGTGCGAGCGCGTCTCCTTGGCGACGGCGCTCCTGACTGCCCCCGCGGTCATCCTGGTGGACGAGGCCTTCTCGAACCTGCACGAGCGGGATGAGTTCATCAGCTCCTATCGCGAGCTCGCAACCGAGGCCGGGATCGACCTGGTCTTCTCTACGCAAGACGAGTCCGACGGAAGGCTAGCCGGGCACCTGTACTCGATTCAGGACGGAAAGGCGACGAGGCGCTTCTGAGCGCTTAGGCAGGTGTTCCGGGCTGCTGGTTGAACGACCTGAACTCGAAGCCGCACTTTATGCAGACGCGCCTTCCGGGTTGGTCGGAGACGACCTGCTTAGTGCCGCACTTTGGGCACTCCATCGAGGCCTGGGCAGGGGCGAAGGGCACGCTATGTTGCTCTCGCACCTTGTCTATTGCTTTGGCGTAAGCGTCACGGTGAGATCTTCCCATTTTCTAAATTACCTGAATTAACGCCTTTTTTCCCCTCCTATAAGGCATGTGTATTTTGATGGATGGCCTCCACGGCCCTGAGAGGGCTGGGCTAGATTCTGGCGAGCTCAGCGGGAGAGACGTAGTCCAATTCCTTCTCCCTTTGCCTAAAGTCGGGGCAGACCTTCGCCAGCTTCCTCTTGAAGGCAGGCGAGTGGTTGAACTCCTCGAGATGGGTGAGCTCATGGAAGATGACGTAGTCGCGGAGGCGCTCCGGGAGGGCGATCAGCTGCCAGCTGAAGGAGAGCCTTCCGGACCGGGTGCAATAGCCCCAGTTCTTGATCTCCCTGACGTCAGCCACTTTGTAAGGCACTGGGAGGGTCGGCGCTAGGTCGGCGAGCTTCTTCATCACGTATCTCGATGTCTCCCTCAGGAACCATCTGCGCACGAGCTCCTTCACCCTCGACCTGTCGCTCGCGCGGACGACCACGACGCCGCGCTCGAGGTCTGGGAGGATCTCCTCCTTCTCCAGCGTTTGCTCGAACGATATCTCCAGGAAGCGGCCGTCGAACATCACCCGCTGGTCGTCTAGGATCCTCTTGGTCTTCTGCATCTCCTCGTATTTTTGCAGGATCCATTCGCTCCTTTGGCTGATCGCCCTGCTGGCGTCGCCCAGACGTCCGCGCGGGAGGACGACCTCGAGGGTGACGTCGGACCTGAAGCGGAAGTATGTGTAGCGCCTGCTCGTGCCGCGGAGCACCAGGTACTCTATCCGCTTTCCTCCAATCTCCAGAGCCGGCAAGAAACCCCTTGGGCCGTCGCTGTCGGGGGTCGGCTTTAACCCTGCGGCCGAGATTTGGTCTGGTCAGATAGCGCGGCCTTTACCAGCTATGGTCAGTCATACCTACTTGGTAGCAAGAAACTACTAGCTTTATATCCAGTAGTGTCGAACTTAGTTCCGACCGAAATTGACTGGAATATTCGATGCGTTACTTCCGTACACCGGATACCTCGCCCTAATCCTGCGGGTATGGATAGGAGCTAACTTCATCATCCACGCTCGCCCGAAGCTGCAGCACATGCCACAGACGGTCCAGAGCATGAAGGGTCTCGGAGTCCCTGCGGGGGCGACTTACGCCGCCACCGCGCTGGAGCTCGCTGGAGGGATAGCCCTGATCTTGGGGCTGCTGGTCCCCATAGTAGGCGTGTTCTTCGTCGTCTTCATGGTGGCGAACTCCATAATGAAGAAGAGGAAGATGCACGCTGAGTACATCGCTCAGGGGCCGTCCTACGAGAACGACGTGCTATACCTGGCTCTAGCTCTGGTCCTCGTGTTCTTGGGCGCCGGTGTGTTCTCTCTCGACGGGGCACTAGGCCTATAGGACCGCAAGGTCAGGCTTGGTCCCGTCGAGGACCCTTTTTCTTATTTTGAATGCCGGGCGAGATGCCGCGAAAGCCTTTTGTCAGTTGCGAACCCGTTAGCTCGCTGTCAGCGATCATGGCCAAGAAGATGAATATCGCCGTTAACATGTATAACTTCCAGTGGACCTTCCCTGAGATGGTCGCTGACGAGCTGGGGCTCTTCGCAAAGCAAAGCGTCGAAGCGAAGTGGCTCGACGTCACTCCTGTGGGGACTACGGACAAGGCGACCCTATACATCGAGCTCATGAAGAGCAAGAAGACAGACGTCTACCACGCAGGAGAGTGGGTATGCATCAACCGCGTCCTGAGCTGGGACGGCTCGTGGATCGTCGCAAAGTCCGTGCCAGCCCCGGGGACCCTCAACTCGACATTCTCGCTCTTCGTTCGCAAGGATTCGGGATACACGAGCCCAGCGATGCTCAAGGGCAAGCCCATCGCGATAGAGGTGGGCACGGGGGCATACTACACCACGATGACCGACCTCGAGCGCTTCATGCCCAAGAGCTCGATGAAGCTCGTGCAGGTCGGGGAGCCGCACAAGCGCTTCCTTGCGCTCGTCAACGGGGAGGTGGAGGCCGCGTCCCTTCTCAGCCCATGGGCTGACATCGGGAAGGCCGCCTCCCTTGTGGAGATCCTCAAGACGAGGAGGTCGAACCCGACGACGATAGTCGCGCGGCGTGACGACGACCCGGACAAGCTCAGGCGCTTCTTCGCCGCTACGAACGCGGCCATCGACAAGATGAACAAGAAGCCGGACGACTTTCGGGAGCTCTACTTCTCGAAGGTCGAACGGGCCTTGAGCGAGATGCCGGCCAAGGTCAGGAAGGTGGCAGAGGGGGTCAGGAAGACCCTCCCGGTCCCGAAATGGAATCACTGGGTGGCGTATGAGAAGCGGGACTTTGACAAGACCTACGAGTGGATGGTCGAAAGGGGCCTTGCTCCAAGCGGTCACACTAGCAAAGAAGTCGTCGCTGCGAACGCCAAGGAAATCTTCGGCTAGCGCCCGATGCCCACAAGACGCCTGGGGCCTATCGCGGCTTTAGCTTGAAAAGAGCTCGCAATTTGTCGTCCAGCTTGCTGATGTCGTCCTGGAAGAGCGATCCCATTGCGTGGACCAATCCCCCCAGCGCGGTCGTGAACAGGCTGCCGATGATGTGCTCGAGCGGGACCCCCTGTAAGATTATCTCTCCGCTCGATTGGATTGTCGCGGGAGTCTTCAGGTACACCCAGTACCAGTACGCCGCCGTGGAAAAGCCGTATATCGAGAGCGCGATGCTGGCCACCTCGACTAGCAGACTTAGTCCTCTCTTCATGCCGACTCACTAACGCCTATCCTTATGAATCTCTCAGCTCGGCTCCCGATGACGGGTGACCGAAGGCGGATAGGTGACGCGGCTCCCAACGACCTTCGCGAAGCGGGTCATCCTGTGGGGCCGGCCTTGCCCGGCTCCGGAGATGTGAACGACGCGAAGCCCCCTCGCCTCGAGGGCGTCCGCCACGAGCGAGCGGTGGCACCTGAAGGGGTTCCCCTCGGCGCACATGATGGCCACACCGCCCTTGCCCTGAATGAGCTCGACCAGTTTCTCAAGCCCCGACTCGAATGGCTCGGTCTGCATGTAATCGGCGAATCCCCGGAAGCTGTCGTTCACCCATCCCGCGTTGGTGAGCGAGTCTTTCAGCGGCCGGCGGAGCCCGCCGAGGTCTTTCATCTGGACGTAGCGGATCCATTCCCCGGCCATGGAGGCGCGGAGGGCGTCGCCGTCGAACTGTGGGTTGTGCCTGGACTTTGGGACGGTCCGGATGTCCACGAGGGTCGTTATCGAATGGGCACGGAGCATCAGGACGAACTTCTCGATGGGGCGGGTCGAGTGCCCGAGGGCGAAGATTGGCGGCAGCGCGGTCTCTTTCTTCAAGCGGACTGGAAGCGCGGTTCGCTGACCGCCGGGGCTTGACCCTTGCCCTGGTTGGGCGGGTAGGTCATCGCGATGATGCGGTTCTTGAGCTGGCGCAGGCCGTCTCCCTTCACCGAGGAGATCTTCATCACGTCGAGCCCAGCGAAGAGGTCGTCCCCTTCGAGGTTGCGCAGCGCGGCGCCCTCCAGGCGGTCGATCTTGTTGAGGAGCACGAGGACTTTCTTGGGGTCGACACCCAGCTGGTCGAGCGTCTCGAGGCAGCTCCTGAGCTTGATCGACATGCTCTCCCTCTCCTCGCTGCAGTCGAGCATGAGGAGCACCAAGTCGGCGTGCGTCAGCTCCTCCAGCGTCGACTTGAAGGACTCTATCATGTAGGTCGGGATGCGCGAGATGAAGCCTACGGTGTCGGAGAGCATTATCTTCCTGTGCGAGTCCGCGAAGCTCACCGCCCTCATGGTGGTGGTCAGGGTCGTGAAGAGCTTGGGCGACTCCTCCCTNNCATAGTGGTGGTGAGGGTGGTGAAGAGGTCGGGCGACTCCTCCCTGGATTCGTCGGCAAGCTTGTTGAAGAGCGTGGTCTTCCCGCTGCTGGTGTAGCCCGCGAGCGAGACGAAAGGCAGACCGAGCTTGTTCCTCTCCACCCGGTGGAGGTTCCGGTTCGTCTGCGCCCGTTCGAGGCGCTCCTTGATGAAGACCATCCTCTTCTTGAGTGCCCTGAACTTGATGTCGACCATGGTCTCCCCCATCCCCATGAAGCCAGCCCTCTCGCCGTTCGCAGAGTAGCGGACCGCGTCCCTCGCGCGAGGCATCTCGTACCTCAGCTCTGCGAGCTGGACCTGCAGCTTTGCCTCGGTGGTCAGCGCCCTCCTCGCGAAGATGTTGAGGATGAGCCTGTCCCGGTCGACGACCTCCGCACGGGTGAGGGTCGCTAGCTTGTTGGCCTGTGACGAAGTGACCTCCTCGTCGATTATGAGTATCTTAGAGCCGTTCCTGCTTATCATGTCGCGAAGCTCCTCTGCCTTACCGACGCCGACGCCGTACTCGGACTTGACCACGCGCTTCTGCGTGATGAGGTCGACCACGGTGTACCCGGCCGCCGCGGCCAGCTCCCTGATCTCCTCCTTTGAGAACTCGTCAGGGTAGGTCACGATTGTGGCCTTGTCGGAGGCGGTCATGTGATGTCGGGCATGCGCTCGCCCGCTGCGTTATAAGGTGTGGTGAGTTTCCCTAGGTAAGCGAGATCTTCGGTGGCGTGTCGGTGACCGTCTCCTTCCCCTGCATTATCAGCGCGTACCTCTTCATCACCCTCGCGTTCCTTCCCACAAGGAGGCCTGCGCCGAGGACGAGGAGGCAGTCGGTCAAGATGCCCGCGTCGATCGCGGTGGCGCTGAGCGGCGGAGCGCCGGGGGTCGCTACGAATGAGAATGCCTGCGGGCCTATGTAGGCGATGTCGATCACGATTCGGGCGATGAGCCCCACCAGGTAGACCACGTAGATGATGACGGCGCCCTTGTAGTAGATCGAGCCGTCGGCGCCCTTCCAGAAGCCTATCCTCCTGTCGGAGAAGAGATACGACCCGTAAGCCCCCGCCGCCCCTAGGGCGACGTACGCGAGGGCGAACACCGGCGGAGCGCCGCCAAAGATGAAGGACGTCAAGGCGAATATGGCCGCGAGCACGATGTAGTAACCTGAGAAGAGCCAGGTGCGCAGCTTGCTCACCTTCGACCCCTTGATCACCGAGCTCATCCTTCTTACGATTAGCAGGAGGATGATCCCGAGGACGATGTAGACCGTGGTGTCGCCTGGTCCCGAGCTCCCCGACGACATATCCTCTTCCCGCCTGGGCGTTTTAGATGAAGCTTTCCTTGGTCACTCGGGCCTCAATGCCCTTCTGGCGACAAGGTAGCCAAGCGCCCCCATCACGACCACGAAGCCGACAAGGTAAAGCAGGTCTCCTGTCACGGTCCCCAACTGGCCGCTCGCCGAAGGGTTCCCCTTGACGATCAGGATCCTTGCAGCCTCGTCGGCCTTCGAGATGGGATTGACGTCGGATACCGCCTTGAGCCAGCCCGGGAAGGAGCTGGACGGGAAGAGGGCGTTGCTCATGAAGATTAGGGGCAGGTTGAGGAAGTTGACTATGGCGATGAGGGAGTCGATCGTCCTCACCGAGAGAGCGATGGCGGTGAAGAGGCACGAGAGCCCCAGTCCCAGGAGCCCGATGGCCAGGAACGCGCCGAGGAACTCGAGAACGCCGAAGCTCGGAGTGAGGATCAGGCCGTCGGGTATCAGGAGCGCGATGACGAAGGTCAGCACGCCGAGGAACATGGCCTTGACGAGGTTCTGGAAGACGCCCGAGAAGTAGATGGCCGCCCTCGGGATGGGCGCGGTCAGCAGGGTGCCGAAGTAGCCGAGCTGCCTGTCGAGGACGAGGTCGATCCCGCCGAACGCCATGTTGAAGACGACGATGAGGCAGATGACCCCCGCGGTCAGGTAGGTGATGTAGGTGGCCGCGCCTCCAAAAGTCGTCGTGAGGATGGCCGCCTTTGCCTGCGCCAGCGCCGCAGGAGGGATCGGGATGCCGTTTGAAGAGGTCGGGATCAGGTTGGTCGGGTTGAATGAGTTCCCGAAGAGTGCAAGGTAGAACGCTGCGGTGAAGAGCCCGGGGAAGATGGTGGCGGGGTTTCTGACCCACTTCTTCAGCGCCCTGTTGGTGAGAGCTAGCGTCTCGTCGAACATGGTCGCGCTGTCACCTCATCCTCTCGTTGACGAAGTTCTGCATCACGGAATCGCTCTCACCCGCGTCCTCGTCGCGCATGGACTTGCCGGTCACGTCTAGGAAGACCTGGTCGAGCGTCGGCTTTGTGAACGAGATCTCTATGATCTGGAGGCCCCTGCTTGTGACCCCTTCGACGATGGCCGGAAGCGCCTTCTCCGTCTTGGGCAGCTTGATGCGGTAGGCCTGGCCCCTTCGGGTCACGTCGGAGACGTCGGGAATCCCCTTGAGGAAATCGGTGATGTCGGGCCCGGCCCCGAGCTCGATGGTGAGGATGTCTCCACCCAACTTCTCTTTCAATTGCGAGGGCGACCCTGAGACCTTGATCGCGCCGTGGTCAATGATCGCTATCCGGCTGCAGAGGGAGTCGGCCTCTTCCAAATAGTGGGTGGTCATGAAGATGGTGATCCCCTCGTCCTTGTTGAGCTTACTCAGATACTCCCACATCTTCGTCCTAGTCTGGATGTCGAGGCCCAGGGTCGGCTCGTCGAGGAAGAGTATCTTCGGGGTGTGGATGAGACCGATGGCCAACTGCAGGCGCCTCCGCATCCCGCCTGAGTAGGTCTTCACCCGCCTTTCCGCGGAGTTCTCAAGGTCTACTAGCTTGAGGAGGTCTTTCGCCCTCTTGTGGGCCTCGTTTCGCGGGACGTGGTGGAGACGGGCGGAGAGCAAAAGGTTCTCGATCCCCTTCAGCTCGTCGTCGGCTGTGAGCTCCTGGGGGACCACCCCGATGACGTCCCGGACGCCGGCGGGATTCTTGGTGACGTCTTTGCCATCGACAATCGCCTTTCCCTCTGTGATCGACGCGAGGGTGTTGAGCATCTTGATTGTGGTCGTCTTTCCGGCGCCGTTGGGCCCGAGGAACCCGAAGATCTCCCCCTCGTCAACGTAGAACGAGATGTGGTCGACCGCCTTGACCTTCCCCTTGTAGACCTTCGTCAGGTTCTCAGCTTCGATTATCTTTGGAGACGTCAATGGCTAGTCACGGCTGGTATTTTCGCCGCCATGTGGTTGGGCGCGCGTGTTAATGAATATATCGGAAAAGCGATATCGTAATAACGATATCCGCAATGCCTTAGGGTCTCTTGATGTTGGTCACGAGCAGCCTGAACTGGAGTGTCTTGCCCGCCATCTGGTGGTTGCCTGACCTTCCGTATGCCTTCTCCGGGGGGATGGTCACCTCCTTCGTCTCGTTGATCTTCATGCCCACGAGCGCCTCCTCGAAGCCGGGGATGACCTGGTGCGCCCCCAAGACGACCTGCAAGGGCTTGTAGTCGCGTGCGCGGCTGAAGATGCCGGCCTTTTCCGCCTCGGCCTTCATGCTGGTGTCGAAGACCTTCCCTCCCGGAAACTTCCCCAAGTAGTGGACCGAGATGGTGTCTCCGTTCTGAGCAGAGAGGGTGCTGGTTGACATCGAAGGCGGACGACCCCGAGGCGTCCCTTTAACGATTTTGCCCGGTCTATCGTTTCTCGAACTTCAGAGATACGGAGTTTATGCAGTATCGCATGCCTGTGGGC
>PLCG01000083.1 GCA_003135575.1 Nitrososphaerota archaeon
TCGACGTCGTCGAACACGAACGAGGTGGTCTGGTAGATCGGCACGGCTCGGGCGCCCGTTGCGGGGTCCGGAGATTCCTGGCCTGCGTGGAGAGCTTTCGTACTTAGTCCCTTGTAAGACATGAGGCACTGGAAAATTCCTGCTGTATATAAGATTGAGTTGTCAATTATGCGTCAACGAATAACCGCAGCAAGGGACCGCTCCCGTCAGCCTTAAACACAGGAATGGGAGCCAATGCTCTGTTGCAGGAGAACATGAGAGGGAAGGTCGTCCTCCTCACCGGCGGGAATTCGGGCCTTGGGAAGGCGACCGCGATGGCCCTTGCGAAGATGGGGGCCGACCTGACGATAGTCTGCCGCGACCAAGCGAGGGGGGAGGCCGCGAGGGGAGAGATAGCGGAGGCGAGCGGCAACACCTCTGTCTCGTTGATGATCGCCGACCTTCTGCTCCTGAGGGAGGTCAGGAGGGTGGCCTCGGAGTTCAGGGCCTCGCATCAGAGGCTCGACGTCCTCATCAACAACGCCGGGAGCAACTTCACTACCTACACGGAGACCGAAGACGGCCTGGAGAGGACCATGGCCTTGAACTACTTCGCACCGTTCCTGCTCACGAACCTCCTGCTCGAGGCGCTCGAAGGAAGCGCGCCCTCGAGGGTCGTCAACGTCAGCTCGACCGCGCACTACGGCGCGAGCCTTGACCTAGACAAGATCAAAGGGGAGAGGGGCATGGGAACGGGAGGGCTGGGCGCGTACGGGAGGTCGAAGCTCGCTCTGGTCCTCTTCACCTACGAGCTAGCGAGGCGGCTTGAGGGAAATGGCGTGACCGCGAACTGCCTCCACCCGGGCGCGGTGAGGACCCATATCTGGGCCCATGCCGGAGCTCTCAGCCCGCTGACAAGGCTGGCATCGCAGTTCATGCTGAGCCCGGAGGACGGGGCGAAGACTCAGGTCTATCTCGCCTCCTCTGCGGAGGTCGAAGGCGTGACGGGCAAGTACTTTGAGAAAAGCACACAGAAGAGGTCCTCCAGAGCTTCCTACGACGAGGCTATGGCGGGCCGACTGTGGGACCTCAGCATGAAGATTACCGGCCTGTCCGCGGGCTAGGCGCCTTCCGCAAGAGGAGAAATCGGGAGAGAAGGGTGCGATGGACAGACTCGGGCCGGAAGACTACCAGAGCAACAGGCACATCAGGAAGCTCCTCCGTCTAGCCGGAGCGGCCAAGGACGACGTGTTCTACGACCTTGGTTGCGGCAGGGGCCAGCTCTGCGTCCTAGCGGTCAAGGAGTTCGGCGTGAAGAAGGCCGTCGGGATAGAGCTTCACCGCGGCAGAGCTGAAAAGGCCGCTGCCAACGTCGAAGGACTCGGCCTTTCAGGCCGCATAGAGATAAGGAACGAGGACTTCATGGGCTCAGACCTGCGCGACGCGACGATCGCATATTGCGGGACATACGAAGCTGAGGACGACGTGTCACACTTCGAAAGAGAGCTTCCTTTAGGGTCGAGGTTCGTCACGCTCTTCCTTCCCTTCGTGGGAGTTGTGCCCACGTCGGCTGACTATCCCTTTTACATGATGGAGCGGCCTTTCAGGGTGACGAAGGACCTCTCCTTCTGGATCTCTAAGGTGCTCTTCCGGAAGGCCAGCGTGGGCGAGTTGTATCAGGAACTCGACACCGATAGGGAATACAGGTATGACAAGCGGACCCTCAGACGGCTCGTCAAAGAGAGATTCGGGGACGCTTAGGAATGGTCGTACTCAGAAATCGCCGCCCAGATGTGAATCGCACGCCGATCGGACTGACATTCCTAGATCGGTTAACTTACCTGCCGGAGATGGGGTTTCTGCCCTGGAGCAGCCTGACGGCTATGACGATTATTGCGACTATGACGAGGATATTGATTAGCCCTCCTCCAATTCCGCCTATCAGCCCGAAAAGCCAGAGCACTACCAGAATCACGGCTACCGTCCAGAAGAGATCCACTTCCAATCTATCCTTAGAGTCATAACTTGTCCATGCCGAATATGCATGAGGATTCATTCCACCAGTAGTCGGTTTCATTCGAAAGCGGGATTTTGGGTGAGATGTCAGGCTCTGAGGGGAGAGTCAGTCAAATTGGCAGTCAAACCTTTCGCGCGAGGGGTTTCCGACTATCCTTTTGGTCCCTACATCCGTTAAATATCCCAAGGCCTTGCATGAAGGCATGGATTCCATAGTTCACTTTGAGATTCCGGCGGACGACCCCAAGCGGGCGTCGAAGTTCTACAGCGACGTGTTCGGCTGGCAAGTCACGGCGATGGAGGGAATGCCTTATTGGAGCCTCGGCACCACCGAGGTCGACACCACCACGCGCATGCCCAAGAACCCAGGTGCAATCAACGGGGGGATGGGTAAGAGAGAGGGCCCTCTGAAGGGCATCGTTGTCACCATCAGCGTCAAGGACATCGACAAGGCACTCAAGGCCGTAGAGTCGAAGGGCGGAAAGGTCGTCCAGAAGAAGCAGCCTGTCGGCGACATGGGCTTCACGGGTTACTTCAAAGACAGCGAAGGTAACGTCGTCGGCCTGTGGCAAGCCACGGGCGGAATGTAAGAACCCTAGGAAAGACCTGAAGAGCCCGAAAAGGGCTCGCTCCTTCCTTTTTGTCTCATTCACGATTATATCTCACGAGGGCCGAGGGCTGAAGCAAGAATGCCTTCAAGTGCGTCCAAGCTCATCGACAAGCAGATCTCAGACCTTCCGGATTGGAGGGGCAAGTTGATTGCCAAGCTTCGCAAGGTTATCCACGACGCCGACCCCGACATCACCGAGGAATGGAAGTGGGGGACCGCGGTTTGGTCTCACGGCGGCTTGGTCGTCGCTGTGGGCGCTTTCAAGGGAAAGGTGAAGATGAACTTCTTCCAAGGAGCTAGCGTCCCTGACCCTGACAAGCTCTTCAACTCAGGGCTGGATGCCAAGAAGACGCGGTCGGTCGACTTTCAAGAGGGCGACAAGATCGACGAGGCCTCGTTGAAGAAGCTCGTTCGGGCCGCCGTGGCCCTAAACGCTACGGGCGGCTAGGACATCCAGAGTAGATAGGCCGCATAGGCATGCTAGGTGGCCAACGAGACTAGGCCAACGTCTCCAAGGGAGACGTTCTGGTATGGGCGCGATCGTGTCTTCGAAGATGGACGAAGCAGTATCTTGCCCCGCAGATGTGACACGTAAAGTGGAACTCGTATCCGTCGAGCACGCTACCGCAATGCCTGCAGTGGTACGCCGACTCGATGCTGCCATTGTGAGGCCGCCAGTCGTTTACTCTGGTCTCCACTGCCATGTTTTTTCTCCGAGGCTTCCCTGGATTTAACCGGTCCCCGGGGAGGTCCGTGAAAGTGTTCCAATGAACGAGACATGTCGGCTAAGCTTTGGCCAACTCTATCAAGTTGAGGTAGTCCCGGACAATGGCACTACCCCTCTCGGTGATGGCGTACTCCATCCTCGATTGGTCTAAACCCCGCCGCAAGAATCCGGACTCGACCAACGACTCGAGGTTCTCCTGCAGGACCGTCCAAGAGGTGTTGCTCCGATACATGATCTGAGTAGGTCTGGTGCACCCCTCCGCCGTGACCTTCAGGATGTCCATCCTGACCTCGAAAGCCGACCTTCTTACTATTGCATGTCTCTTCTCTACAGATTTCTCTGAGTATTGAGCTTGTGCCATCTCTGTCTGCGCTCTTTCGGTAGGATGGTCAGCACATAACAATGGTAGGTATTTTCTGCAAGGAACTGCACTAATCTTGCGAAAACGGCCATCAATCAAGCGCGCACCCAGCGTGTCACGCTTTTCCTCGGCCACAGAATGGTTCGAAATGCCAGAGATGCCTATTTCTAGCGCATTTGGACAAATAGAGCGTAAAACTCGCTAATCAAGAGTTAAAAAGAGACAGCCAACTCGGCGAAGACACGGAGAGTCTTGTCTGCCAGGATGTCGCGTACATATCCGGTAAAGACTGTGGTGGCCCTTTTGGCCGCACTTGTCATCACCCTTGGAGCGGTCGTGGTCTACCCGTCAATCGGACTTGGCTCGACGACCGGTCGCTCAACCATTCGGTCCAGCAACTCCACATCTTCGAGCGCTGTGGCGACGACCTCAGGCTCGTCAACCTCGATCAGCTCTGCTAAGACCACGTCTTTTGCCACGTCATCTGACTCCCCTTTCAATTTCGCCATCTCGAACAGCCCGAATACGATAGTCATCACTCCAGGAGCCAATCTGACGTACGCCACGGTTGACATTCTTCCGCTCCCTAGCGCCACGGTATCCGGCACAGAAATGATCACTCTGAGCGTTACGGTACCTGGCGGCATTCACCTCAACCTTGTGAGGAACCCCGTGATGTTTTCGCCGGCCACACTATCCATTCTGAATCCGAACGAACCCGTGCAGTTCGCACTGGCGGCAGACAAGGGCGTCGCGCCCGGAGATTACAAGATCGGAGTGGTGGGAACGTCGGGATCCGTGTCGGAGAACAGCTCGTTCACGGTTCGGGTGGTTCCATACCTGATAATTGTCAAGGACAACGTCTACTATCCGGCAAGCCTCACGGTCAGGGCGGGGACGACGATCTATTGGTTAAACCTGGGAATCGCGACCGGTGGCGACAATGCGCAGGAATTCGATGTGACCTTCAAGACAGTCAACGTGCGATCTAGCGTGTTGATCGGATCGCCTTTCTTCGATTCGTTCAGCTACACGTTCACGACTCCGGGAACGTACGACTACAACNNATTTTCCTTACATGAACGGGCAGATAGTAGTCACAGGTTGAAGAGAGGAGACATAGCAAGCTGGAGGGCAGAGGAGGCTGTCAGGTACCTGACTAGGTAGGCTGGCGGCCCGGGAGGGGATACTACCATCTGGGTCAAAACCCCCTGTAGAGGTTCGACGCGCCAGTGGATGGGGTTGCCTCTCCCAGGGTTCGATTTCGAGTTCGAATCCCGTCGGGTCCGCTAAAAGTAATCAGGTATGAGCTTATTCTGTCAGAACACGCCAGAATTGCACTCTTCGGCCACCTCAGAGTGTCCTTTCGAAGGGGGTCCGGCCGATGTCCAAGACCAAATCTTGCTCCATATGTATCGAACTACAGGTGTAATTAATCTCGATACACATACGCCGGCATCTGTATCCTGTAACATGTCAATAATGAGGCTTCTGAAGACGAAGAGAAAGGCTGACGGCGGAGACATGATTATTTTTGCAATCATAGTGGTAGCGGTCCTGGCCTTCTTCGGATTCATAACCCTGAACTTCCACATCTAGGGGTCTAACGCCGATGAACCTCTTCTGGATCATACCTGTGGTCCTGGTAGTGGTTTGGCTATTCGCGCGAATGGCCGTGTCGGTGGACAACGGATCGTTGAGAAAGTAGGCACCGACCTTACTGCCCAATTCGACCTCCTTTGGGCAGATAGAGCGTAGCAAGGGCCTAATGTGAAGAGCCGCCCCGGGCGGGCATTTGACCAACTGGGTGGAATCCCTACGCCTCATGAGGGGCCGGAGGAAGAGCGACTAGCCAGACTACTAGAAGATGACCACCTACATCCACTTAAGTCATTCTGATGTTGGTCGTCTATGTTCTCAGCAGAAGTACTGGTGCTGATGTCCAACATTAAGACTCGGCGTGTCGGTCAATGACTAGTCGTCGCACCACGATAGCTCTCGTGGTGATCGTTGCCGCAGTCCTAGTCCTGGGCGTAGTGGCGTACGAGGAGACTCTGGGGGCAGCCGAAGCACCTCCAATCCACGTTACAGGAACCTTTGTAGGGGCCATAGAATATTACACCCAAGCCCCGTTCGTTGTACCGGGAGCTGGGCAATCTATCAACACCCACTCTGATTTCTTTGTTTACACCGGAGGTATGTCGGGAAACAGCACAATAATTCTCCAGCCCGAAGTGAGTACCGCACACATCATACATGCCTCGTTCATTGGCCCGTTCGCCGGCACGGTTGGGAAGTCTGCTCCTGGTAGCTTCACAATGATTGGAACCTTTGATGTCAATGCGTCAGGACCAATTTGGCAACTCCAGAACGCCTTTTCCGTCGGTGAAGGTTTGGACGGCTTGGCGGGCATATGTGGTGGCGGCACCGTCACTGGCGTATCCGTCGGCCCTATACCGTCAAATGATTTGGTTAGCTTTTCCTTCACATACGATGCCACGTATATGTTCGGCGCCCAATGTCACTCGCGTTAGGTAGATACCTTGACCAGCGAGTTAGGCCTTTCAGAATTCAGAGTGCTACTTGTCAGAGAAGAAAACTGAAAAAGTGGAAAATCGCGTGAGATGCCGCATCACAGCTTCTTTCTTCCTTATTTAGACAAACAGAGCACACAACGCGCTCATTTTTAAGAGGTGCCCCGGGCGGGCATTGCACCATCTGGGTCGAATCCCCTGTCATTTGTTCCGGACGTTGATGCTCAGATCAGGGAGTACTCTCCCACAGAAGTAACAGAGTCAAGACGCGATAAGTTAAAAGATTCAAGTGTCTGACGGAAACGATGTGGAAGTGAAGCTGAACTGAATTGCTACTTCTGCAACAATAATGCCAATGGTGTGTGCAAGGAATGTGGAAGGGGGGTCTGCAAGGACCACTCAGTTCTTTCGGAAAGTGAACGAACCGGGACCGGAATAGCCTTCGAACTACGATGCAAGAGCTGTTACGAAACCTCCAACAAGGACTAGGACCGCAACATATCATATGGGCAGAAGCATTGAGGTTCGTGCTTCTCTCGAGGACAGAGTCCCGATGCCTCCATGACTGCCCGGATCGCGATCCTAAGTGGTTCGCAAGAAAGCCTCAGCTAGGGCTTGCGCTCTTCCGCCTTCTCCGCATCTTCCTTGGTCTTGTGGATGGTTCCGGCCGGATGGTTGGGTGGGGAGTAGATTGTGTACAGTCTAGATTTCCGCTTTGAAACGTTGATGACGTTGTGCCAAGTCCCGGCGGGCACGATTATCGCGTCACCGTTCCGAGCGACATGCTTCTCCTTACCGTTGTTAAGGACGAACTTGAGTTTTCCTTCTTCTATCCGGAAGAACTGGTCAACATTCGGGTGGACCTCGTTACCGATTTCCTCTCCAGCTCTCAGGCACATCACCACTAGCTGCGCGTGCTTTCCTGTGAATAAGACCTGCCTGAAATACCGGTTCTTCAGTGTCTGTTTCTCGATTGATGCGAAATATCCTGTCATCTTGCGCTCTCTTCCTTCTCATGGATTCGCCCGGAAGGGCCTACTTAACCAGTGGTCATGATTCTCATTGTTGAGAGCCACCACACACTTGAGCGTGTGGAATCTGGGAGAACCTCTGAGAAATATCCCGATCAAGGGCCGATTGGTCGGCACCAAGGGTGTTAACGCAATGGCCTCGACCAAGATTTGCCGGCTTGTTGGTCCTCGCAACCGCGGGCAGCTTGGACAAACAGAACCAGTAACGCGCTTGTTGTCAGGTGCCCCGGGCAGGGCTAAGCCCAACTGGGCCGAATCCCTCGGCACTTTGAGGCTCTAGCGGCAAGAGCTACCCCCATTATTGCTCGACCAAAGGTTCGAATCCAGTCGGGCCCGCCACCACTGATCCCGCACATAGTCTTCGTCTCAGTTTCGTGGGCAACTCGGCAACGTTGATAACAACGCATTACTTGTCAAACTGGGAGCCTTGACCGACATCCTGAAGGTGCCAATACTGAACGAATTGGCTCCTGATGGCTTCTTTTACGGAGGTCACTATATTGTCGAGTTCGACCCCGATTCCCTTTGGTATGAGACATCATTGACCATTGCCGCTTTGGCACTGAAACAAGGAATGAAGACCGAGTACCATGTATTCCAACACCCCCCTAATGAGGCTAAGGAGGCGTTCTCGAGATTAGGCATAGACGCTGAGAAGATGGAGAAAAAAGGGATTCTCAGCATCTGGGACAGTTACACTGAGGCTCTTGTATACGAGGCTGAGAAAGAGAAGCATGCTGACGATGTTCCATCGCCGAACCTTTGGATTACGACTCATGACAAGCCTCTGCAGGTTGGACCGAAGAGCATTGAAAGGTGGGCAGAGCGGGCCAGAGCAGGCTATTCCGAGAAGGATAAGCGCTGGCTACACCTCGACGACAACACCGCTGTCTTCCTCCAGTACAACGACGAAGAGGCCTTTTTTGATGTCTGGCGGACTGGAGCTCTCCCCTATGGTATTAGAGCCCGTGAAAGCCCTCACTTTCTAGGCTTTGTGAGAGGGATCGCATCTGAGGCTTTTTACACCAAGTTTGAGGCGTTATGCGACGGGATAATCGACGTCAAGGCTCAGGAGGAGGGGGGGAGGATGGAGAACTCCATCCGAGTTCGGATGCTGAGAGGAAAGGTATTCGATTCACGTTGGCACCGCATATCACTTGGCAGCAACGGCGGCGTCAGATTAGTCGGCGCATCGTTGCAAGTGGAAACGAGAAGACTGGCTGCCATAATGTTCACTGACATCGTCGGTTACACCGCCCTATGCCAAAAGAACGAGCTTGCAGCGCTCGAAATTCTCGAGGAGTACAAAGAACTGCTCCGCCCAACCTTTTCCAGGCACGGAGGTCGCGAGGTAAAGACCATTGGGGACGCCTTCCTAGTCGAGTTCGGTAGCGCCCTCGAAGCCACGCGCTGCGCCATTAACGTCCAAAGCAGTGTCCGCAACTCGAACCTCGAACGCGGAAGAAAGTTGCAAGTTAGAATCGGAATCCATGTCGGGGATGTCGTACATCAGGGGGACGATGTCCTGGGCGACGCCGTGAACATTGCTTCTAGGATCCAGCCTCTAGCAGAGCCGGGAGGGGTATGTATCTCTGAACCCGTCTATGTCCAGGTCAGAAACAAGTTAGATCAGCGGATGGACTCTATAGGAGCCCAGAAGCTCAAGAACGTGGATGAGCCGATGGAGGTCTTCAAGATTTTCTTGCCGTGGAAAGAAGTGTAGCCGATAACTCGCTTCATCGGCATCCACTTTTGGAACCCATTCGGGGGCGTCTCTGCCGGGCCCGCCCAAGAATGCCACGAGTAGGAATTTGTAGCCTAATGAATGATTTTGGGGAAACAAGGGCATGCTGCAAGTCACTCATCTTGACGGCTTCCCTCGGCGGGTATCATGCCCTCTGAATAGCCCAATTCTGCCTCCCAAAGACAAATAGAGCATAAAATAGGCTTATTTAGAAGAGGTGCCCCGGGCGGGATGATAAATCTTCGGGTGCAAATCCCCGGCGGTACCAATGCCCTGCGACGGTAGGGGTTCGAATCCCTGCGACCGCACTTATCTCTTAGCGTTCAAGACATCATCGGGTCCAAAGCGGGGGTTCGAATCGCTCCGGGCCCATC
>PLCG01000102.1 GCA_003135575.1 Nitrososphaerota archaeon
GACTACGACTCTTCGAGCAAGTTGAGGTCCCTCCTCGCGGGCGAAAGGGAGCCTCCCGCCTCGACCTGAACCAGCAGCGGCTTTTGCAGCCTCGTGAGGCTCACGACCGCCTCCCCCACACCGAGGTTCGAGATGTAAGCCAGCTGCTCCGGCGTGACGTTGAGCGAGTCGCGTATCAGCCTGAGGTCCTCGGCCCAAGCGACCCTGTGGATGATCCTCACTCCCGAGTTCTTCACGACCTCCGACGCGACCTGGCTCGGGAACTGCGCGATGAAGAGCATCGACTCCCCGAACTTGCGAAGCTCCGATATCATCCGCTCCCCGACGCTTGGGGGGTCCTCCGCCCTCCTGACCGGCGCGATGTTCCGCGCCTCCTCTATCATCATCAGGTGCTCCATCCTCGCCTTCCTCGCGGTGCGCATCTCGTAGACGAGCTTCATCAGGATGTCCGCGAAGATGCCCCGCGACAGAGTCTCCCTGATGTGCCCCAGCTCGACGCAGAGCACCTTGTCGAGCAGCTCGTCCACCGTGTGGCTCGAGGGCGAGTTGAAGGCGCGCCCCACGCTGCCTTGCGTCAGCGGCACGAGCCTCCTGAGGAGCGCGACCTTCGTCTCGTTGTCGTATGCGGACCTGAGAGGGTAGCTCTCGATTGTGCTCACGAGCGACGCGAGCGTGGGGACCTCCCTGTCCGCCGCCTCCGCGAGGCATCGCTGGAGCGCGTTCCTGAACATGTACGCCTGCGGATGCGTAAAGTGGTAGGTGTCGGAGAAGATGTCGGTCACCATCTCGATGTGCTCGGCCGGCTCCGTGCCGGGTCCCATGTCCATCGGGTTGATGGCAAAGTCGTCCTTCCCGGGCGAGAGCACCTGGCCACCGACCGACTTCACGAGGTCGGCGTGCTCGTTGTGCCAGTCGAGGACCATCACGGGCAGGCCCATCGCCGCGACCTGGCGCACTATCACGCCGGCGGTGGTGGACTTGCCGGACCCCGTCATCCCCATGAGCGTAACGTGGCGCCTCAAGTCGTCGAGCTGGAGCCTGAACTCGTGGGAGGTGGCCGAGCGCGTCTTCACGCGCCCCAAAGCGATGCCCTCCCCCCGCTCTCCCGACTCCTTCGAGTTCGGGATGTAAAAGTCGGGCGCCGCGCCCGCCGCGCCGACGGTCGGGCCGTGCCCCTCGAACGACTCGAGGCTGCTGAGCGTCGCGGAGTCTGCCACCTGCCGGAGCCGCGGCTCGGCCGGAAGGAGGAGCGCTCGCGCAAAGCCCGCCAGCTCGCCCTTTGTGAGACGCCTGACCGAGGAGTTGGGGAGCCCCACCGAAAGCGTCGCCGCAAGGGTAGATGCGTTCTGCTCGCATTCAAGCCTCGCTTCCTGAAGCTCCTTCCCCTTTGCGTCGACCCAAGTGCCCACCACGAGGTCGAACTCGAAGATCTGGTTCTCCTCTTCCTCGTCCTGATTGGAGGGCATCACCATCATAGTGTAGAGGAACGGTATCCTGGCCCTATGGAGCCCGTCCAGGAGCCCCTTCATGCGCTGGTGCTGCAGGGTGATCCTCACCGCAGCGGAGTAGTCGAGCTTCGGCTCTTCCAGNNCAGGAGCGAGAACAGCCTGTGGTTGTTCGACCGCGTGGTCGCGAGGTATCTCCCATCGACCACGGACATGGAGTCTATCTTGATGGGGACGTTGCTCATCAGCTTCCACTTGAATCTGGAGAAGAGGGTGCCCGCGCCTCTGACCGAGTCCTCTTCTGCGACCAGGCCACGTTCACCAGTGGAACGCAGAGCTGAACATGCTGTTGAGGCTGGACGTGATAGAGCTCCAGATGTTGGTGGTGAAGCTGCCGGCCTGCTTGAGGACCGAGTCCACACCGCCGACCAACAACGAGAGAGCCACCAGCGCGACGGAGAGCAGGAGCGCCTCCTCGATGAGCTGCGCAGCTCTCCTGTTCTTCCTCAACCTTGGGAGTAGTCTTTCGACGATCATCTGCACAATATCTTGGATGATTATTTAATCGCCCACAGCCCATCCGTTCAGCCTGCTACGCTGAACGAGGCGAAAGGCCCGAGAAAGTAGACGACTCCTGCGAACGCGGCGAGCGAGACCGCGACGTTCACGTACGGGCGATGGGGTGTCAGGAAGAGCCCCAAGGCTATCGCGCTGGGCAGCAAGAAGGCCGCGCCTTCGTATGGCGAGAAGCCGGATGGCGGCGGAGGCGCAGTGCCGAGCGAGATCTGGAAGTTCGAAATCACCGGAGCGAGGGTCGAGAGCATCCCGACGACCACCCCGGCCACGGTCGAGACGATGAGCCCCCTGAACTGCATAACCTTCCTCTCCATCGCCCTCCTCTCCTTGAGCATGGTCCATCGGTCGAACATCGACGAGAGCTTCTCTGCCCCTTTGCTCGCCTCTGAGGAATCTATCCTTGCGAGCGCGGCGATGAACCTGAGCAGCTCCCCAGAGGAGCCGCTCTCGGCCATCAGGCCCGCGAAAGCAGATTCGACAGGGGTCCCGAGCATGATCCTCTTGACAGCGTCGCGCTCCACCGCATTCTTGGACCCGGAGAAGACTCCCACGAAAGCCGCGGCGAGACCCAGGCCCCTCGACGACCTCTTGAGGACGGCGCGCAGCTTCCTCATCACCTCGAGCTCAGTGGCTGTGGTGGACGGCGCTTTCACCGGTTCTCCCCCTTGCGTCCTCCCTTCCCCCAGGGGACGGAGCTTCCGGAGATCGCCAGCGTGATGTCTAGCACGACGACCTCGAGGACGACCAGCGCACCCATCGCAACGGGACCTGTCCCCTTGGTCGTCGCCGCGAAGAGCATTAGCATGATGGGAAGGAAGAAGGAGACCGCGATGAATAACGGGAGCTTCGTCTCGTCGTCGAGGCCGCCTGAGTTGAGGATTCCGTCGAGCTCCTCGCCTCCCTCCTCTACCCGCGCCCTGCCCACCCCGACGATGGTGTTCAACACGGTCCGGACCGATTCCGAGAAGACGTGGTTCTGGGGTCGGCCCGCTTCGATGGCTGCGGCGGCGTCATATCCCAAAAGAATCTGCCTCCGGACGATGGCGAGGAACGACCTGAGTCGCGGCTCGCTCGCGCTTACCATCAGCAGCGTCTTGCTCCTTGAGGAAGTCGATCTCAAGTGGATGTTCGAGGAGGCCGCGAAGGACGGGGCCTCGAGCGTCTGCTCGAACGCCGCCTTTTCGACGACCCTCCTGGGGGTCGTCGTCACCAGATATCCTGCTCCTCCTGCGGCTATCACTCCCAGGACCACGGAGGCGTCACCTACCTGGAGCTGGCGGCCGGCGACCTCGACGATGGTGAAGAACGACGCCGCGACGGCCGCGATGAAGATGATGGCCTTTCCCTGGTCGAGGCCGAGCTGCTCCCACGACCTGACCNNACCTTCATGTCGCCGCTGCCCCCTCTGCGTGTGCCTCGCTGAGCTTCTCGATGTGCCTCTCGAGGCTGGAGAGGAAGGCTTCCCTGGTCGTGGAAGGAAGGGGGAGCTCGAGCTGCTCCCACGAGGCGGTCCTGTGGAGCGCCCCCTCGGCCGCCCTGACGTACAACCTCCGAAGAAGAGCGTCGCTCCCGCTCTTCTGCTCGTCCGCCGCCGGCCGCCCTGAGACCGTCGATATGCTCTGGACGTGCCTCCGCGACGAGAGCTTCTGCGGCCTGAACATCTGGACGACGACGCCCAGGTCCAGCAGGTTCGCCTTGGACACGCCGTGGAGCTCTAGCCATCTCCTGATCGCCTGCTCAGGCGAGGACGAGTGGAACGTCTGCAGGCCGCGAACTCCTGCAGAGAGCGCTTGGAAGAACGCCCGGCTGTGCTCCTCCGACTGGATCTCGCCGAGTATCACAAGGTCGGGGGACCTGTGTAGTATCTTGGTGATCTCCGCAGACTTGGTGCGCTGCGCCTCTCCTCCCCTCTCGAAGGGGTCCACTCGAAGCTTCATCTGGTGGTATCCGCGCTCGAGCAGGTCCTTCGTCTCGACCGCGTCCTCCACGTATATCCTCCTTAGCCTGGGGTCGAGCGCCTCGTCCAGGGCGTTGAGCAGCGTCGTCTTCCCCGTGCCCGTCTCGCCCACTATCGTCACGTTGACCCCCGCCTCCAGCGCGGTGAGCAAGAACGCCGCGGCCTCCACCGATAGCACGTCCATTCTCACGAGGTCTGCGAGGGTGAGGACGTTCGAGGTGAGCTTCCTCACGTCGAGCGAGAACCCGCTGACCGCGAGCGGGTCAAGGTCTAGGGAGACGCGGAGCCGCGTGCCGAAGACGTCGAACTCGTTCTTCAACGAGGGGTTCGCATAATCTAGCGTGTACCCCTTGAACGTGTCCATGTGAGTCTCGAGCGCCCGCCTCTCTCGCTCCGTGAGGAAGATGCGCGTGTCGCACCTGCCGTGCTTCGCGTGGTCAAGATAGATAGGGGAGTTGGGCGAGTCGAGGAAGAACTCCTGGACGTTCCTGTCCCTCGAGAGGGCGAAGATGGTGGGAAGCCCAACCGCTTCGAACGCCGCGAGCCGCGAGAGCTCCCTGACCATCCCGAGGTCGCGGATCCTTGAGAGCTCGTGCGCCGCCATCTGGCTGAGTACCTCGATGAGCCTGGTGAAGGTCAACGGCTGGACCTGCGCCGGAGACAGCCTCTCGCTTATCCTCCCGACCGCTGCCCTGAGGAGGGCAAGGTTCTCCGCGCCGATGACTGGCGCCACCTCGTAGAGAGGGACCCTCCCGCCGGCGCCGTTGTCCGCGTTCCTGATCTCGCATCTGAAGAGGCCGTTCGGGTATGACTCGATGAGCTCCGAGTCGGACGACTGGAGGAGTTCTATCAGGAGCGGCCCTCGCTGCGCGCTCCTGACCGCCTTCTTCCGGGCAAGCTGCATCAGGGCCTTCTCGAGCTGGCCAATCATGCTCGAAAGAGGTGCGGCAGATAATAAAGCGCCAACGCGTGGACGCTTAAATCGCGTCAGAACATCCTAGGCCGATTACCTGATGGTAGAGCTGATAGAGTACGTGATCGCCTTCGGGATCTCTGCGGGGGTGGCGGGCGCGAGCGTGATGCTCGTCAACGGGGCGATGCCGGGCCTCGACCAGGTGGCCGCCGCGTCCAAGTCTGACCAGATCGCCGGAGCGGCCAGGATCGCGATCGTCGAGGGAAGGGACGTCTCGCTGCTCTTGCCGCTCAAGGACTCCTCTGTCGTCTGCGCGGCTGGCTCGCTCTCGGTCTCGACGGGCGGAACATCTCGGTCTTACCAGCTGGGCTTCCCATGCTCTTTCAGCTTCCAGGGTTTGGACGGGTCGTGCCTCCTCGTCTTTTCCGCTGCTCCCAATTCCTTTCAGCTTGAGGCGACCTGCTGCTNNCTGAGGTGCCGACCACCGCCGTCTCCTCGAGGGTCTCGGACGCGGTTTACCTGGTCTCTGTGATCGGGCTCTCGATCCTGCTAGCGAGGCCCGTGTATCTCGTCTACTCCGCCTCCCAGGAGAGGGCGGCGGAGGTCGTCGCAGCGGGGCTGGAGAAGATGATAGATTCAATGTCCCCCGGGACAACGGTCGTCACGAGCCTGACCACCTACCCCGCGGTCCAGCTCTTGGTGACGCTCTCGGGGAACACCGTCGCCGCCTCTTTTGGAAAGTCCACGGCGACCGCGCCGGTCAAGTGGTCTCTCCCTGAGACGACCCTGCACCCAGGCCAGACCTACAGCTTCACGCTCGAGGGAGGAGTGATAGTGGTTGCGCAGACGCGGAATGGTTGAGGCGTACATCGAGGTGTGCATCGCGCTTGTCATGCTCGCAAGCACGACACTCCTTGCCCTTTCGGTCGTCGTCTCGCACATCGCGCTAGGTGGCTAGGGGATGCGGTTCCTCGACATCGCGGTCGCGTCTGGCTACGCTGCCATCTGTCTCTCGCTCATCGTCCTGATGAACCCCCTCGCGCCACGGGAAGCCGCGGTCGTGGCGGCGTCCCACTCGAGGCTCGACTCCGCCATCTCGGCATACATCGAGCGCGTCGGGCTTCCGTTCCTCGCGACCTCGTCCTTGACTTCGGTCTGCGATTCCGCGGCACAGGCCAGCAACCGCACGCTGATCCTCGTTGTTTCGGTGGACGGCTCGGGCTGCGCCTCAGCGGGTGCTCCTTCGTTTCCCCTCGCGTCCTCTTCTCTTACCTTAGACCTTCCCGGCCGGACCTTGGTGATCGACGCATGGCTCGCAAGGCAGTAGCCGCGACTCTCGCGTCGCTTCTGCTCTTCACGGCCCTCGTGGTCGCCGACTCGACGATCATGGCAGCGCAAGACAACCTCGCCTCGAGCGCGCTCTCCTCCAAGGTCGAGACAAGGGAGTCGCTGCTAGGGCAGTACTCTGCTGGGACCGCCGCANNCGCAAGTCCAGGCTTACGTCTCCTCCAACCCGGCGGACTGCGCCGGCATGTCACAATACCTCGGGTCAATCTCTGCGAGGGCATCGGTCTCCGGCGAGGACTCGGGGATTGAGTACTCCTCGGGCGTCAACGCGACCGGGGCGGATGTTCTCCAGGTCTTTCAGGCGGAAAACCTGACCGTCGCGGCCCCGTTCTCCGGCTTTCTCCCCGGCGCAATGAACCTCCAGGCGAGCCTGAGCATAAAGGAGGTCGGGGGAGGCGGTTCGGTGTCCCTCGAGAGACATGAGCTCCATACTCTCCATCTGCCGATCTCGCCCCAATCTGCGTCCTCGCTCTGCGCCTCCATCCTCGGCTCTCTAGCCGCGTCTCTCTCGGGTAGTTCTTGCAACGGTTCCCTGGCACAGGCTGCCTTCGTCTCTGTGATGCCGTCCCTTTTCGAGGAGGCCGCCGCCCGCGGGTTCTTCTTGGCTGCAGGATGGGCCCCGGGCACGGGTTGCTTGGCGACCTACTGGATCATGCTCGTGGAGCTTGGAGTTGAGGGCGTGACGGGAAGCTTTGACTGGACTGTTCGCGGCTCGGGTTCGACAGCATAGGCCTGAGCTCGTCGCATATCTCGTCCCATCTCGGCCTGAAGAGCTCGCAGAACTGCTCCCTGACCGTGTACTCAGCCGCGCTGACGCAGGTCGCGACGTCCCTCTGCGTGAAGAACCTCTTCCTCGACTCGCCCTCCGAGACCGCAATCTCGGCGGCGTAGAAGCTGGTCGCGGCGAGGGCGCAAGGGCTGTGCCCGCCCCTCACCGAGGAGTCCAGCATACCGAGCGCCCTCCTCGCCAGATGGAGCAGCTTGTACTGGTATCCAGGGGGTGCGCCGAGCTTCGGCAGGACCTCAGAAAGGCGGGCCGCGACCCTCCCTAGGTGATCCTCAGCCCTCATCGCGCTCGCCTTCACAGGAGAGTCGAACCCCATCTTTATGAGCGTCGACGGCCTGACGTTGTGCCCCAGCGCCCTGTGGGCCGCTACGACCTCCCTCACGCCGACGCTCGAGACGCCGTAGATCCTGCACGCGCTGATTATCGAGAAGGCGGAGATCGCTGCTATCGTGTACCCGACCCTCTGCTTCCTGATCACGAGCAGCCCCTTGGCAACGGCTATCGCCTGTCCCACGACCCCGCGCGGCAGCGAGAGCTTCTCGCATATCCTCTCGATGAGCTTCGCGCACGGATAGACCCCAGCCTCGTCCACCTGCGAGTAGTCTGAGATGGTCTTCAGGTACTTGAACGTGGAAGAGGAGCCAGAGAACCCCTTCGATGACGGCGCCTCGTCGCGGTCGTAGTCCATCGGCCCAAGGAAGCTCCCGAGCGAGTGGTTCGTGTAATCAACCGCGTGGGTCCTCCTCGCCGTGGCGGCGCCGACCGAGTCGGCCTCCACCTCCTTCGGCCTGACACCTCCGCAGGAGGAGCAGACCATCTCCTCGCCGATATCCACCATCCTCCCCGAACAGTGCGCGCACTTTGCATCATCCACAGAATAGGTCGAGCTAAGCATGAGGGGAGCCAGGCGCCCAGGAGTAATCTCCTGGACCAGCTACCGCGAGGCCATCACGCGCGGCTCGACCGCCCTCCGGCGCGCCGGCGCGCTGTGGAGGGGGGTGGGATGGATGAAAGTGCTCCCGTCGCGAACGATTTTAAAGCCGAGACAGGGGCCAAAAATCCGGATTGCTCGAGAAGGTCAAGGACGTGCACCTCAAGGCCTCGAAGGACGTCGTCTCCCTCGTCGACCAGATGCACGCGGCGGGCGGATTCATGGGGAGGCACCTCGCTGAGGCCGCGATGATCTACACGGAGATGCTCGACGACCGAGCCTGCACGAAGTTCCTCTCCTTCCCCGCGGCGCTCGTCGCCACGGGCACGAGAGGCGTCATCGTCGACATGATACGGGAGGGGATGGTCGACGTCATTGTCACTGCTTCGGGGACGCTAGACCACGACCTCGCGCGCAGTTGGGGCGATTACTACCACGGGAGCTTCGACCTCGACGACGTGAAGGTGAAGAAGGAAGGGTACCACAGGCTGGGGAACATCCTCGTCCCACTCGAGACCTATGGCCCTGCCCTGGAGAAGCGGCTCCAGCCGTGGCTGGAGAGCAAGTACCAAACAGGCATGAGGAGCGTCACCACCGAGCAGCTCTGCCACGAGCTTGGAGAGCTGGGCGACGAGCACTCCATTCTTTTTTGGGCGCGCAAGATGAAGGTNNAGGTCCCGGTCTTCGTCCCGGGTCCCATGGACGGGGCCGTCGGCTCGCAGATCTGGCTCTTCGCCAACAGGCGGCCAGACTTTCGGGTCGACGTGATAGGGGACGAGAAGAGGCTGGCGGACATCACCTTCGACGCGAAGAAGAGCGGGGCGCTGGTCATCGGGGGCGGGATAAGCAAGCATCACGTCATCTGGTGGTCACAATTCAAAGGCGGGCTCGACTACGCCTGCTACATCACGACGGCGACCGAGTACGATGGGAGCCTCAGCGGCGCGCAGGTGAAGGAGGCCATCTCCTGGGGCAAGGTGAGGCCAAAGGCGAAGAAGACGACCCTCATCGCCGACGCCACCACGGTCCTCCCTCTCGTGGCGTGCTACGCGATGACTAGCAGGAAGAAGCGCCTCTAAGCTTATAACCGGTTCCAGAAAACCCCGCAGGCAGTTTTCTAGAAAATGGCGACTGATTTCGGTCTTCTAGCTGTAGGTGGAGCGCTCGTGGCGCTCGTTTACGCGGTCATTCTGATCTTCAACGTCCGTTCGCAGAACCCTGGCACACCGAAGATGCAGGAGATAGCCACCGCAGTAAGACAGGGCGCCAACGCCTTCCTCTCACGGGAGTACAAGGTCATCGCGCCGGTCGCCGTCATCGTCGCAGTCGCGATCTACGTCTTCATCGACCTCCCGCTCGCCACGGGGGGTTCGACTGCAATCGGGTTCGTCTTGGGCGCGGCCCTCTCTGCCATCGCAGGCTACGTGGGGATGGCGATCACGGTCCGCACAAGCTCAAGGACAGCCGAGGCCGCAAAGACCGGCCTCGGGGACGCCCTCACTGTCTCCTTCCGGGGAGGGAGTGTGATGGGCTTCGCCGTCGTGGGCTTCGGCCTGCTCGGCCTCTCTCTCTTCTACATCGCTTACCAGGGCCAGATCACATCGAACCCAGTCACCATCGCGGGCCTTGGGTTCGGCGCGTCGCTGATCGCCATGTTCATGAGGGTCTCGGGCGGCATCTACACCAAGGCAGCGGACGTCGGCGCAGACCTCGTCGGGAAGGTCGAGGCGAACATCCCCGAGGACGACCCGCGCAACCCCGCGGTAATAGCGGACAACGTCGGCGACAACGTGGGCGACTGCGCAGGGATGGGCGCGGACGTGTACGAGTCCTTCGTCGTTACTGCGATCGCGGCGGTGATACTCGGCGGTCTCGTGCAGCTAGACAAGGGCCTTCCCGCCCAGCTGCTCTCGGTCGTCACTGCGAACCAGCTGATACTTTACCCACTCCTGCTCGGCGTCGCGGGGATCGTGGGCTCGATTGTGGGTGGGTTCTACATTCGCCGCTCGATAAAGTCCAAGCCGATGCAGGCGCTCAACAACTCGCTGCTTATCGCCGCGCTCATCACGGTCGTGATCGACTACGCGCTCGGGCAGTCGCTTTTCGCCGGTAGCTCGATCTCATATTGGCTCTTTGGG
>PLCG01000006.1:0-3009 GCA_003135575.1 Nitrososphaerota archaeon
GCCCTCCGCCCGCGCAGCCGCCTCCAACTTCCGAACGACATCGAGCTGGTGGTAGCGAGGGAAGACGACGGTCTCCTTCGTGACCACCTTGCCCTCGACCTTGGTCTCCTCCACCGCCAGGTGAGCGAACCGCCCCAGGATGTCGAGGAAGCTGTCGCGCTGCCAGACCTCTTGCCAGAGGTATCCCGTGCGGTAGCCGCTCGGATGGTCGGGGTTGCCCTCGCCACCCTGGCTCCCCCGGTTGAAGGGCAGGAAGAACGTCCCTTCGCCAGCCAGCTTGGTCGCCATGAAGACACGGTCCGGGTCCACGGCGAAGTGCACCAAGGCGCGCGTCTTGAACCGAAAGAGGGCGTGACGAGGATCGCGCCTTCGGTACTGGGCCACCGCATCCTCGACCGTCTGGTTGGTCAGTGGGTTCTTCAGCTCCGCCGTGGCGACGGGGAAGCCGTTGACGAAGAGCACCAGGTCCACGGACTGGTCGCTGTCCTCGGCAAAGTGCACCTGCCTGTTCACCGTCAAGCGGTTCCGGGCGTATTTCGCCAGGATCTCCGGGTTCATTCCGTGCGCGGGCTTGAAGTAGGCGCACTCGATCTTCTTGCCGAAGAACTTGAAGCCGTGGCGCAGCACATCGAGTGAACCGCGCAGGTCGAGCGCCTTGATCAACGTATCGAGGACGGCGGCATCGAGGCCCGACTGGTGGTGCTTGCGCAGCTCCGTCCAGGTCTCGGGCTGCGTGGCCTCCACGAAGGCGAAGAAATCCTTGGAGACCAGCGCGGTCTGGCGATCAAAGTCCTTGGCGCTGCCCTTCGCCCACCCGCCTGAGGTGATCAGGTGGTGCTCGATGGCATCCTCGAAGTGCAGCTCCTTCGTCTTCGCCATCACGCCGCCTCCCTCGACACGTCGATCTTGCCCGTGACGGCGGCGGTGATGAGAGCCTGACGGTACTCGCGAAGCCTCTCTGCGCTAAGAGTCAACCGACGGACCACGTCGTCGTGCCGCGCAAGGGTTCCGTAGAGAAATGCCGCGATGGCTTGCTGCTCCGCGACTGGTGGCATGGCAAGTACGACACTCTTCAGCTCCGACTGCGGGAGATTGTTCGCGAGCCCTTCTGCGCCGCTGATGGAGACCTCGATCTGACAACGTGCAGGTCGAGAGCCAAGGGCAAGACACAGAAACGCGACCACCGCCTTGAGCGGCTCGACCCGCAGTCTGAAATGCTTGTCCGACAGCATCAGACGAACCGGAGCCTCCGTCACGGTCGCGCAACTTCCGACGATGTGAGGCGAGCCGCTGGCGCGGCTCATGATCAGATCCCCCGGATGCACCTCAATCGCGGTCCTTGGCATCTCAGACGGCGGGAGCGCCTTGTTCTCAGCCCATTGGTAGACGCCTCCGGCGGTGCACCCCGCTTTCAGCACGCCCCACGCACCATCGGCGGCAGGCGTCGAATCGCAGGAGGGGCTCCAGCCTTGCTCGATCCTCGTGATAAGCCGACGCAGCGGAAGCGCATCCCAGGATGCGGGAATGACGCCCAACCAGCTCACGCCCGAGTCCCTCATCGGCACGTTCGGGTCGAGCCCCTTCGTCACTGCCTGCGTGATGAGCGCCTGCCGTTCATCCTGGAGCAGCTCAATCAGACGCTCCTTTTTGGCGATGAGGGAGTGGATGGCGGCGGTCCTTTGATCGAGGAAGGAAGCGATCTGCGCTTGCTCGCTGAGTGGCGGCAGCAACACGTCGAAGTGGCGAAGGTCAGCCTGAAAGAGGTGGAGGATGTCCATCCCGTCTTTCATCAGGTGGACGAGGTACTGGAAGAAGTCGCTGGCCAGTAGGTAGTAGAGGAACACGCTGTTCAACGGCGGCTTCGGTCGGATCAGCGCGATGGAACCGTTCAGCGTTGTCGGGCGCGGCAGCCTCCGCACGACGTTCGTCGTGCCGAGCGTGAAGCCGTCCTTCGTCAGAAGAACGTCGCCCTCCCGGAGCATGATCTCTGGCGACTCGACGTACCGTTCCCGGGTTATGAAGTTGACGTTCTCGAAATCGATCTCTCGCCCTTTGATGTTTGGCGTGGAAAGAAGGGCGTACCCGTCGTCCACGTACTCTTCTGCCTTAAGGCCCTTCCAGCCGAGGCGCGCCTTCACCGTCGCCTCGAAACCGAGTTTCGATCTCGACCAGTTTGCTGGCAGCGTAGGGAGACGTTCGAGACCGGAAGCTCTTACCGGGCGAGTCACTGCAGAACCTCGCCGAGCATCCCCTGAATCGCCGCCTCCAGCGCGCGGATCTCGCTCTCGATCTCGATGAGGGGGCGCAGCGCCTTGTACTTGTAGAAGTGTCGCGTGAAGGGGACCTCGTAGCCGATCTTGGTCTTGCTCTGGTCGATCCACGCATCTGGCACGTGAGGCACCACCTCGCGCCTGAAGTAGGTCTGGATGTCTTCCTTGAGTGGAACGTTCTCGTTGTCCCGCAGCTCTGCATCTGGCTCGGGTTGCCCCTTGCCGTCGGTGCAGATCTCGGCGGTCTCATCGCGCTCGGAGAGCGCGGACATGACCGCTTTGAAGACGGGAGTCGGCACGCCCACCTTCGCCTTCTGGAACGCTGACCGGAGCGTCTTCTCGAAGGCATCGGGGTTCTTGCTCACCTGCTCGGGGTTCAAGGTGCGGAGCGCTACCAAGATCTGCTCTTGCAACCCGCGCCCCTGCTCGATCTCTCGCTCCCCCTGCGCCCCCTTTTTCTTGGACTTGGCCAGTCCTTCGAAGCCGCTCTCTTCTCGCAGGCGTTCGATGCGGTCCGGCGCTGCCTGAAAGTTGAGCCGCAGGGGGCGCTCCACCGTGATGCGCCGGAAGCCGAAGTCTTCGTTGCCGAAGACCTTGGCGATGTCGCTGGTCAGGAACTCGCCGTAGGTCGTGGCGATGGTCTCGATGTGTTCCTTGCCCAGCTCGTTGCGCTTGTTTCCCAGCGACTTGCGCATCTTCTGGAACAGCTCCACGCCGTTGACGAGTTGCACCTTTCCCC
>PLCG01000006.1:3021-3150 GCA_003135575.1 Nitrososphaerota archaeon
ATCCACTTGCGGATGTCGCTCTCTCCCGAGCCGGCGTCTCCGGTGAACAGGGGCGATCCGTTGAAGACGATGGCCAGGCGCGAGCCGCCCTCGCCCTTGGCGTCCACCGGCTTCATCTTCGAGATCATG
>PLCG01000110.1 GCA_003135575.1 Nitrososphaerota archaeon
AGCCAAGGGTCCGCGCCGGCCGTGGTAGCCCGAGCCGCTCCGCGAGCGCGACCCCCTGGTCGACAGCCCGCTCGAGCCTCTCCCTTGTGGGGTTTCCCGACCTGGAGTACTCGTAGCCCTTGGTCTTCCCTATCTTTGCCTGGGCGAAGGTCGAGGAGGTGTAGATGGGCGGCGTGACCGCACCCGTGAGCTCGTCAGGTTCGTTGCCGACGTGGACGGCACGCGTGTCAAAGCGCATGGAGGGACGGGCCAGTCTGCGTGACTTTAATCTTGCGAGAGGCCGTGCTCTTTCAGCCAACCCGGGTTGTAGACCTTGCTCAGGTAGCTCCTGCCGGAGTCGGGGATGATGACGACTATGAGCTTCAGGCTGGGCATCCTCCTCGCGAGCTCCAGGGCTCCGGCCACCGCGCTGCCCGACGAACCCCCCGCGAGGATGCCTTCTTCGAGGACCAGCCGGTGAGCAGTGGCGATGCTCTCTGCGTCGCTCACCCTGATTATCTCGTCTACGACGCTCTGGTCATAAGTCCCGGGGACAAAGTCCTCCCCGACGCCCTCGACGAGATATGGGTGAAGCGGGTCTGTCGTGCCGTGCTTGAGGTTCCCGTAGATCGAGCCCTCGGGTTCCACGCCCACCACGAGAAGGGACTTGCGCTTCCGCTTCAGGTATCTCCCCGCCCCTGAGATGGTGCCGCCTGTGCCCACCCCCGCGACGAACGCGTCTACCTTCCCCTTGGTCTGGCGCCATATCTCTGGCCCCGTAGTCGCATAGTGCGCCTTCGGGTTGCCTTCGTTCTGGTATTGGTTCGGCATGAAGGAGTTAGGCGTCTCCCGCTGGAGCCTGCGCGCGACATTGACATAGTGGGCCGGGGAGTTCGGGGTAAGGTCAGTGGGAGCGACCACAATCTTAGCCCCATAGGCACGGAGGAGCGTCCGCTTCTCCTCGCTCACCTTGTCTGGCATCGTGAAGATCACCTTGTAGCCCCGCACCGCAGCCAGCATGGCGAGGCCGACGCCCGTGTTACCTGAGGTCGGCTCGATGAGCGTCCCTCCCTTCTTCAGGAGGTGCTTCTTCTCCGCGTCGGCGATGAGATACGCAGCGATCCTGTCTTTCACGGAGCCGCCCGGGTTCATGAACTCAAGCTTGGCATAGACCCGAGGCTTCAGCCCTCGCGCGATCCTCCCAAGCCTGACGATGGGCGTGTTCCCGATGACGTCGAGGATGCTCTCACCCACGCTCAATTCGAATCTTCCCCCTCCTCGATTTGTTATTATCCCTTCGGACACTACGAAGGCACAAAGCTGTTAAGCCGAACTCGGGACGGTGAGACGCAACGCAAGTGCGCGGGGGTCGCCAAGCCTGGTCAACGGCGTGGGGCTTAGGACCCCATCCCTTAGGGGTTCGTGGGTTCGAATCCCACCTCCCGCACCATCTTTCAAAAAGAAGCGGTTATTCAGATTCTGCTCAATTGAACTCTTTTCTTTCGAAGAGAATCAATCCAAGCGCGGCTGTGACGAGGAAGTAGACAGCGATTATCGCGAGGCCTTCAGGAATCGTGACGTTGAAGGTTGTGAACGTGGGGGCAGCTGCGCCGCCACGGCCGCCGAAGCCAGCGATTGTCGTGATGTGCTCAGGATATGTGGTTGTGAGCACGTTGCCTATTATCTGGGAGCCGTATGTCAGGATGAACCACGGCTCGACCTGTGCGAGGGCGGAGACGAGGGTCTGTATTAGCGTGAACGCGAAGAGGAACAAGATAGCAGTTACCAAGATGGAGTACGAGGTGCTCTTGAAGAGCGAGCTGAAGAAGAACGTGAATCCCAAGACAGCGACGAGATAGAACCATGCGAACAGGAATGACTCGCCGAACTGCCAGGGGATACTCACTCCTGGGAAATAGTACGTCTCGTTGGCCAAGGTTATCACCGTGAAGATGAGGAGTATTATTGATGCCGCGATGAAAGCTGAGAGCCATTTCCCGACGTAGATGCTCGATCTCCTGATTGGGTTAGGTAGCGTGAAGTATCCGGTCTTGTTCTGAAACTCACCGGAGATTGCGTCGCCTCCGAAGAAAATCCCGGAGAGCACCGTGATGAACGTCACGGACATTCCCCACCACCCCGAAAGAAATGCGAGTGGAGAGCCGAGGAAACCCGCCGGTCTGTAGTACCCGATTACGCCTGTGAGGATTCCGCTTATGATGAATGTGATGCCGAGGAGTATCACGAATCTCCGAGACCTAAGGTAGTCGAGGAAGCTGTATCTCATGACAACGCCAACTTGCGCGATGCTCCCTGGTACCTTATGCCCGACCTCCGTTGTTGGTTTTTCCATGGGTATCACAGGGTGTCCTTAATCAGGTTAAGGTATGATTCCTCGAGGGCAGACGATGCCGGTTTGTAGCTGACTACGCCGATGTTCAGTCTCACCAGATCTGAAAGTACCTTCTCCTGGATGTCCAGGCCGCCGCTGCATTTGATCCGAAGGTTCTTGTCGTCTTTTTTCTCCGCTGAGACTACGCCTTGGATGACTGCAATGTTTTTTTCCATGATGGAGGAGTCAATCGGCCGTATCAGCTCCACTTCCACTATGTTTGCGCCTCCTGCGAACTTTGCAGTGACGTTCGGAAGCGTGTCGTAGACCAATAGCTTGCCGTGGTCGATCATGGCCACCTCGTCGCAGACGTCGGCGACTTCGCTGAGGATGTGGGAGCTCATGAAAATCAGTCTGTCCTTCTTCTTCAGCGACTTGACGATGTCCCTTACTTCACTCATCCCTCGAGGGTCGAGTCCGGTGGTGGGTTCGTCCAACAGGACGATTGTGGGGTCGCTCAAGAGTGCTGATGCGATGCAAATCCTCTGCTTCATTCCCTTGGAGAACTTGCCAACCCTCTTGTTGGCCCACTCTTGCATTCCGACTTCGACAATTACATCCTCAATCTTCTTCTTCCTCTCGGAGTGAGGAATACCCCTTATGGCGGATATCATCCCGAGGGCCTCCGTCGGGGTCAAGGATGGGTAGATTTCAGGGGTCTCGATTACGGTGCCGACGTTCGCAAGTGCGGCCTTCTTGTGAGTGTGGACGTTGTTCCCGTTAATCAGCGCCTCGCCCGAAGACTGTCTTATCAGGTCGGTGAATATCTTGAGCGTAGTGGTCTTGCCCGCGCCGTTAGGGCCCAGGAATCCCACGCACTTGGAGCCCTCAATTTTCAGGTTGAGGTTAGACAGGGCAGTGAAAGAGCCGTATGTCTTTGATAGGTTCACGGCCTCTATCGATGGATTCGTCAAGACGTTGTCGCCTGTGCTGCTCCTAGCTAACTACCTTTCTGAACAAGTAGACGGTGACGCTCATCGTCACAAGCGCTATCAGCGCTATCACTGCTAATGACGTGACCTCGGCGCTCAAGGAGAACGCGTTTGGCAACGCCAAGTCCCTCACCGCGGTGGTCGCGAAGCTGATGGGGTTGACGCTGGACACGTCTTGCATCCAGGTCGGCATCGCGCTGCCTGGCACCAACGCCGTGCTGATGAAGAGCAGTGGGAACGTGAGAAAGGCGCCGATGCCAAAGACCGTCTCCGCGCTCTTGGTCCTTAGTCCGAGCGTCAAGGAGATTCCCGACCAAGCGAACCCGAAGAACGCGATGATGAAGAGGGTGAGCAGTATGCCGGCGATTCCGGTCGCCATGTTGAAGCCCAACAGGTATGCCAAGCCGAGGATGATTGCCGACTGGACGGTGACCCGGAACGCGTCGGTCGCGAGCCTTCCGATTAGTATGGCGGGGCGGCTGACCTGCGTCACGAGCATCTTCTGTAGGAACCCTGAGTTCAGGTCCTCCACAATCGACGTCCCAGATTGCAGGGCGCTGCTGAAGGCATTCTGCATTAAAATCCCGGGAGTGGCGAACTCGAGATACGTGATTCCGGAGGGGAAGAGACCCGGGACTTGGGAGAACTTGGAGAACAGCTGAGTGAAGAGCACGAGGAAGATTATCGGCTGAAACAGCGAGAAGAAGATGAGGATGGGATTACGGACGAGCTTCTTCAGCGCCCTTACGAACAGAAACTGCGTGTCGAAAAGCAGCGTCATGCTCTCTATCTTCTCCTGCTCCCGAACCTTCCAGTAGTGACTTCCTTCACCAGCTCTTCAGTCCTGATCCTCTTGCCGGTGTGCTTCAGGAAGACGTCGTCGAGGCTTGGCGTTGAGATGTTGATTGACACGAGCTCGATGTCGGTCTTGTCGAATGCCCTGACGAGCTCGGGGACAAACAGCCCGCCATTCTTCACGTAGATGGTCAGCCCCTCCTCGGTGTCCACGGTCTTAATCACAGCGGGAATCTTCGAGAGCAGTTCCTTGGCTGCTGCCTTCGTTGCGACCTTGTCGCCCGCGCTTTTCTTGTCTTGGACGGTGATGGTGATGGCGTCGGCGCCGATATCCTTCTTTAGGCCGACCGGTGAACCCTCCGCGACAATCTTACCCGCGTCAATGATGCATAGCCGCTGGCAAAGTCTGTCCGCCTCTTCCAGATACTGCGTAGTGAGGAATATCGTGATACCGTCCTTCTTGTTGAGCTCCTCGAGGTAGTCCCACACGGTCGCGCGCGACTGGGGGTCGAGGCCAGTGGTCGGCTCGTCCAAGAAGAGGACTTTTGGCTTGTGGACCAGCGTGGAAGCGAGATCGAGCCTCTTCTTCATTCCGCCAGAATAGCGGCCCGCCCGCTTGTCGGCCGCGTCTTTCAGCCCGACGACCTCAAGGAGCTTGTCCACCCTCTCCTCCAGCTCTTTGCCCTTCATCTGCTGCAAGTGTCCCAGCAGAATTATGTTCTCCCTGCCGGTCAGTTCGGGGTCGACCGAGGTCTCTTGGCTCTGGACACCGATGATTTTCCTGATTTCCTTTGCTTCCTTGTCGAGGTCTAGGCCCGCGACGGAGACAGACCCCGAAGTCTTCCTAAGCAATGTGGTAAGAATCTTGATTGTTGTGCTCTTGCCCGCGCCGTTAGGCCCTAGAAAGCCGAAGAACTCGCCCTCGTTCACCTTGAAGGAAATGCCGTCGACGGCTTTAGTCCCGTCAGCGTAAACCTCGACGAGATCGCTAACGGAGATGATGTCTGGCAAGGCTCTGCCGTGCACGCGCTCAGCTGGGTTTTATAAGTATATCGAATACGATACTGATAGTAGTCACAATACACTGTAGTATTTCAACACCTTATATAGACGGGGTCGTGAAGAATTATTGTAATGTCCGAGTCTGGAGCGAAGAAGTGGATACATCCACAGACGGTGCCTCGAGGGATTCTTCGCCTCTACATCTTGTCGATGTTGTCCAAGAAGACTGAGACAGGTTACTCGATAATGCAGACAATCGAGGACAAGACTGAGGGCGCATGGAGGCCTGGTCCTGGGACGGTCTATCCGTTGCTCAGAAGCCTAGTCAAGGAGGGTCTCCTCGAAAGGCTCGGGTCATTGGAAGATGGGGCGGCGGTGAAGTATTCTGCGACCAAGAAGGGAAAGCAAGAGCTGGAGGAGATGCAGCGGACTTTGGCTTCGGCTGGAAAGAGGGAGCGCGTCATGATCCGCCTCTTCGCGGATCTGCTGCCTCCCGGGGCGTGGGCGTCTGCGTTCATGAATCGTGGGAGAGAGATTTTCGACGTCTTCCAAGAGAAGATTTCTCAGATCCCCCAACCTCAACGTGATACCATGCTCAAAGAGGCTCGGTCGATGTTCGACGCGAATATTTCGTGGGTCGACTCGCAGCTCCGACACAAGAAGAAGCGCGTCTCTGAAGAGCAGTAGAGCCAGAAGCTTAGGACGCCTTAGTGGTTGGCGGGTATCCTCGACACGATTGACTTTCCAAGTTCTGTCAGTTGGTACTTGCCGGCGTCCCCAAAGAACTGGACGTGGTACTCGACGAACCCGAGGGCCATCAGTTCTTTGATATGCAGCAGTGTCCTCCATTGGGAGTTGTTCCCAAGGAGCTTGTCGAGCTGGGCGTTGGAGAGGCCGTCTGGGCCATTTGCTAAAGCCAGCAGGATGGTGACGAGTTCGTCTTCGCGGAAGACCATTTGCAGAGTCTTCTCCTGCTCCTTCGACTCTGATGGCCAGAACCAGATGCCCTTCATCGTTGGAGTCGACCCGACGGCATTGATAAGGGAAGCGAGTGATTGAATTGGTTTCACGATTGAATCAACTGTTTTTCGTCTGACTGGAGAAAAGGAATTATGATGTTACGTGTCTGGTCTTTATGGAAGTAATCACCCAATACGCGGATCACAGAGCCGAGATAGAAGAACGGATTCGTTCGCTGGAATCTGAGCAGACGACCCTCCTGACCGAGATTGCAAGTCTCAAGGAGAAACTCACCACTCTCGAACTCGAGAGACACGCCACCTCCCTGTCCAACGAGGTCGAGGCCTTGAGGACGGAGAAGGCCGTGTTGGAAGAGAAAGTCGCCACGTACTCCAGCCCTATCGCCCCGAGCGAAAGCTACACAGTCTAGCTGGTCACAACTCTGACTAGCGAAGCCTGCTCGCCTTCTCCTCGAGCTCTCCCTTCTCTTTTCTAAGATAGGCGACGTGCTTCTCCAGAGCCTCGAGTTTCGATTCCAAGGCCCTGGTCTCCGCGTCTCTCTTGCTTCTGTCGACGACCTTCTGGAGGTCTGCATACTCCTTGTCCATGGCTCCGATTCGTTTCTCCAGGTCCTGGTTCGTCTTCTTCAGGTTCTTGATGTCAGTCTGGATTTTGCCTAGTTGCTCCTCCGCCACGAGAAGGTAGTGCTGCCTGCTCACGACGGTGGGGAACTTCGTGCCGCATTTGTCGCAGCTATACATGCCGACCTTCCTCTGGGTTAGGCCGCGTTCGCCTTCCTTCGGCTCAACGATAACAGTAAAGAGCTTCGTTGGTGTCGCAATCGCAGTTCCGCAGTTTGGGCAGGAGGGCAAGCGCTAGCCTTGGCGTGGAGACTTTATGTTAAATCTTTGCTACTCGCGGATTGACTCTAGGTCGGAAACCGCCGACCAGAGTATGACTCTCGCGAACGAGGACATGTTAGGGTCTTGGGCGACCTCGTCGAGCATACTGATTGCGTTCGCAGCCCTTACGGCCAGGCTCACCTTCGGGTCTTGGAGGGCAATGATCGAGTCCTTCACTATCTTCCTTATGTTGCGCGGCGTGATGTTCGAATCGGCAATCTGCTGAAGGCTCGCGCTAGCCTTCGCTAGCCTGCCGTCGTTCTGTTGCTGCTTCTTCTCTCTGTTCGCCTTTGTGGTACTCATGATTAGCTATCCAGTGATTAAGCGCGGAGTTTCCTGTGCCTCCCAGCCTTGCATATTTGGCTTTCTATAGCGAGCTAGATGGTTTATAACTCCGGACGGAGGTCGAGTTCGAATCTAGTTGAGCACCACCACCGCGAAGATGAAGACCACCGTCGAGTTGATGAGACGGGGAGCTGTCATGATCAAGGAGCCCTGCTCCGTCTGCAACGGGGTGCAGTTGAGATACAAAGGGAAGGTTTACTGCAGCAACCATGACGACCTGGCGGTCGCTCTCCAGGCCAAGGAGATACTCTTCCCGGATGTCGCTGAGGACCTGAAGAACCTACTTTTGGTCAAACTGAAAGAGTCAATGTCGCTCCTAGAGAACGAGAAGGATTCAGCGGAGCTAGACAGGCTCGTCTCCCTGATGACAAGGTATGTCGAGCTGCTTCGAAAGCTGGAACCTGCTCAAAGAGCTTAAATCGGTAGAGCGTCCGGAGCACACTAAATGGTCCTGCGAATAGGCCAGAGGGTGCCCGACTTTTCTCTGCCCGACACCAACAAGCAAGAGAGGAAGCTGTCGGAGTTCACGCAAAAAGGAAAGACCGTGTTGCTCTTCTTCCCGTTCGCCTTCTCAGGAGTTTGCGACAAGGAGATGTGTGTGTTCAGGGATGGTGCGACCAAACTTAACTCGCTCAACGCGCAAACGGTGGGCATCAGTGTGGATAGTCTCTTCACGTTGAAGGTCTTCGCACAGACCTACAACCTGCAGTTCCCCCTCCTTAGCGACTTCAACAAGAAGGTCTCGAAGGCCTATGACGTCCTTCAGGACCCTTGGCCGGGATTCGGATACAAGGGCGTCTCCAAGCGTGCGGCCCTCGTCCTTGACGGCAAGGGAATCCTCAGGTACAAGTGGGTGACCGACGCCCCCTCAAACGAGCCTCCTTACGAAGAGATTATGTTAGCTCTGGGCAAGCTCTAACGAATGCGTGAGAAGTAGGTCTCCTTTTATAGGAGTTAAGCGGCCTATTTTTCGTAAAATGTCGTCAGAGGCAACGAAGATGATCAAGCCGGTGGTGGACATCACGGAGAACGCTGCCTCAGAACTGAAGACTTACCTCGCAAAACAGGACAAACCGATGGCTGGTCTGAGGGTCTTCGTCTCGGCGGGCGGGTGCTCTGGCCTCTCGTACGGCATGGTCCCCGAAGAGAAGTCGACCGACGACGACTACGTCATAGTGCAGCACGGAGCGAAACTGATTGTCGACAAGTCGAGCATGCCGTTTATCGCCGGATCTGTGATTGATTTCCAGTCCGACAAGTTGATGGGTGGTGGGTTCGTGGTTAAGAATCCGAACGCGGTTTCCACCTGCGGATGCGGCGAATCTTTCAAGACTGAGTAAGGCCGATACTTCAAACCTATATTGGGTTGCAAGCCCAGTGGAGGCCGCCGGGGTGGCGGAGTCTGGTTAACGCGCGGGCAATTCGCTCCGCTCTGGGTGGAGTGGGTGAATCCGCATCTCGAGATCATCCGACTTGACAGCCCGTGACCTCACGGTCATGTGGGTTCAAATCGCGCGGAGGAGGAATACGCTGTGCTCCTCCACGGGTGGAAATCCCACCCCCGGCGCTCAAACCTTGTTGTACTTCGGTCGCCAGCTTCGGGTCTTGTCTTCAAGCTCCGTGTACTCGAAATCCTGATAGATCAGCGGGAACTTCTCCTTCATGAGCCTGGCGACCTTGTCGAAGACGAATCTTATCTCGACCTCCGCAGACTCCGCGGTCCGCATGCTGATGACGTGGCGGATGGTCCGATGGTTCGCGCTCCAGACTATCGAGGTGGCCATGCCGTCAGGCATGATTCTCCTTAAGGCGGAGGTGATCCGCTTCTTCACGTCAAAGTTCAGCTTGTCCCAGCCGTAGGAATTTTCGAGCTCGTGATAGTTGTGCTCTATCTGCTCGATTATCGATTTCACTTCTTTCTTCTTGTCTTGGAACTCCGGTGGGAGCCAGAAGCGCACGTGCGTCGGCCGGACGTACCTGAGGGACTCTTGGCTTATCGCGACGCCGACCCTGTGTCGCACCAACTCATGGGTAAACACCCTGCTGACATTGAGGAAGGCGAAAGTGCAGGTCGCGTGCTCGAATATGGAGCCGTCGCCCTTTGACAGAGTGTTGTCGATGTAGTCACGTGAGCTCTCCCTTATCTTGGTGACGTTCGGGTTAAGGCCCACGCCGAAGCTCTTGTAGCAGATTCGTCCGGCGACCTCAGTGAGCAGCTCACCTTGTGATTTCGAGGCCTCCTCAGTCCTTGCGAGCCACTTTGTGGCTGTCTCTTGGCCGACCGAGGCCAGCATAGTTTTTAGTTGATCGAAATTGATTTTGCTTTCGGCTATCAGATAGACCTGAGGTTCGACGAATTCCAATTCTATGTTTGTCTCCCTTCCACGTGCTGCGATTTGACGTTGCTATTTAATTTGCGTGAAGATATTCGGAGAAGGCCTCGTGAAAACGATGTTTGCTAGAGGTTTTCGCAATCCACGGTCCGCCGGCGGATGGTGTGGGAGCCAAGTCTCGTTACTCTAAATTAAATATGGGAGTAGTGTGTGTTTGAATTGGAGTAGAATGCCTGTATTCGGCACTGCGGGCGTGAGAGGGGTGTTCAACTCCACGCAGACTCCCGAGCAGGTACATCAGTTCGTCGAGGCTGCAGCCTTCGTGTTCGGCAAGGGCAGTTACGGGGTAGGGTGGGACGGGAGGAAGAGCTCCACGGTCCTCTCGCGGGTCGTGGCGGCGTCGGTCGCGGGGTGTGGGAGCGATGCGATTCAGTTCGGTCTGGTTCCTACACCCGTAGTCGCGTTTGGGACACGTGCGCATAATTGCGAGCTTGGGTTTTCAGTGACGGCGTCACATAACCCTCCTGAGTTCTCAGGAGTGAAGGTCTTCAACAAGAGAGGGATGGAACTTTCACGGGAAGAAGAGGGACGGATTGAGCGGGGGATGATCGTGGAATCGGTCAAGAGTTCTGCGACGCCTGGGTCAATCAAATCGCGCGATGTGCTCGCGCCTTACACAAAGGCCCTGGTTTCTCGTTTCTCCAAGGCAGAGGAGCCTCTGCGGATTGTCGTCGATTGTGCGACAGGCCCAGCGGCGTTGGTGACGCCGAACTTGTTAACCAGCTTGGGCCACAAGGTGATTCCGCTCAACACGCAAATCTCGTGGCGCTTCTCGGCGAGGCACCCAGAACCTATCGCGGAGACTCTCGGAGAGACGGCAGCGTTCGTCGGAGGGGTGCAGGCGGATTTGGGGTTCGCCCACGATGGTGATGGCGACAGGTTGGTCTTGATCAACTCTGTGGGTCGCGTGCTTCCAGACTACGTCACCTCTGTCCTCGCGCTCGAGGCCCTGGGTAAGAGCTCTGGCTCGGTGATCATCTCGGAGAATAGCTCGTTCGCGGTGGAGGAGGCAGCCGAAGCGATGGGACTGCGTGTCGTCCGCGGAAAAATTGGAAAGACGTTCGCGGAGATTGACAAGGAGGGCGCTGTGCTCGCGACGGAGCCGAGCAAAATCGTGGACCCGAGTTGGGGTATGTGGGAAGACGGCATCTACTGCGCCGCGTTGATTGCTGATGCGGTTGCTAAAAGGTCTGACTTGCGGAAGATTCTCAATGGGGAGTTCGAATGGCTCTACAAGCAACTCAATCTACCAGTGTCCCTGGATATCGCTAAGCTCGGGGACCAAATCGACGAGTACTTCTCGAAATATAGGATCGTGGAGAGACGGTCTGTCGACGGGTTGCGCCTGGTCTTCAAGGACAAGTCGTGGGTGATGTTCAGGCCGTCGGGCACGGAGCCGAAGACTCGGATATATTGCGAAGCCAAGGACGAACTCAGGCTCTCCGAATTGGTTGAGACCGCAAAAAGCCTGGTAGAGCGCTTGGCCAGGCCCACAATCAACTCACGGTGATTGTGTCATGGCGACGGCAGAGATGGTCATGGCTGTTTCGAGGGCGCTTTCACAGGGTTATCAGATAGATTCGGATGCATTCTCTCTTCTCTCCGAGTTGTCTAGCAAGGGGGATGTCGAACCGATACTGAAATCGGTCATTCAGAAGAAGGAATCACTGAAGGCGGAGCGTATGATATTAAGATCAGACTTCGACGAATTCGTTCCCAGGGACGAGTCGCAGAGCAGGGTCGTTGTCGATTCTGCAGACTTGGTCGCGGATCTCGTGGTGGTTAGCGACCCGACTGACAGCATCGCGCCCGCTGAAGCGGAAGCTGGCTTCAAGAGACTCTTCCAGGATAGGTATGCGCATCTACTGGAGATAGCACGGCGGCGACCGGACTCGAAGAACGTCGTGTCAATCGAGTCAGGGAGGGAGATGAAGGAGAGGGAGTACAAGATTGCCGGGTTGCTGTCTTCGAGAAACAGCAGGAAGGGAGGTGGCGTCGAACTGGTGCTGGACGACCCGACCGGGAGCGCCAAGTTGTATTGTGGAGAGAAGGTCGCTGATTCAGCGTTGTCGTTGCCGCTGGATAGCCTAGTCGTGGCGGAGGTAGCGCTGGGGAAGGGAGGACAACTCTATGCGAGAGAGTTGCTACTGCCTGACATCCCGACAAGGAAGCTCGTAGGCTCGTCGCGCAGGGTGTATGCGGTCATGTTATCGGATTTGCACATCGGTAGTAAGACGTTCCTCGCGGATGATTTTAGCCGCTTCTTGGCGTGGTTAAACGGAAAGCTTGGCGACCTAGACATCGTCGAGCGCATACGCTATGTCATTGTCGCAGGTGATGTGGTAGACGGTATCGGAGTATATCCCGGTCAAGAGTTCCAGCTCACCGAGAGGAACCTAAGGCGTCAGTATGTTATGGCGAGGGAGTTTCTCTCGCAAGTCCCCAAGCACATGAAGCTGCTTCTAATTCCAGGCAATCACGATCCCGTGAGACAGGCCCTTCCTCAGCCGGCCGTATCGATTGATGCTTCGGGACCTCTCTACAGCTTGGAGAATGCCGTCCATCTCGGAGGTCCTACAAACATCAAATTGGACGGCGTGAATTTCCTAATCTATCACGGCAGAAGTCTGGACGACATCATAGCGACCGTCCCAGACCTGACCTACGACAGGCCTGTGGAGGCGATGGAAGTGTTGCTCAAGGCCAGGCACCTGGCGCCGACCTATGGAAAGCGGACGGCGCTCTCTCCTGAGCTGAGAGACATGTTGGTGATTGACCCTGTTCCCGACGTTTTCCACGCGGGGCACGTGCACACGCTCGATGTAGGAAGTTATCGGGGTACGCTGGTCGTGAACTCGGGCACGTTCCAGGGACAGACGCCTTTCCAGGCGAACATGGGAATCGATCCGATATCATCCATCGTGCCGATTCTGAACTTGTCGACTCTTGAGGTGATTAAGAGGAATTTCACGAAGATGAGTTTTGGCGAACTACAGCAGGCCTAGCAGTTGGGAGTCTTCGGCCATGACCTTGCTTAATGTGCCGGTGTGAATCAGCAACCGGATTCTCTTCGTTCTACCTCTCCTTCCCTTGCTGACGACTGCGGCCTCCAAGAGGCCGAGTAGGTCGAGCTCCGCGAGAATGCCGCTTACCCTTCGTTGGGTCAGGGCGTCGATGCCGAACCGTCGCGCAAGGCCTTCGTAAGCCAAGTAGAGGTCGCCGGTGTTGGTCCCGTTAGAAAACTTGGAAGCGGTTAGGAGGACGAGTTTGTTCTGAATGGGTAGAGAGCGCAGCGCGTCTTCGACCCGGTTGCTCTCGACCCTCTCAGAGGCCTTCCTTATGCAGTCCTCCGTGACTTCGTGTATGCCCTCTCTTTCTGCTATTTCTCCGGCAACACGGAGGAGATCCACAGCGCGCCTAGCATCACCGTGTTCAGAGCCAGCCATGGCCGCACAGAGATTGAGCACTGCACTCGGCACAACTCCCGGCTTGAACGCAATCTTCTCGCGGGCAGTTAGGATCGCTCGAAGTTCCTCAGTGGTGTATGGTGGGAAGACCAGTTCTTCTTCTCCCAAGCTACTAAGGACCCGTGGGTCAAGTTCATCCTTGAATTTGAGGTCGTTTGATATTCCAACTATTGTGAAAAAACCAGGTTTGACTTCCTCACCTGCCCTTGTAAACTGGTAGAGGACGTCGTCTCCGTATGCGCTGACCAGGTAGTCTATCTCGTCCAGAACCAGTATCAGATGGGCCTTGGTGGTGCTGATTGATGTGAAGATTCGGTCTAGGACAGTGCCTATCGATAGGCCCGTTCCCGGTATCTTCTTGTCTTCGGGGAGAGGTAAGGACTCGGCGATTTTGGCCAGCGTCCGATACTCCGTGCTCGAGATTCTGGTGTTGACATAGCAAGTGACTATCTGTTTCGAGGCATCCTGGGCCTGAAGCCTCTCGACGACGAGTCTGGCTACTGCGGTCTTCCCGGTGCCGGTCTTGCCGTAAAGCAAGAGGTTGGATGGTTTGGATCCGTGTAGAGCAGGAGCGAGAATCTGCGCCACCTGCCGAATTTGATTCTCCCTGAAAGGGAGCTTCTCAGGAACATAGTCTGGAGACAGAGCATCCCGGTTCTGGAAAAGAGCTCTGCCTTGCTTGGCTCTCTGGAAAATTTCGTCCAATGAGTCAGGCATTGGTAATCAGTGGAAACAGTGGTCTAAATAAGGCCCTGCCCCTCCATTTCCAGTGGAAGGCCGTAAGAAGATTTAGAGTAATACAAGGATAATACTATGTAAGAAGATGCTCGCTCTTGGATGAAATTCTCTCTTATTCTCTTTAATTGACTACTTTGGATGACAACACGTCTATCAATCACACGAACTTTGAACCTCGACGCTGACCTCAATCCTCCAGTGGAAACGCACGGGTCCCCTCTCCAATGTGAACACCATGTGAAGCCTGACTCGTTCTCCCCATTCCTGCTTTGGACAACCAGCACTACCCAGACTCAGCTTCGTTCACACAAACCTGGCTTGTTTAGACCCCTTTGTTTCCACTGGAACCACTATTCGGCTAAAGGCCAAGACTTACCTGTGAAGCGGTGTGAAACACCCAAACCATCTCAACATACGGTCAACCTTTGTTTGCAGTCGGTTCACAACTTCACACCATCCTTGGTTTTAACGTGCCGGCAGACCCTTCACGTCCTCTTGCGGAAGAAGGTAAAGGTCGAGATAACTGACGAGGAAGGAACTACATACAGTCTCGCTCTGCAAGGCAAGGTCTCCCATGACAAGGTGATGCGGATGATGGAGCTCATCGATCTCTTGGGGCAGGGCGACCACAACCCTGCCGAGTCGAACGTTCCTGACGGATCGACCGCATATGGTAAAATTCTGAAGCTCATCCAGTCTTCATATTCAGCGAAAGAATTCTCCTCCGCTGACATCGCCCGCGATTATGAAGATTTGCACGATTCACCTATACCACTGAGTACTGTGGCGACCTACCTATCGAGACTGGCCGACAGAGGACTCCTCAAACGCCAGAAGTTCGGCAACTCATGGGTGTACCGGCTCGTACACCTATCGAGCAGTCAGCTTGCTACGTAGGACTTACCGCTTTCTGTGATCTCATAGACGTAGGGTTTGTTCCTGTCGTTCCTAATCACCAAACCACGGTCGAAAAGCGCCTTCATCAATCGGGCGGTGTGCTCCCTTGATCTCCCCACCTCTTCCTTGATTTGAGCGGACGTCCTAGGGCCTTCAGATAGCAGACGCAACACCCTTGTCTCAGTTTCTGTCCCCTCGGCAACAAGAACCGCGGGCTGCGCTACACGCACAGACTCAAAGGCCTTACTCGTGCTCACAGCTGCATTCGTCACAGCGGCTGGTGAGGATCGGAGCTGTGATGTGGGTGACGTAAAACCAAATCGCGAGGAAAGAACCTCGGTCTTCGCCATCAAATCAATGATTCGAGCGTCCACAACAGAGAAACGCGAGCTCACAGAGTCCCATACATCCTTGGCAAGCCTGGTCGAAACATCTGCTTCCTTTACCAAGCTCCTATATCGCCAGAGCAGAGTACCTAGAATCACAACTGCCGCGGTGATGACCGCTGCTGAAGCTGCAAGAACATAATCATCCAACAATACGCGTCACAATCTGTGTGATGCTACATGATATAAGCTTACATGACGTCATACCAAATCATGACATCACGATACGTTCAGCGACAGCATTGACCAGTGCTAGAACCTCCGGCATCTTCTCGGGATCCAAGTCAACGGGAATCTTCGAGACCGAAGAGATAAGCTTCTGCACATCCTCCGCCTTGATCAATCCGAGTTGCGTAGCAGTAACCACGGTGAAGAGCGACCGCTTTACGTTCCTCTTCGCCTGCGCCAGAATCCTGTAATGAGTACCTCTACTAATCCCTGAAATCTTACGTGATTTGAGCGCATCTTCTATATTAATTTCATGTTTATTCACTGCCAGGTGCATTTTTAAGGTTTGGACCTGCACGCGCGTCAAAGAAGAAAGATCTGCGACTGCCTCCGGAGTCGAATTCATCAGGATTGCTGTAATACAATATTGTATTAAGCATTATTCGCCTCTTTCTAAACAAAAGCCATTAATCTACCTGAAAACATACATATTTTACCGGTTAATGTCTACTAATCAACAAACTTCACCTTATGAATCACTCTCGAATCAGAATAACATTTATGCAGGACATGCAGAGCTCATGGATGAGATGGGTAGAAGAAGACGAAAAGTGCTGAGACAGACTCACAAGTCATTACCTAAGGTATTCAGCTGTCCACGTTGCGGCGTGGTAGCAGTTCGCATCACATCACAGCGTGATGAAGCATCACAAGATTATGTGATGGTTGTTGCGTGCGGGAATGCTAGCTGCCGGTTACGAAGAGAGTTCAGGTATCCGACCGAGCGCCCTGAGATAGACGTCTACAACAGCTTCGTAGATGAATTCGTGAGAACGGGGGGCTGAAAATGAGCCGTCTCGGCCGGATCGAGACACAGCTCACCTCTCGTAAGAGAGGGCATACAGGCCTTGCGGCCCTCATTGACCCCGATAATTTTGAAAAGAAGGGCGCGATATCTGTGGCAAGAACCACGGAGAAACTTGGTTTCGACTGTATCTTCATCGGAGGTTCGACGTTGGGTGATCAGACGCACTTGGATGATATCGTCAGCGCCGTGAAACGTAACGTCACATGTCCAGTGATATTGTTCCCTGGTAACGTCACAGGCATATCACGTCACGCGGATGCAATCCTCTTCAGCTCCCTGCTGAACTCGACAAACACCTACTTCATCATCGGAGCTCAGGCGATTGGGGCAATCCAGGTCAGCCGATACAATCTAGAGGCGATACCAATGGGGTACCTCGTCTTCGGCGATGAGAGCACGACAAGCTTCATCGGTCAGGTTCGATCCATACCATACACCAAGCCCGCAGTCGCGGCAATGTACGCGTTAGCAGCCCAATATCTAGGCATGAGAGCCCTGTACTTGGAGGCGGGAAGCGGGTCAAACCACCCGATGCCCCCCGAGGTAGTGAAAGCCGTCAGGAAGAGCTTCAAGGGCCTCTTGGTGGTAGGAGGAGGAATCACAACCCCTGAGATTGCCGCCTCGCTAGCAGACGCCGGCGCCGACTTGCTGGTCATCGGCAACCTCCTCGAGACAAAGGATTTCAAGAAAAAATTGGTCCCAATAACGAAAGTCCTGAGAGACAAGCTTAAGCACTAATTCAGCACAGAGTGCAGACCATTGCCCTTCAAGGCTAGCTCCGCTTGGGAGCATAGCAAGAAACTCACGCTCTTCCCACTAGAGCTCGAGTCTTACTACGGCGACATACTCAACCAATACGAAAGGGCCTACAACATCGCCGAGGAGGCCAAGTCGAGAGGCCTTGATCCTAACGAGATAGTCGAGTCGAAGACCGTCTTCGACCTAGCCGACCGTGTCAACGAGATGCTGGGGCTCTCACAATTTGAAGGCCTGGCTGAGAGGCTGCGCCACCTCCTACACACTATGTCCAAGGAAAGGGCCACGCTAACCATCGCTGAAGAAATAGCGCTAGGCAAGTTTGGCGCTATGAGCATTGATCAGGCCCTCCAATATGCCGTCAGGGCAGGCCTCGCGGTCATTACGGATGGCGTCACCGTCGCTCCGATTCAGGGCATCTCCACGGTTGTGATCAAGAAGAACGACGACAACAGCGAGTACGCCTCAATCTCGTACGCAGGCCCCATGAGATCCGCCGGCGGGACGGAGGCCGCGTTCTCCGTGCTAATCGCTGACGTAGTCGCGAAGAAACTCGGGCTCTCACCCTATAGGGCGCGGGAGGAAGAGGTTGCTAGATACATCGAGGAACTCCGAGTGTACGAACGCGAGGTCGGAAGCTTCCAATATCGCGTCTCCGATTCGGACGTGCGGGTCGCGCTTTCCAACCTGCCGGTGGAGATTGACGGAGTGGAGACGGACCCGTTCGAAGTCGTCGTCCACAGGAACCTGAAGAGAGTAACCACAGACAGAGTCCGAGGAGGAGCTCTCCGCGTCCTCAACGACGGCGTCATCGGCAGGGCCCACAAGCTCAAAAGAATCCTCACCGATCTCCAGCTCACAGGATGGGACTGGCTCGCCGAGTTGAAGGGTGGGAAGCAGCAGTCCACAGGCGAGACGGAGAAGATAGGGGCACATTTCGAGGAGGTGATATCCGGACGGCCGGTCATCTCGTCGCCTAATACTCGTGGTGGCCTGAGGATAAGGTACGGAAGGGCCATGAACACGGGCCTTTCCACCGTTGGCATCCATCCTGCGATCCCCGCCCTTCTAGACAACTGCGTGGTCGTCGGAACCCAGGTCAAGGTCGACATACCGGGAAAGGCCGCCACAATCGCGTTCGTCGACTCGATCGAAGGACCGACGGCCCTCTTGAAAGACGGCTCCGTACGGCGCGTGAACACCCTGGCCGAGGCTGAGCGCCTTCACGATGCGTTGGAGCGGATAATCGACATGGGAGACGCGCTCATCAGTTACGGCGACTTCCTTGAGAACAACAAGACGCTGGGACCCTCCCCCTATGTCACAGAGTGGTGGCGGCAGGACCTCAAAGCGGCTGCAGGGGAAACGATAAAGCAGAATGAGCCCACAAGTCAAGGGGAGACGGGCCAGCCTACCCGGCTAGAGACCATACTTGGTGGCGCAATGCCGACAGCCGAGGAGGCGCTGCTACTATCGAAGCAGTTCGACATCCCGCTATACCCCGGCTACACGCCGCGGTTCGACAGGCTCTCTCCAGCTGAGGTGGTAGAACTGAGGAGTCTCTCGAGCCGCTCAGGACGTGATATCGAGGTCCATATCACATCACATCACATCCAAGAGACTTTGCAACATCTGCTGATTCCCTTCACCCGGAACGAGGATTCCGCTACCGTGACAGAAGAATGGGCGACCATTCTAGGTGCACTGATGGACGTGGGTGGTGACGTCGAGGTCACTGACACCTCCTCCTGGAGTCCCGACAACACACTGGAACTGATTCACCACCTCTCCGGCCTGAAGATAGGTAGGCAGACCACTGCCACGGTCGGAATGCGGGTGGGCAGGCCCGAGAAGGCGATGCTCAGGCACATGAAACCTCCCGTCCACGTGCTCTTCCCCGTCGGCGCTGCAGGCGGCATGACTAGGGATCTGCTCGCCGCTGCGAAGCATGGCGTCATGAGGGTCGACATGGTCAACATCATGTGCCCCTCCTGTGGAAAGCGGAAGCTATCCAGCAGGTGCGAGGAGTGCGGCGAGGCTACCGTCCGCTTCCTCTCCTGCCCACGATGCGGCCAAATCATAAACGCCGAAGAAGGTCAGTCCTGTCCGCGATGCAAGGCGGAGGGAGTGACGCATTCTAACCACAACCTGGACGTACGGGCCGCGGTAGACGTGGTCCTGAGGAAGGTTCCTGAGGTAGCGCGCGGCCCTATAAAGGGGGTCAGGGGCCTATCAAGCGGCTCCAAGTACGCGGAACCCATCGAGAAGGGCGCCCTTCGGAGCAAGCACGAGATCTACGTATACAAGGACGGGACCGCGCGAGTAGATGTCACGAACGCGCCGCTCACCCACTTCAGGCCTAGTAACATACGCACGGACATCGCGATGCTGCGTTCGTTGGGATACGATGTCGACAAGGACGGCAAGCCGCTCGTCGACCCGGAGCAAATCGTGCCGCTCAAGCCGCAAGACGTCGTGATCCCCGAGAACACTGCGCACGACCTTCTGAGGGTCGCTGCGTTCGTCGACGACGAGCTAGAAATCGTCTACGGGTTGCCGAGGTTCTACAACGTCAAATCGATTGACGAGCTCAGAGGAAAGGTGATCGTGGGCCTGGCCCCCCACACGTCCGTCGGAGTGGCAGGAAGGATTGTCGGGTTCTCGAACGCCCAGGTGTGCTTCGCAAACCCATGCTGGCACTCTTCCAAGCGCAGAGACTGCGACGGCGACGGCGACTCCATCTTGCTCCTGCTCGACATCTTTCTCAACTTCTCAGTCGAGTACATACCGACGCAAATCGGCGGACTAATGGACACCCCGCTCCTGATTCAACCCATCATCCTCCCTGCGGAGGTCGACGATCAGGCCCACAACTTCGATGTGGCTTGGGAATACCCCCTCGCCTTTTACCAAGCTACCGAATCCTCTCCGAATGCCTCTAAGGTCTCGAACCTCGTGGAGACCATCAGGAACAGGGTGAACCTCCCGGAGCAGTTCTACAATTACGGGTTCACTCACAGCGCAAGCTCGATTACGATAAAGAGCCCGCGGAGCGCCTATTCCACGCTCACGACGCTCGCCGACAAGATAGCAAAGCAGATCGAGGTCGCCGAGAAAATCGAGGCCGTGTCGGCAAGGCAGGTCGTCGAGTCCATAATCAAGACCCACCTCATCAGGGACATCGCAGGCAACATGAAGAAGTACGCCACCCAGTCGTTCAAGTGTAGGGCCTGCAGCCGAACATTGCGCAGGCCCACCGTCTCCGCCAAATGCGAAATTTGCGGAGGGGAACTCAGGGAGACTCTCACCAGGGGCTCGGTCGAGAAGTATCTGGCGATTGCGCGCAGGCTGGCGCACCAGTACGACGTCGACGAGTACATCAAAGAGCGCCTCGATTTGCTGGTCAGGGAGATGGATCAACTCTTCCAGACTAGGGAGAAGAGCACCCAGTCGGAGCTCACTGATTTCGCGGATCAGACGCTAGAGCCTGAGCCCGGCCTCGTCGTAGACAGATAGCCTACTAACGGTAGAAATATGCCGGGGAGTTGTCGAACGAGTACTTCACCCTCTGGTGCAACCTGCGGAGGCCCCGCACCCGCTTCTTGACGAGGTCCGCCTTGTCCGTGGTCAGTGCCATGTGCAAGACGTCGGCGACTTCCTTCATCTCGCTCTTCCCCATACCGAGCCTTGTGAGCTCCGACACGCCTACCCGTATCCCGCCCGGGTTCGTGTAGTGCCTCCCCGCTTGGAGATCTCCGGGGAGCAGCTGACGGTTGAGTATGATGTTCATGTCCTCGAGCTTCTTCTCCACAATCCCTCCATCTCCATACTTGGTGACGTCGATGGCCACCTGGTGGGACTTGGTGTACCCATGGCTCTCCCCGAGGACGCTCACGCCCTTTTCTGCCAGGGTCTCTGCCAGCACCTGTGCGTTCCTGATGACGTCTCTGGCATACCCTTTCCCGAACTTCAAGAACTCCGAGAACATGAGGGCCTTCGCCGCCACACTGTGGAGGTGGTGATTGCTTGACGTACCCGGGAACACCGATTTTTTCATAGCCTCGCCGTATTGGGCCTTGCAGACAATCGTCCCGCCCTGTGGACCGAAGAGCGTCTTGTGCGTGCTGAAACTCATCACGTGAGCACCCTCCCCCAACGGATCCTGGAACTGACCTCCCGCAATCAGGCCCGCGACATGGGCAGCGTCGTAGCAGGGGACAGCACCGACCTCGAGCACAGCATCCGCGAGCTCCCTGACCGGATGCGGAAACAGGAAAAGGCTACCCCCGAACATCACGATCTTTAGTTTCTTCCCGGAGGATTGGACGGCCTTCAACTTCTTCTTGGTCTCATCGATGTCGATGTTCATGTTCTCCTTGTCGAAGACGAAATACTCGATGTCCAACCCGTGAACGAGCCCGGCCGTTCCCGAGAACTCTTTCTTGCCTGCCGAGATGTGGCCGCCGTTCGGGATGGACAAAGCCATCATCGTGTCTCCCGGATCAGACAACGTAGAGTACACAGCAAGATTGGCACAGGCCCCCGACACGGGACGAACATCCGCGAACTCCGCCTTGAACAACGTCTTGGCGAGGCTCATGGCCTCTAGCTCGATTTGATCTATGAACTTGCAACCCGCGTACACCCTCTCCCCGGGCCAGCCCTCAGCATACCTGTGCCCCAAATCAGAAGTAAGCACATTCCTCACGGTGCGAGAGGCGACGTTCTCGCTCGCGACCAGCGGGAGGCTCTCTGAGAACCACTTCTCGTGCTGCTTGACCAGCGAGATTATCTTGCCGTATTGATTCTTCACGATGCACAGGAACCCGCATCACTAATTATTGTTTTTGTGAAATTATTTGATTCGTAGCCGTCACAGCATATTTTAAAAGGGCGGCCGCACGGCGAAAGCGAGAACGCGATGAGCAAGAAGAAGGGCAATCCACTACCGGCATCGAGCGCCGGCCTCCTCAGGTTCTTCGAGGATGAGACCGAAGGCGTCAAAATCAAGCCCGAGATTGTCCTTGGGGCCTCAATGGGACTAGTCGTAACATCAATTGCGATAAACATCTTGTTCCCAGCGCCACCGTCCACAACCGCGGCGACGGCGGTGGCCATCATCGGCCTACTATTCGGGTAGATTCCTCTGTATGGCTCTGCAACCGAACAACTAGCCCGCCGTTACCGGCATCTTTTCGTCCTACCTTCCTTCTCGAGCCTCGCAATCTTTCTTTCGATTTCCAACGTCTTGCTCTTGGCGCCACTGGTCGCGCTGGACGGCTTGCCGGTGGCCGTCGCTCTGACAATCTTCGTCGCCGTGTTCGCGTCTTCGGGCCTGGTCACCTACGTCATCAAAGCACTGGATCGCGACTCGATAATCTCTCTACGGCGAACTTTTGGGCTCGCGCTCACCTCCAACCTGATCTGGACGATCCCGTTCGCGGTCGGCTCACTCTTCTCTTGGGTTTCGCACAGCCCTCAGCCGGGGCTGAACGAGTTCGTCCTAGGCGCCTTCTTCGCTTGGAGCTTCGAGCTGCTAGTAATCAACGGCGCATTCCTGTCGAGCACAATCCAGAGCATCTGCATATCTGTCATTCAACCCGCAGTAACACTGCTGTTGGCCTCGACGTTCGTCTTGCACCTCAACTCCGCGGCTGTCTATGCCGCAGTCCTCGGCTTCGTCATATTGGGAATCACCACTGGTTTCCTACTGAAATTCAAGACCTTCAAGACCCAAGGCGTCGGAATCAACTCGCTCCAGACATTCCAGTCGTTCCTCAAGACCTGGGTCTCGCACAAGCCAGCCAGCCTCGAGAATTATTTCACGCAATACTCTCAGGACGCACCCGTCACCACAAAAATAATCGTGGCGAGCGACACGAAGAAAGTAGCCCTGGTGCTGCCGGGGGTGCATCCGGGCCCGTTCTATCCGGTCGGCAGCTACAACCTCTCAGAGCTGATATATCACGAACTCCGCAACCACGACATAATAGCGATGGTCCTTCACGGCATCGGAGGTCACGAAAGGAACCTCCCGACGAACGAGCTCGCGAAGCGGTATGCGGCTGAAATCGCGAGCGCCGTGACGTCGCCCTCGGACGGCGGGCAGCAGTCCTGGACCATGCGCGGGCCAGTCAGGCTGAAACTAGGCTCGGAAATCGTGACGACACTGGGGTTCGGAAAGCAAGTCATCGCATTCCTCTCTAACGCGCCCTACAACACCGACGACCTGGAACCCACGATAATCGATGGGGCAGTATCCACTGCAAAGGAGTTGGGAGTCGAACTTATGCTCGTAGACGCGCACAACTCCATCGGAGGAGAGAACGCGGAGCAACCGAAAATCTCGAAGGACGACTGGGTCAAAATCTTCTCAGAAATCAAAGCAAGTCCCGAGGAAGAGTTCGAGCTCGGGGTGGCACATTCTTCGGAGCTACAGTTCGACCATGGGTCCGACATCAGTGACGGAGGAGTCACCGTCCTTCTCTTCAGAAAGCACGGCTCCAAATCTGCCCTGATAACCGCCGACTCGAACAACGCGATCGTGGGCCTACGGCAGAAGATATCCGACGAGCTCAAGAGAGTGGACGTAGCTCTAATCGAACTGTGCACGTCAGACACTCACAAGTCGGCCGCGCGGTATTTGACCAACCGAGGCTATCACGCGTTGGGCGAGGACAGCAACATAGAGACGCTCGTCGCCACGATTAAGAGGCTGGAGAAGCTCGCTGAGGACAGGCTATCGCGTGGCAGCGTCACGGCCATCACCTCGCAGCTGACCTTACCTCTAATCGGTGACAAGTCGCTAAATGATTTTGCCACACTGACAAAAGAGACTCTGAGCTTTACAAAGGCGTATTCGAGCGCCGCGCTGGTCTCATCGCTCGTCATCTGCTCCCTGGCACTCTTCTTCTGAGGAGGCATTCTGACTTGAAAATTCCCCGTGGATACTTGGTCGGAATCGAAGGCATAGACGCGGTCGGAAAGAACACCCAGAGCCTCCTCCTGTCCAAATGGTTTGGCAAGAAAGGGGCGAAGACCACGCGCATGTCGTTTCCCGACTACGACACTTCTATCGGGAGGGAAATCAAATCATTCCTCTCTGGCCGAAGGACCTACCCTGCGGAGCTGCAACATCTTCTCTTCGCTGCTAACAGGTGGGAGAAATCTGAGGAAATCAGATTGCGCCTTGAGGCGGGCGAGATAATAATCGTCAACAGGTACACCGAGTCCAACTTGGCATACGGGATGGCGAACGGGCTCGACGCCGCTTGGCTGGCAAACCTCGAGAAGGGCCTTCCCAGAGCCGACCTCGTCATAGTCCTGGACGCGCCCCCCAAGTCTCTCAGCTCCAGGAGGCCCGGCAGCAGAAAGGACGCCTATGAGAGGAGCAGCAGCCTGCAGCGTACGGCCCAAAAGGCTTACAGGGAGCTCGCGCGCAAGCGGGGTTGGAAGCTCGTTGACGCCGAAAGGCCAATCAAGGAAGTCCAAGCCGCGGTGCTGAAGACGATAAGAGAGGCCATCTTAGTGGACCGGGGAACGACGATATGACCCTCAAATACGTCGCTGAAATCAGGGACCCGATCCACGGATACATCAAGATCACAAAGCAAGAGCGCGAGCTCATAGACTCGATCTTCATACAACGTCTGCGGAGAATCCACCAGCTCGCCGGGGCCTACCTCGTCTACCCAGGCGGCGTGCACACCAGGTTCGAGCACGTCATCGGCACCATGCACGTCGCAGGCCTGATCGGCCAGTCGGTCGCGGGGAGGGCAGGGCTTCGAGACGACGACATCCAAGAGCTCAGGATAGCCGCCCTGCTCCACGACGTCGGGCACGGACCGTTCTCCCACCTGTTCGAAGAAGTCCTTTCAGAGAAGACCGACATGAATCACGAGGACATCTCTCAGAGAATTGTGACCGAGTCAAACATAGGAGACATCCTGAGGAGCAACGGACACCAACCCTCGAAAATAGCGAAGCTCTGCGTCGGCAAGTCGAAGGACCGGCCGTTCATGAACCAGGTCATCGCCGGAGGACTGAGCGCGGACATGATGGACTATCTCCTCAGGGACACCTACTTCACCGGCGTGGAATATGGGAAGGTAGACATACAAAGGGTGATCGATTCGTTGGACGTAAGCGGCGACGGTCACCTCATGCTCGAAAGGGCAGCGCTCTACGCATTCGAGGCCCTCCTGATCGCAAGGTATGAGATGTTCAAGGCGGTATACTTCCACCGGACTGTGAGGGCGGCTGAGCTCATGCTCGCGCACTCGATGACGTTGGCCGACAAACAGTTGCACCTGACCGACCTCTCAAGGATAGACAAAATCCTCAGACTCACCGACGAGATAGTCCTGCAACAGCTCGCCGACCTAGAGCCTCGCACGCCAGAGCTCAAGATGGCGCAGAAGCTCGCCGCGAGCTACATGCAGAGGAGGCTCGTGAAGTGCGTCTTCGAGAAGGTCATGCAAAGGAAAGACAGGACGATTCAGCGCATATTCAGCAAGAAGAGGTTCAGGGACGAGCTCGCCTCGAGCATCGCGCAAAGCGCGGGCGTCAAGCCTTCAAGCATCTACATCGACGTCCCGAACACGCCATCTGTGCCCTACACGTCCGAGAGGCAGGCTTTCAACTCGATTACCCTCTTCTCCAACGACGTCTACGGGGGCAGAAGAAAGACGGAGACCGTGCCGATAAGCGAGCTCCCCCTCGTCGGGTCCATCACCGGATTCATGGACATCCTGAGGATCTACACCCTCTCCGAAGACAGGAGCAAGGTCGTCAGCGCCGTCGAGACGATCTTCGGCAAGGAAGATTTCATGTCACGAATCTCGGTCTGAGCCATCTGTCCTGAAATACAATCTCGCCGTAAGCACAGGTGCACCTCGAGGACATATTCCCCTATCCAGACTTCCGCCCGGGGCAGAAGGAGCTGGCCAACGCGGTCTACTCAGCCTGCAAGAACGGGAACACCTTCGTCGCCGAAGCGATGAGCGGATTCGGGAAGACCGCCGCGGTCCTCGCCGGGAGCATGTCGGCTGCCGCCGAGGACGGCCTCGACATCATCTACGCCTGCCGCACCAAAAGACAGGTCTTCAGGGTGCTCGAAGAACTCGGTCGTTTCTCCGAGCGCTTCCCCGTGCGGGCCACGAGCCTCTTCTCCAAGTTCGACTACTGCCTTCTGAGGCAGAAGAGCTTCGGGATAACGCCTGAGACCTTCAAATGGTATTGCAGCTTCCAGACGTCAAACAACCTCTGCAGCTACTTCTTGAACGTCGCATTCAACCACGACAAGATCGCCAAGCTCGTCGACGACCAGACCGGCAACTCGAGGCCTATCTCAGAGCTACTCAGGAAGGGGACAGAACTTCACGTCTGTCCGTACGAGGTCGCGCGGCTGTCTTTGGCGCGCTCGAAAGTCGTGGTGACGACCTATCATTACCTGCTTGACAAGAACTCTCGACAAATCCTCATTCCAGGGGACAAGGCCCTCGGCAAGATAGTCGCTGTCGTCGACGAGGCTCATAAAGTCAGGGACTTCGTCTCTGGAAATTCGACGACCACGCTACCGTTCTCCGAAATCAAAAGCTGCATCGAGGATGCACGAAACCTCTACCTGCCGCGCATCTGTTCCGCGATCTCGGAGCTCAACGACAGACTGGTGCAATTCTGCTCCAAGAACGACCACTGGCTGATCAAGAAGGAAGCTTTCCTGAACGCGATAACCGGCAACTACCCCAAGGACTGGCTGTCTGACTTGGTCTTCGAGTTGTCGACGAACTCGGGAGTCGCATGGTATTCCGTGGCGACAAACAGGAACCTGCCCGGCTCGATCATCAACCTCGGAAGTTTCCTGAGCGCTCTGCTCTCCTCCCTCGATTCCGACGACATGGCGCTGGTGAAATCCGACAGCGCCCTCTTCCTGACTGACACCCGGCCTTCGAGGAGGTTCTTGGAAGCTACCACTGGCTTCAGGAGCCTCGTCCTACTCTCGGCAACGATCAACCCATCGAGCCTCTTCCTGCGCTCAATCGGCCTCGACGGGTCCTCGACCATCGTGCACAGCGCGACCACGGACTACAAGTTTAGGGTAAGGACGGTCATTGATTGCAGCGTCACGACGAGGTTCAAGATGCGGACTCCCGAGATGTATTCGAAGATCGCGCGCAAAATCGCCTCCGTCTGCAGCTCCACCCCCGGAGCGATAGGCGTCTTCTTCCCGTCATATTCTCTCTTGGAGGCGGTAAGGGGCCCGGTGGTCTCGGAGATTGAACGTGCCACGCCCGCCAAGGCACGAACCATCCTCGTAGAGAGGCCGGGTCTCACGAACCAAGACTCTGAGGACATGATGACCGCGTTCAAGTCGAACCACGGGTCCCTTCTCCTGGCAGTCCAAGGCGGGAGGTTCTCAGAAGGCGAAGACTTCCCCGGCGACGGCATGGACGTCTCCATGGTGGTGGGGCTGTCCCTTCCCCCTCCGTCGCCGAAGATGTACGCAGAATACAGGCAATTGGAAGCCAACCACTTCGACAAGCACCAGGCGTATATGGTCCTGTCCCTCCTCCCGGCCCTCAGGAAGGCGTTTCAGTGCGCCGGAAGACACGTGCGGAATCCCGGAAAGGTCGGGATGGTTTTCTTTTTGGATTCGCGGTTCGCTGCGCAAGGGATAATCGAATTGATGCCCTCGTGGCTCAGAGACGACTTGGTCAAGGGCGAGTATGACATAGATACCATCGGCTCAATCACGAGGGAGTTCTTCTTGGCAGCGCGGGTTCAATGAACTGGACCCCCTTTCGGAAGGCGATTCTGCCTGCTGCGCGCTCATCCCTTGTGGCGCCGATGGTCCCGCGCTTACCCGCAGACGTCCCGGACTCGTCCACAATCTCAATCGAGTCTGACGGCTGAAGTCGTTCGCGCAACAACCGAGCCAGTCTCAGCGAAGAATTGGGATGGCCGCTCCCAATCTTGATGGAGAGCGACGAGTGAGGCACATCATTCACTACCATGACCAACAAGTCGACCACCTCGTCTGCGAGATTCGCGGTCAGGGCGCCCAGCTCCCTTCCGCCGTAGAACATCACCACACCTATCCTCGACCCGGGGTCAATCCCGATCAGAAGATTTCTCCTCGACGAGTCGAGGAGGCGAGAAAGCAGCTGGCCTTCCATTATCAACGGATCTTTGTTGAGGTCCTCGATTGCCACCACCCTCCCTCCGAACACGGGCACCTCGCTCTTGCCGGTGAGGACCAAGTCGTGGGCCGAGTCGACCACCTGCCCAGGCGAGAGGCTGGAGAACCGAAGATGCGTCCTCTTGAGTCGAGAGACGATGTCATAGTAAGTGTTGGCATCGTCCGTGACGACCTTAATAATCCTCATGGCATGTTCGTCGGACAGAAAAGGCAAAACGAGCTTATGAGCATTCCCACGAAGGAACAGGCGGGCAGATTCCTCGCCCCGCTCAGGGGGAACCTCACAATCATCCTGCTCCACGACATCCAAGCGAAGATCAGGCTGAGCCGCTTCCTGCTGAGATGCGCTAGCCAAGAGTCCAAAGACACCACCGTCCTCGACGCCGACGCCTTCTACTGCACCAACATCGACCACCTTGCCGAGGAAGCCCAGTCCATCGCTAGGGCAGAGCTGCTCCTGTTGCCAGAACAGGACTTCGAGGTGAGTTCCCTGCTCCCACTGGTCTCCTCGAGCAGAGAGCTGATCATAATCGACGACCTAAACTCCCTCTACTCCCTGGCTTCAGACGGCCGCAAGGCACACCAGTTGGTCATCCTGATGAGGCTCCTCTCCCGCAATGCGGGCGTCAATGGATCTTGGGTAATCGCGACTGCCTACAGGACTGACCTGGGCGCCAAGCAGGGCGTGGAGAACCAACGGTCTTTGACGGCTCTGGGCGACCTACTGGTAGACACCGAACTTCGGGGCGGCTGGCTTAAGCTCAAAGCTGGATTCAAGGGCCGGTGGCCCAGCGACGAGCTCGACGCCTGAAGGAAGCCTACTTCTGCAAGTAGACGTAGAGCTCGATGTAGATTGCGCCCGCAATCAGCAGGAGCCCCAGAATCAGGAAGAAGCCGACGAGCCTTGGCTTCACGGTCTGCCTCCCGCTGAGGTACGAGAAGTAGAGCCCACCAAACCCCATCGTCAGGGCCATCGCGTTGATGACCGTCTCCGGGATTGACTGCGCATCCCTTCCCGGATAGATGATGTATGACTGGCTCACAGGGCTCGCCAACGCGCTGACAATCCCCGCAGACATCACGATGATTCCCGCGATGTAGACGACCTCAATCGACCGGTTCCTGATAAGGGTCGAGATGCCGCTCCGCTCCACGCCCTTGCCGAGCCTCTCCCTCGCCACAGACATCCGAGACTCCAGCCATTGTCTAATCAAATCTGACTCCTTTCTCTTACCCGCCGGCCAACATTTTCTGTGCCCTTAACTCTTTTCAAACGCTCCATTCTTGACCCATTTCTTACCGTGATGCAGTAGCCTTCCCGCCCCTTTTTTGCAATTTTTGCATAGAGTAGACGTTCACCTTGCGCGGACAGCGGTCGTTCACGCAAAGCTTCCAAGGGTACCTTCCAAGCCTCACGTAGACCACCGGCCAGCCGCAGCTGCCACAGGGCTTTGACGTGGTCTTGATGGCCCCCCGCTGAGGAAGCGGCGCTGAAGCCCTGCATCCCTTTGGGTAGTTCGTGCAACCCACGAACCTCTTTCCAGACTTGTAGGAACGGATGACCCTCAGCTTCCCCTCTTTGCAGACCGGACAAGGTCCCAGAATGGTCTTCGCAAGCGCTTTCTCGGACACCGAGCCGCGCATACTGCCGGCAATCTCGCCCTCGTGCAGCCTTACCTCGCCGACTTGTGCCAAGAGCGTCGAGAGGGTCTCCTCGAAAAAATCGGCGCCGCCCGAACCGCCCGACCCCTCGATTCCTTCCAGCTGGGCCTCTATGTCGCGGGTCAGGCTGGTGGAGACTATCTGGGGGCAGTGGTCGCGCATTACCTCGACCAGCGAGAACCCAAGTTCGGTCGGGACCAACGCGTCACCGACGACGTACCCCCTTTCCATCAACGTGGAGATTATGTCGGCGCGGGTCGCCTTGGTCCCTATCCCCTCCCGCTCCATCTTCTCGAGGAGGGTCGCCTGGTTATACCGCGCAGGATGCACCCTCAGATGCTCCTCAAGCGTGATTGCCTCCACAAGCACGGAATCGCCTTGCCGAAGTGTAGGCATAATGCCCGAGGCAGTATCGGCCGACCGCACCCCTACCCCGAACTTGGTCCAGCCAGGGACCAGTACCCGCGTCTCTTCAACCCAGAACTCATGCGCCCCGATCGAGATCTCTGCCGAACTGACCTCGCGAACCACGTCCTCGCCGAAGCACGCAAGGAAGCGCCTCACGACAAGATCGAACACCTTCCTCTCCTCTACTGTGAGAGGCCTCCTCGCGGACTCTCCCGTCGGATAGATCGCCGGATGGGCTGGGTCCGTCTTCTCCCCCTCGGTCGGATGAAGGGCGCCTTTCGAAAGGACCTCTCCCACCAGACCCGAATACCCTGGAACAGCCGCTATCTTCGAGAGGAGCCGCCCATAGTCGATCCTGGGAAGCTTCTGGCTCCCTGTCCGAGGGTACGAAATCATCGCACCGAGGTACAACTTCTCTGCGATCTGCAGGCTCTTGCGCGGCGCGTAGCCAAAGAGCCTGAAGGCCTCCTTCTGAAGGTCTGCCAGGCTGAAAGGGGGCGGAGGCCTCTGGCTGACAGTCCTCCGTGCGACCTTGGAGACGACGCCCTCGCGCCCCTCGCACGCGCGCATGACCTCCTCTGCAGATTGCTTGGAAGGCACAACCGGGAACGAGGAGTACTCGGCTTGGAAGGCGTCATGGCCCCTTCTGAAACTCCCGCGCACGGTCCAATAGGGGGTGGGGACGAACGTCCTGACATCTACCTCCTTTTCTACGATGAAGCTCAGCGTCGGCCCCTGCACCCTACCGATGCTGACGGTCCGGAAGCTGTAGCCCGTCCTCAGAGACTCCGAGAGAGCCCTGGAGAGGTTGATGCCCCAGACGAAGTCGATGGCATGCCTCAACCGTCCAGCCCTCGCCAGGCCCTCGCTCGGAGCCATGTTGTCGCCTTTGAAAGCCTCCACAATCTCTTCCCTGGTCAACGCGGAGAACCTCGCCCGGGATGCCGAAGCCTCCTTCCCGCCGCACGCATATCTCAAGACATTGTAGCCGATCGTCTCCCCCTCGATGTCGAAATCGCACGCGTTCACGAAATCGCTTGCTCCATCCGAGAGGCTGCGGATCGCCCGGATTCGGCTAGAAACGAACCTGCCTGCCCTGTCGCTAATTGCCTCCAGTGGGAACCATTCCAGGTCCAGCGCCGGATAGACCCTTCTGTCCTTCACCGTCTCTGATATCCCAAAGAGATGCCCCATCGCCGCGCAGACGACGTACCTCTTGCCCTCAGGGCCCTCGAGACGGAACGCAGTGACCTCCCCGACCTTGAACGTCTCCGGCGCCCCGGTTGAGAGCGCCTCCGCGACCCTTCTAGCAGCGTCCGGCTTCTCGCAGATGACGAGCGTATAGCCGCCGGAGGCTTCACGCCTTCTTCCTGAAGCGCGACGGTCGCTCATTGCAACCCTTTTAAGAGCAAAAGGCGACCTGACGACGCGTGACCTACGAGCTCGTCTGTTCTAAATGCGGCTACGCAATCTACTCCGGATTCGATCTGAGGTCCCCCAACGACATCCTGAAGCCTTACGGCTACAAGTGCAAAAAGTGCGGCACGAAGCTTACCCCAGAAACCTTCAAAGTCGAAGTCCTGAAACTCGAAGGCAGATTCACCTAGCTCGATACCCGAGGCTGCGCATGTAGACGCACTGCTCAGGGTCCACCGCGAAGCTGGACATCCGATAAGTCTTGCCGGCGCTCGTTGTCAGCCCGCGGACCAGGACAATCGGGACCGATTCATTGGCCTCTCCCATTACGATTTGTGCGCCCGAACAAAGGTCGTCCGCCACGGCCTGGCTCGTCACCTTCAGGACGTTGCCGAACAAGTCAGGTCTGCCCCGCAGATCTACGATTGCCTCCATGCCGGCCGCCGCAAGAGCGACGCCCACCGTCCCTTTCCTCGTGGGCATGAGCCTGCTGTCGGAGACCACCACGCCTATCTCTACGCCGCGGCGGAACCGCACTTCCTCGACGAGGGCCCTCGCGGACTCGAGGGGGCTGCGGGGGTAGAGCACGACCTTGCCGTGCTCGATGTTCGACTTGTCGATGCCCGCGTTCGGGGTCAAAAGCCCTTCCTTGAGTGTGAGCATGAACCCCGTGACCCCGCCTATCGTCTCGTCGGACTCCCTGATTACGAGCTCGCACAGCTCGGGGGATATGCTCATCCTCCTCGCCATAGAGGCTGCGTGATCGCTTGGGACGACCGTGCTCAGGTCGACCACACGGCCTTCTGAAACCGCGATGAACTTGCTCGAGACCACGAGTATGTCCCCGTCCCTGAGCTCAGAGCCCAAGAGCTTGTCGACGAGCTCGCCGAGGCCGAAGGGAGCGGTCTTCCTCTGCGTCTTCACGGGCACGAAGGTGATCTCGGCCAAATCAAACTCCTCATAAACAAGTTCGAGGGAACCTCCTATTATACGAAGCGCGCATGGCGACGACCCGATCCTTGAAACACACGCCCCTGTATGACTTCCACCGAAAGCACGGGAAGATGGTGGAGTTCGCGGGATACGATATGCCCATCTGGTACACAAGCACCGTCGAAGAGCACATGACAGTGAGGAACAACGCGGGGATATTCGACGTCTCCCACATGGGCAGGGTCGAAGTGAGCGGCCCGGACTCTGGTAAATTCATAGAGAAGCTCTTCCCGACCGACATCGGGAAGCAGCCTAACGGCAAGTCCGTCTACACGCTTCTCCTGAGAGAGGACGCGGGGATTATCGACGACCTCATCGTCTTGAAGAAGGATGAGAACAATTACCTAGTGGTCATTAACGCGGCGAGCAGGCCAAAGGACCTCAGGCACATGGAGAAGACCGGCTCAGGCTTGAACTTCAAGATGGATGACGTGACCGAGGCCACCACGATGATCGCTGTGCAAGGCCCCTCCGCAATCGAAGCCCTCCAGCCCTTGACTCCGCTTCCTCTTGCGGGGACGAAGAGGTTCACGCACACCGAGTCGACCGTGAAGGGGATTCGAGCCGTCATCACCCGGACTGGATACACCGGCGAGGATGGCTTTGAAATCATCCTCTACGATGCGGCGTCGGGGGCCATGGCCGTGTGGGAAGCCCTGGCGAAGAGCGCAAAGCCGTGCGCACTGGGTGCGAGAGACTCGCTGAGGCTCGAGGCCGGTCTCCCCCTCTACGGCTCGGACATGGACGAATCGACGAACCCGTTGGAGGCGGACCTCGGCTGGGTCATCTCGAAGGACAAGCGTTCCTACGTCGGACAGCCCGCACTGGCAGCGATAATGCAGAACGGCCCCGGAAAGGTCAGACGAGGGATAATCATGGAGGAAAGGATCCCTCGCCATGAGTTCAAGGTCACGGACCAATCCGGAGCGGAGATAGGCTCTGTTACGAGCGGGACGTTCTCTCCCATACTCAAGCGAGGCATCGCCATGGCGTATGTCAAGACGCCCGCCTCCAAGCTGGGCGAGTCGGTCAAGGTAGTCGTCAGAGACGCGCCGAGCGGCGGCAAGATCGTGAAGTTCCCCTTCTACGACGACTCGTTGTACGGATGGAAGAGAAAGCCCCACCAATAATAGTAAATAGAATGCTCTCAAGACCCCGCGTGTTTGAGCAATCCCTCGGCTTACAAGGTTCTTGACGGTCTGTTTTACACGAAGGAACACGAATGGGCTCGAGTGGAAGGCGGCACGGTGAAGGTGGGGATCACCGACTACGCGGCGAAGACCTTGAACGACATCGTCTACCTGACGCTTCCTTCGGCAGGTCAAGATGTGAAGCAACTCGGCACGTTCGGGACCGTCGAGTCGATCAAGGCCGTCTCCGAGCTGTACTCGCCGCTCTCCGGGACAGTGACGAGCACTAACCAGGAGCTCGTGAACCACCCTGAGCTGATTAACAAGTCGCCCTATGAAGCCGGGTGGATAATCGAGCTAAGGCCCTCCAAGCTGGAAGAAGAGAAGATGGCCCTCCTCTCGCCGAAGCAGTACGAAGAGTTCCTGAGCTCGCTAGAGGAAGAGCACCACTAGAATCGAATGGCGAGAAAATCTCGCCCTCCTATGCCAGCAACCCGGCGACCACATTCGAAAAACTCTTAAATGGTCTGAGAACGCTGTCGAGCAAGTTTGAGCGGCATTTTCAGTAACTTCCTACGCGACGCCATCAGGCGTCCCACGGTCACAAGGCGTAGCATGATTACTGGAATGTTGCTGGTCAGCGTCTTTGTAATCGCGATCATCATCAGGATCTTCCCGGCGAAATACGGCTTTTACCTGAACGAATTTGACCCCTACTACGACTACAAGGCGGCCAACTTCATAGTCACGTCCTTCGATCAGAGCTGGAACGCCGGCCAGGGCGGGTTCCCCGGGCTGCTGCACTACTTCTCATGGACTGATTACACCACCTGGTTCCCAGAGGGCAGGGCAGTGGCCTCCACTTCCCAGGACGGCCTTCAGTTCGCAGGAGCTCTGTCGTACATCTTCCTGAGAAACGTGTTCGGGTTGCAATTCAGCTTCTACAACTACTTGGTGCTTTTCCCGGTCTTCATCGGCGCGCTCACCGCGATGGCGTTCTACCTGTTCGTCAAGCGCATCGCTGGCGAGGTGGGAGGCCTGTTCGCAGCGCTGATGGTCGCGGTCTCCCCGCCTCTCATAGAGAGAGGAAACCTCGGCTGGTTCAAGTCTGAGCCTCTCGCGATTTTCCTCTTTGCTTGCGCTGGCTACCTCTTCCTGACGCTCTTGGACAGCCCCATGAGCACAAGGCAGCGGGTCTTCCGCTCCGTCTTCGCCGGTCTATTGGCCGGCTACGCCAACACCGCGTGGGGAGGCGGGCTCTACTTCAGCGTCGCGTTCGGGGTCTTCTTCGTCCTGTTGCCGTTCCTGAACTACGACGTCCCCGGAATCTCGATTGTGGCGCTGCTCTTCACCGCAGGGGACATCTTCGCAAGCGCAATCTTCCCTAGACCAGGGACCGGGATCGTCACCAATCCCGCTGGATTCGCGCTGCTTGGCGGGACCCTCTTCCTCGTGGTGGGCCAGTGGATGAGGACCTGGGTAAGACCCGCAGAATACAGGTGGACGATGGTGAAGGTCCTCCTCGGCTTCGGGCTCATAGGTCTGGCTGTGCTGAGCTTCGGGCTGCTCTCGCCGGTCAGCCGCAGATACCTCTCGGCAATCCTGCCTTGGGTGCGGAGCGGCGACCCACTAGTCCAGTCGGTCGCCGAGCACTTCATACCCACAGGCGGAGACTACTTCTCCTCATATCTCGTCCTGCTCTTTCTAGGCATCTTTGGAGCGTACGTCGCGTTCAAGAGGAAGAGCCCCTCCATAGGGTTCGCCCTCGTGATAGGGCTGTCAAGCCTCTACATCTCGGCGGCGTTCTCGCGTCTCCTGGTCTATTCGTCGATTGCCCTCGCAGTCCTCGGAGGAATCGGGTTCGCCGAAGTGATATTCGCCATCCTGAAGCCCAGTGCGCCGACCCTGGTGAAGAGGAAGCCGACCTACTCGACCCAGAGCGAGATGCGCGCCGTCTATTCGATAGCATTGATCGCCTTGCTGGCCTTCCCCGCGAGCATATTCTGGATACCGAACCCAGTCCAGTGCAACGGGACCAGCATAGTGTGCGACCAGAGCCCGGCCGATTATGGCGTCACCATCGCGAACGGGGGCACAGTCTTCTCGCACTCGCAGATCACCGATTGGTTCCAGGCCCTCAACTGGATACACAACAACACTCCGACGAACGCCGTCATCATCAGCTGGTGGGACTATGGGTACTGGGTCAACGTCATGGGTAACAGGACGGTCGTCGCCGACAACGCCACCCTCAACGAGACCAGGATAGCCAACATCGGGCGCATGTTCATGCAGAACCAGACGGCAGGGGCCGCGACGGCGCTCAACATGGGCCACGGCCGACCCACCTACGTCTTGCTCTTCTTGACCGGCAGCCAAATCACGTTGAGCGGCACGAGCTACTATGTCCTGCAGTTGCCTGCAGGTCAAGGATTCACCCCTGGTGGAGGAGACGAGAGCAAGAAGCAGTGGTTCATCCGCATCGCCGGGCTGAACGAGTCCCAATACCTCCAACCTGCCCCCGACGACTTCAACCTCACGCCCGCGGCCCTTACCAACACCGTGTTCGGTGAGATGCTCCCGTTCACTTTCGCCGGCTACTTCGACCTGCAGAACCAGACGGCCACCGTGACCCAGAACTATTCCCTAGACCCGAACACGGGCGCCCCGCCGGTCCAGCTCTTCGCCACGCCGTCTAACTTCTTCCTGAACGGAGGGACCGCCAAGTTCCAGATAGTCTTCCACTCCACCAGCCTGGATACTCCGATATCCTGCGGCAACCAGGTCAGCTGCTTCTCGACGGTCTTGATCTACAAAGTCCTGCCGTGATGACCCGGGCCCGTCGGCCTACTTGTCTTGCGTTGTAGTGGCCTGATACGCCAGCGGGCTTCTGTATCTGGCATATTTGTCATCGGGGGAGTATTTCGCCGGCGCAGCCATGACGGTGGCCTCCCCGCACTGCGGGCACTTCGCCGCCATCGTGTACTTCGAGTCCTTCACGCACTTGAAGAGCAGGTTCTTCATTCTCTAGGCGCCGCCGCCATACTTCCGTGACATCTCTTTCTTGCTTGTGAAGCTCCCGTGCTTGCCTATGGCCTCCTCCATCTTCAGGAGGACAGCTCCCATGACCTTGTCGGCTTGCTTGTAATCGTCGGCGGTGACCCTGACCCGGTAGCGAGGCGCCCCGACGTAGGTCATCTTGATCTCGGCCACCGAGGAGGCGTTGAGGCCAGCGGCCAGCGCCTTTTTGATCTGGAGGATACCGTCGGGAGCGTTCGAGCTCATCTCGACTATGTTCCCGACCTCGTACTTCGGCGCAGCGATCTTCTCCTTCGCCGCAGTGACCATCTCGTTGACGACGTCGGCTGGGAAGTTCAGGGCCGCGAACGTCTTCTCGCCCCTCTTCGCCGCGTCCTCGAAAGCCTCGTAGAGGGTTCCGTACTGCTCTTGGAGCTTGGTGACGATGTCTGAGAACGGCTTGTCATCCATCCCGAGCTTCTTCTTCACCATCCCCAGTATCATGACCACCTTCTCCTTCTGCTTCCACTCGATCAGCTTGTTCCGTCTCTCCTCGTTCGTGACCTGTCTGAGGGAAAGGTCGACCTCCCTCCTGGACTTTTCAGCCCTTATGACCTTGAGGACGAGCTTCTGCCCAACCTTCGCGACCCGGTCAATGTTCCTGACCCAGCCGGTGGTAATCTCGGAGATGTGCAGGAAACCGTTCATCCCGTTGTATTCGTCAAGGTCGACATAGATGCCGTGCGGGGTTATCTCCCTCACAGTGCACAGGACAATGTCTCCTCTTTCGGGTAGCTCGCCGCTCTCCATCGCTAATCTCCTCTCACTGGCGCTTGCCGAGAAGGTTGGTTATTAATCTAGTCCAGTCTCTTGATTACCGGGGCGTCAATCTCTACCTTCCCCCCGGTCTTACTAGCGAGCTTTCTCCCACAGCCCCTGCACGTCACGTCTCTCGTGGAGGCGGAGAACATGGGCCTCTCCTCGCCGCAGTCGGGACACTTGACCAAAAGGAAGCTGCTCCTCGGCTTCGGTATGAACTCTCGCTCTCTCTTCATTTTGACTATTGCACTATCTCTGCCTTTCTCAGGCGGATCCCCTTGCGCATTGCCTCTTTGTTGCACTCCTTGCACTTTAGCTTCAGAGTGGCCTTCTTCGTCGTCTTCGCCGTTCTTATGAGCTCAGGGAACTTCTGGCCTCCATAGCCCCGCTTTCTGGTGGCCTGTCGTCTGGCACCCCAGGAAGACGCCCTCTCCTTCCCCTTCTTGTAAAGCGAAATGGTGTGAATGGTATGCTTCTTGCAATGTGGACAGTTTGTGTTAATTTCCTTCGGAATCTTCATACGGTTTTCAGCCGAGCCGACCCGTCTTATGATTTATGCGTTGTGGTTGGTCCGGCAGGACTTTTCGGGCTTGAGCGGATGTGAATCCAAAAAGAAACCCGACTCTGAGTACCTGGTGATTCTCGACGCGAATGAGAACCAATCTTTATTATCAGTCACTATGCAACCCGAGTGAAGGCGAGCACCTCAAAACATGTTTTTTGCGAAGACCGCTAGCAGCCAGGAATGGAAGGCGGTTGCAGCTGCAATCAAGACGCTCGTGGAGGAGGCCACATTCGAGGTCTCCAGCGAGGGCCTCGTCTTCAGGGCAATGGACCCCTCTCACATCGCCCTAGTCGACCTTAATTGGCCGAACACAAGCTTCGAGAAGTTCGAGTGCGACAAGCCAACCAAGTTCACCATAAGAGTAGAGGACTTTGTCAAGCTGATTGCCAGGACTGACAACAAGGACAGCGTGGAGATTGCCTCCAGCGAGGACGACGCCCTGACGCTCAGGCTGATGAACGGGTACAAGCGGGAATTCAAGGTTCATCTCATCGAGACGACGCCCGGCACAGCCCCGCTTCCAAAGCTCGACCTCGACGTCAAGCTCTCCATGAGCAAGAGCGTCTTTGAGAAGGTGCTCGGTGACATCTCTGTCGTCGCGGATCAGGTCATGATTTCATCGTTGAAGGAGGGAGTGTCATTCTCCGGGAAGAGCGACGTTGGTGCGGCTACAATCCAACTCGACAAGGGCGGCGCGGACGTGCTCGACCTTCAGGTGAAGGCGGAGGCGAAGGCATCGTATAATATCGATTATTTGCTTGGGATTTCAAAGGCCGTTGGAAGCGCTTCCGATATCGTGGTGGTCGAGTATAGCTCGAAGAAACCTGCACGATTGGAGTTCAAATTGAACGAGCAGGGCGCAAGAATATACTACTTCCTTGCACCTCGCATAGCTGAGAATTAGGCCTCTGTTTCGCCTAATTCGCTCAAATAGCGGTCTGTTTTCCTTTCTTATTCAGCTTCTTCAGTGTAAGATAAAATGGGTCTAGCATTTTGTAATAGCTTGGGTCTACTTGTTTGAGCCCCCAGAGCGGGTGTGTGTCAATGAAATCAAAGAATTCCAGCATTTTCTTCACCCGTTCCCTCTTGACAATCACGTAAGGGAGTATCTGCGGCAAGACAGCACGTAACACGCCAGCACTTGCGATATAGGCCCACCTTGTTTTTGTCGCGGCATCTCCCTTCTTGTTTCGGTGGACTGTCCCTTCTCCTATTGTCTCGGCGATTCTGATTAGAAATGCCCTGTTACTATTGCTTATTTCCAATTGAGGCCGATAAAAGAAACCTCGCCGATACAGCCGGTTGAAGACCTTTGACAGAAGAATTGAGCCCTCGCCGTCTATCACGCCCGCCAACCAGGCGCATTCCTTCTCAGACATTTGCCTGAATGCCTTGAATCTATTGCCAGGTCTTCGGTCATTCAAGTTGACAGGTCGAGACGCTAAGGCTAATTGGTCACCTGGAACGTCTCTGCCTTTCTCATTCAAGCGCTTTACCCCGAGATACAGGGAATCGAGTTTTTCGTGGTATCCTTCTGGAACCTTCATTGACCCATCTATGGGATTCGACTCTATGAACTCAAGATACCTCAGCATTGTCTTCGCGACTTCTTGCTTGATTATCAAGTAGGGCAAGATTTGTGGTAGAATGCCTCGGAGGACCGAGGGCGAACCTTTGTACTCCCACTTGTCTCTCCAATCACGTCTTTTCTCTATGGTCAGCCCCACGAATCCCATCCCGATGACTTCCCTTATGCGCCTAACAATATCTTCGTTCGAATTAGCTACGCTAAGAAAGGCCTTGTAGAAGAAACCTCTTCTGGAATACCCAGACTTCACTAGCACTCTTGCAATGAAGATGGACCCTTCGCCATCAATGACTCCTGCCAACCACGCCCTTTCAACAGGACTCAGAATCCGGACTGTGCTTCGCTGAGCGACATGCAACCCGCCAACTGCGTTGGGTGCCTCTTGAGGTGACTCCCTTGACCTGTTCTTCGGCATGGACTAGAATGGAAACTGACTATTTAGGCGCCACCGAGAATCCAAGAGCGACACATCCTCACTAATCTTATAATCAACGACGCATCTCGTCCCTTTCTTGTCCGCGAGCACCCCCAAGGTCGATGGCGCCCCGCCCCAGATGGACGACAAGACCATCGCGTTCCTTCGGAGGGCCTTCCGCGAGCATTACTTCAAGCATCACGACGACGTCGAGATGCCCACCATGATCCAGAACAGGGAGTTCGGATACATCCCGTTCGGGAAGGGGATGATAAGGCACCTGTCCTACAAGACCTCGGGAGAGCTCGCCGCCGACCTGGTGAAGCAGGCCCCATCGTCTGTCTTCTGCTCCAACGGTGTCTACTCTAACCCGACCCTGGCGATGGACGAGAAGGGGTGGAAGGGGGCCGAGCTGATCTTCGACATCGACGCAAGTTCAATCCCGACTTCGTGCAGGGCCAAGCACAGCTTCTGGGCGTGCAAGGCATGCGGCAAGATCACACGCTCGTTGGAGAGGCCGCCGCAGTGCCCAAAGTGCGAATCGACGGGCCTGGCTCAGCTGCATTGGAGCTGTGCCGAGTGTTTGGCCGCCACCAAGGAGCACGTCTCCCGGCTGATCGAGTTCCTCACCAGCGACTTTGGGGTCTCCAGCGCCGGCATCAGGATATACTTCTCGGGGAACAGGGGCTACCACCTTCACGTGGAGGACGAGAGGTTCGAGGGGATGGAGCCGTCAGCACGCGCCGAGGTCGCGAACTACATCAAGGGCACCGGCCTCGTCCGTCCGCAGAGCTCCGACTACACGCCTTCAGGCGCCTCTAGCAGAGGTGGGTGGCTCGAGAGGGTAGCGGCCGCGTCATCTGGCAAGGACCAACCGCAGAGGCTGGAGCAGGTGATCAACGCGTTCAGCTCGAGGATAGACGAGTCCGTCACAACGGATATACACAGGATTTTTCGCATGCCCGGGACGTTGCACGGAAACTCGGGCCTGCTGAAGATGAGGGTGCACGACTTGGACCGCTTCATGCCGGAGTACGACCCGGTCGTGCTGGGTGACGAGGAGGTCGCCGTCTCCGTGCAAGGCTCGCCCGTCTTCAGCCTGAAGGGCCGGACGTTCGGACCCTATTCCTCCGAGGAGCCCGAGCTCCCTGTCTATGCTGCAGTGTACCTGATGACAAAGGGTCTAGCGAGGCTCGCGGACTAGATGGAGACCGTTTCCACCGTAGAAAAGCTGAGGCAGGCCCTGGAGTTGGAAGAAGCCTCAGACACGCTCACCGTGATCCCGGCAGAGACATACATCAAGCTGGCCAACTACGCGCAGAAGCTCCGCGCCCCTGCGGGCTCGGGCAGCGACGATGCCCCCGTGCGATTGGCAAAGAAACAACTTTGGCTGATTGAGGTGATGACAAGGCGGCTGCTTCACGTGCGCTTGGCCAAGGCCGAGAAAGAGGAGGCCGCAATGCCCGATGACGACCAGTCGACGCGGTCAGCCAAGAACCTCCTGCCCGAGGAGCGATACATCAACGACGTGATGCGGCAGCTCGCTAAGAAGGAGGACAGGTTCGTCAAGGCGGTGGTGGACGGGCAGCCGTCGTTCTTCACGCTGGTCCAGAGGAGGGAGACCCAAAGGATGACGACGGTTAGGATCTCGAAGCGGGTGGGGGAGATAATCGGCGCGGACTTGAAGAGGTACGGTCCCTTCGAGGTCAACGACGTCGCGAGGCTCCCGGTGGGGAACGCTCAGGTGATGGTGGCCAGCAAGCAGGCCGTTCCTGTCTCGACGGACGATTACTAGCTATAGCTGCGCCACGTGTGATTACACTTGAGGCAGCGGTAGAACTGCGTCGGGGGCTCGTCGCCGCTGCGCGTCTGCAAGAACCACCAGTTCGCCTCGTCATGGCCGCACTTCGGGCACTCGATCTTGGTAGTCGGGAGCGTAGACAGCTTGCTCTCCTTCTCGCCAACCACTTTAATCGCCGGCAGATCTGACAATTCCTCCTCGGTGCCTAGCGTCACGGTCCTCCCGGCCTTGTCTGAATAGCCGCAGTTATCGCAGAGGAGGGTGATTGTCGCACCTCCCTTCTCCGCCTTTACTTGCTTGAGCTTTAGTCGGGTACCACACTTGGGGCAGAACTTCAGTCCGATCCACCACTTGTGGCCTTTGTAACAGCGTCCAGCAACTCACGTAAGCTGACCTGCGCCCTCTCGAGGCTAGCGAGGAATGCCTTCTCAGGCTTGATCCTCTGGGCACGGACCTTAACGACCAGCTTCTTGATTAGCGGGTGTGGAGGCAGGACTCCCGCGAACGTCACGTTCTTCTCGTCGAGCAACTCGTGGTGCACAATCTCTGCGAGGGAGTAATCCTCACCCGTCACTTCGACGGTGAACTCCCTGTCTTCTTTCCGAGAGACTTGGACGAGCATCAGTTTTCGAAACCGACCCGCTTCGGGTTGTTAATAAGGGAATCGAAATCTGTGAAGACGGCGGGTCATTTTTACCTACCGAGAGTCCGCGGCAAACTCATGACTGCCCGGAAAATTCGCCGCACGAGGCAATCCTTCTAGAGTGTCGAACAATTCATCGACACTCGTCGAGTGCCTCGCCAATTCGATCGCCCTTTCATACGAGCATCCCATCTTGCCACAATCGGAACACGTGATGTAGCTTTCTATCATCGCCCTGTCGCCAGTCCGATTAGCTCGAACCAACAGGTCCTCAGCGCTTCTCAAGCCCGCTTGTGAGGCCAGCTCAGGAGCCCGTCTCCGTATCCTTTCTCTCAGCGTTTCCGCGAGCTCCCTTTCGTCCAATTGGAAATACACGCGCCTCTTTCCCTCATCAAGCGAATGGGACTCGCCCTGAACGCCCTTGGGAGTTCATCCCCTTGCATTGCCCTAGCCGGAACATCAGTGCCTTTGACTTTATCACATGCTCATAGACAAATGCGCTACTAAAGCGCCCACCTAAGCCATGAAAATCCGGGCCATAGGTTTCATTGGATCTTCTCTGAAATCTTCCGAGGATGAGCGCTAATCCGAGAAGGAAAACATCACGGTTGGATGTTCGCGGTGCCAAAGTCATCGGCGAACTTGCGTTCTTCGACGTTCCCGCACTGCTCGCACTGCGCCCTTCCGTCCCCCCGGACCAACACGGCTCCGCAGACGCTGCACATGGCCGCGACGACCCCTAGGTGAGGCTCGTCGATGGACAGCTGGTTCATCCCGTTCAACGTGCTGGCGACCTTCGCCCTGACGACGTCGCCCAGCTTGACCATCGTCCGACGCTCTCCCCTGCCTCCGCGCTCGGAGCGCGTGAAAATCGTACCCGGGAAGCTTGCCAGAGTCTCAACCCCATTCAGGTACCGAATCTTTACGCCGGCTGTGCTGGTCATTGCCGCCTCGACCTGGCCTAACACGGTGTCCCCCACCGTTGGGGTCCTAGCTACGGCGACCGGGCGCACCGCCACCTCCCTCTTCGAAAGGTCCTTCTCTACACGTCCGGGGAGCGACGCCCTGACCGCGTCCCCTTGTTCGTAGGTGTTCTTGCCTGCAAGGAACTCTTCGGGGGATGCCAGGAAGTCCCCAGGGAGGGCGACCGTCGCGGGACCTTCCTTCTTCTTGATTGTTTCCGGCTTGCTCATCTCAACTCGCTACCTGTTTCCTAGGGATTTGGCCGACGGTGAGTTCAATCCACTTCGGCCTATGCAAGAAGTCCTTCATATCTCTGCCTTCGAGCAGCCCCACAAGGGCGTCTGCCTGTGGGATTGAGAGGACAGGCTTGCTGAACGTGAAGCCGTCGATGGATATGCGAGGGCACGCCGTCTGGACGAAAGCCTCGATCTGCGTATACTGAGCGAGCCTGTCGGGGGTGATGTCGCGCATCGCGAGCTGGATGACCTTCTTGCCGTTGGCCTGGAGCCTGTTGGTGATCCACTTGGAACGTCCGACCATCATCTGGCCCTCTTTCAGCCCCGTGATTACGCCGAACACCCGCGCGTCGAGCGCCTTGTAGACCCCGAGTACCGCCCTCTTCTGCCTCTCCGCCGCTTCCTCCTTCATGTCGCGCATCTCCTCGAGGTACGGGTCGAGGAGGAACGTCGGCTTCCCCGTCGCCAGCGCCACGCCGACGGCATGGAACTCGCTCTGCCCGAGGTAGCAGAACGCGTCGACCTTCTCGGCGTTGTTGAAGACGGTCGAAAAGTCGCAGCCGAACGTCTGGCTCGCGAGCAGGAGGCTGTTCTCCCGGCCGAGATACACCTCGAAGCCGGCGCCCTCTAGCTGTTTCTTCACCGGCTCGAGCTCGTCCAGGTGCTGGCTGAACGTCGCGAGCCCGATCCTCTTGTATTTCGAGAGCAACGGAATCGACTTTTGGACTACTGACTCGAACTTGATGTCGTCCTTGGCATCGACCAGATACGTGTAGTCTCCCACGCTCTCCACGGACGCGTTGTGCCCGATGTGAAGGGCGAGGCTAGCCCCAAGCTTCTCCACCTCCTTGTCGACGGTGTCGCATATCCCAAAGCACGTGTCGCCGACTAGTACGCACTGGACGCCGTACTTCAACTCGACCACCCGCATGAGGTCCATGGTCTGTCTGAGCAGGCCGCCGGGCGCGTTCAAGATCACCCTAGACGGGTGTTTCTGCTCGATGAGATTGAAAACCCTGTCTGTGTCTATCTTTACTGTCAAGCAGCCGCTTCCGCTTCCATCTTCTTCTCGAGTGGCACGACCACTATCTTGGTCAACATGGGGAGCTTGCCGGACGCCGCCTTCATGGCTGCCTTTGCCTTGTCAAGGTGCTCCGCCTTTATCGAGAGCTCGATTACCACGGTATCGATGTACACGCGAGCAGCGAGCCCGATTGGTTTCCCGAAGGCCTTGCGCATCCCCTCTTGGAGTCTGTCTGCTCCTGCCGTGGCGATCATCTTGTTCTCTCTTAAGATTATGTGTGGGTAAGTGAGGACCACGAGCCAGAAGTTCTCCTCTCCGACCAAAGTCACCTTCTTGCTTGCCGCCACCCTTGCGGCTTCTAGCGCATTATGCCTAATCTGGACCTTTCCCAAAGAGACGAGTTGAACCTTGTAATCGTAATCGTCACGGTGCTTGCCAGTGGTAAATCTGGCTATCTTTGAGTTCGGCGCGCCTGGGGCGTAGTACTTGGAAGTGTAGGCCATCGAAGAGTGTTTTCGATAGTTGCTGCCGTGGATTTTCTCCTACCTCGATTTTGTCCGGCCTAAAGCACTCCTAATTAAGTTTCGTTCCGCCTTGCTTTGAACGAGCACGAAAACACGCTCATTTTGTGTTCTTGGACAAGACTCTAAGTATACCCACGGTTAAAACCAGTTCAATGTCGCAAACGAGTGGCAGGGTTACCAAACTCCTACTTACGGCACTCGTCATCCTAACGCTGATCTTCGCGACAACCACGATTTATGAGGCGACAATGGTCAACCCGCCGTTGTCTTCCGCCGTTGTCTTCCGCCGTTGACCAGGTGAGCGGCGACTACGCCAACCACCTTCTGCTCTTTGGCTCCAGGAATGTGAGCGCAATCGCGAGTCAGTACGAGGGAAACGCGACCGTCCAATTCAAGGGCATCGACATAGGCCTCATAGGCAACTACACGGGTACCTCGAGCATTCGGCAGCTTCTTAGCGCCTTACTGGGACCTCTGAGCTACAATTCTAGTGGGCAAGTAAATGAGAATCCGAAAGGATATTTTTTCATAGCTAATGAAAGCCAACCCACCACACAAGTGTTGACTACGGGAAGCCGGAGCTCGGTAACGGCAGGGGTCATAAACTCGACATTCGACTTCAGGGGATGGGGCCCTACGGTTGGAAACTTCAACGGAACAGTGTCTGCTCAAACCTATTACGTGCACGGCAGTGGGAATGCTTCGTGGCTGATTTCAAAGGAAGCTTGGAACATTCTCAGGTTTTGGGCGCAGATTCAGATGACCACCTAGCGACGAAGTTAGCGTTCGACCCGCCAACCCTTAATTAGCGTCGAGCCTCAGAAACCGCTCTTTGCCGTTCCTGGTCCCGCCCGAAAGCATCGACTCGGAATCGCTCATCCTGGTCCTCGCGTTCGGGGCTCCGTCCGTGCTCGAAGCGCAGTGCGTGTTCCGAGAGCGAGCCAAAGTCTTGCCGCAGTGCGATGACATCGCCGTGGCCAACCTGAACGTGGATCGATTCAGCGGCTACACGGAGCTGGCGGGGGTGCACAAGGTCGCCCTCCCACTGCCGGCAGTCGACTCCCCCGACTTCACCGATGCCATCACGTTCCCAGACAGGAACTTCAACTTCTCCCTGAGCCTCTACTGCACTCGGGGCGACCCTGAGGTCGAATACGAGGAGCTTTCAGAAGAGCTCCTTTCGACCATACGCGGGACCGGTCTCAAGAAAGCCAACCTGATTCGCTCGCGTTTCGGGCCTGAGATGTACTCCGAGCGGGTGTTGGCGAGGTCGGCGATAGACTTCGTTGCCTTCCCGATGGGAGCGACGTACCAATGGGGAGTTACGGTCTTCATCCCAGTGACGGAAGGATTCAAGGAGCGGTCCACAGAGAGGCCGTACATCACCTCCGGTATCTCCCTCTCCTCTCGCCTAGCGCGCCTGCTCGTCAACATCGCGGGCGTCTCCAAAGGCCAGGTCCTGCTCGACCCGTTCTGCGGGTCTGGAACGATTCTGGGAGAGGCCCTGCTGAAAGGCGTGGACTGCATCGGGGTCGACAGGAATCATGGTAGCGTCGAGCGGACCAAGAAGAACCTTGCCTGGATTCTTTCCCATGAGAAGCGCGCGGGACAGCATATCCCCTCGTATTCTGTCATCGCAGCCGACGCGACCTATCTGCAAAAGGCCCTTGGCGACAAGATGGTCGACGCGATAGTCTCTGAGCCCATCCTCATGCCGAGGCTCTCCTCGCCTCCAACCCTCGAGAAGGCGCGTCGCCTCATCAAACACGCAAGCGGAATCTATTCCGACGCCTTGTACGAGATGAGCGCTGTGTTGCGTCGCGGGGGAAGGATGGTCCTCGTGACCCCGTCGCTAAGGACGATCGAGGGCAAGGACGTCGCGCTGTCATTCGACGACCTGAGCGAGGTCGGGCTGAGACCTTTCCAGCCGCCCGGCTATCCCTCCTACGAGTATCCCCTCAAGGTGGCACACCAGAGCACCAGATGGATCAGGAGAGCGATATACGTTCTCGAGAAAGCCTAGGCCTCGGTCCGTTCGATTGCGAGTTCCGCCTTCCGCATGAGCGCGACGAGCAGCCCGAGCTCCTTGGAACTCACCTCTGATTTCAGCGCGACCATTCGGGCGACGTGGACGATCCGCTCCGCACTATGGGGCTGCATGCCAGACGCGATTGCCAGTTGGTGCGCGTACCTTGAGAAAACCTCTCGCCTCTTCCTGGAGGCTCTCGAATCCACCGAAGGGAGCCGCGCGTTCCTCGCTTCCCAAGCTCCTGAGGTCAAGAACAGCAGTATCGCGGCCGAGTGGCTCACGTTGAGCGTCCTGTAGTCGGTGCGGGTGTCCACTGAGGTCACGAGGTCGCAAAGCGCTAGCTCCTCGTTCGTCAGGCCGGTCGTGTCCCGGCCGAAGACTATGGACGCCGATCCTGCACTGACTATTCGCGCGACGGCCTCTTCCGGCTTGATCGCCGTCCTGCTCACGTTCGCCTCTCTCCTCGCTTTAATCGCCGTCGTCGCAAGCAGAAGGTCGTGGGTCTTCCGCACTTTCGCGAGCGTGACGACCTCGGCATGCTTGAGGATGTCAGCGCCGTGCGACGCGTAGACTGACGCCGCCCGCACGTCGCATCTAGGGGCCACCAAGTACAGCCTTTCCAATCCGAAGTTCTTCATCAAGCGGGCTGTGTATCCGAGGTTGACTGGGTATTCAGCTCCGACCACTGTGATGCTCAGCATCTTACCGAGTTGTTTCAAATCGGGAGTACCTGTCTCATCTTTGCGCGTCTCGTGCCCGCTCCGCACGAGAGAGCACTTCAACCATCGCGATGACCGACTCTGGACGGAGCGAGTTCACCCTGCATTGGAGATACTCGTGCTGGGAGGAGATGGAAGCTGAAGGTGGCGCCGTAAGCCCAAGACTCTTGAGCGCGGCCCGCACCGTCCTCCTCTTCTGCGAGAAGATTCTCTTTATCATCGCGTTCTGTTCTCCGCTGAGGGTCCTCCTCCACTTCATTGTCACCAAGCAGGAGTTCACTCGTGGCGGGGGGTCGAACGAGCTTCTGCTCACGCCGAACACTATCTCGACCTTAGCCGAGGCCTGCGAGATCACGGACACTGCTCTGTAGGCCGGACTGCTGGGCGGCGCCGTTATCTTCGTTGCGAAGTCGCGCTGCAGCAACACGACCGCCCTGTCGTACCTCCTTCGCGAGAGCCACTCGACGAAGGCGCTCGACTCCGAATATGGAAGGCTGGAGAGAAGCACGTCGAATTCCGGAGACGACCTGAACGCGTCGTCGTTGTGGAGAACGAGCGATGTCCCCGCCAGCTCGCTACTGAGCGCCTCGTAGCTTTCCTTGTCGACCTCGTAGGCCTCCAATTCGCGGGTCAGGCCGACTAGCTCCCTTGTGAGTGCGCCCTTCCCCGTCCCTATCTCGAGGACCTTCTCGCCTGGCCTTATGGCCGCCAGCCCGATCATGGAACTCACCACCGACGGGTCGATGAGATAGTGCTGGCCAAGCGCGTGTCGTCTTGCACGGCCGTGGCGGTCACTTCTTGACGAAGATGTTAATCCTGGAGGCACCTGACAACTCTTCCGCAATCCGCTTGGCCACTAGCTTCGCTGGTTCGCGGAGCCCTACGCGGGCCTGAATGTCGTCGAACGAGGTGAATGGCTGTTTCTCTCTTATCTCGATGATGGTCTTCATGAACGTCTTCCCGATCCCCGGGATTAGCTCCAGGCCGTGGAGGCGAGGGGTCAGGGGCTGCAGCTCGTTGAAGTAAGCGACATACTTGGCTTCGTTGTTCTTGACGATGATCTCGCAGACGCTCAAGAGCTGCGCCTTCGCCTCCGCGGTCAGGTCCTCGTAGGCGAGCTTCCCGAACACGCTGAGGATCTTCGCGCGTCCCTCTCTTCCGATTCGGAGCTTCTCCCCAGTCTCAAAGTCTTGGTTCTCGACCGCGAGCAGCTCGAGGAGGGTGAGCCGTTCTTCCCCCAAAGCCTGGACGATCGGGCCTTCCCTCCCCTTGATTATCGAGGACTTGCCCCTTGGGATGAAATCCAACATGTAAGCGAATTCCTCATACCTCTTCTCAGCAGGAAGCATTTTCCGCTATGGCTCCTCTTCGGCTCATTCTTGGAGTATGACGGTAAAAAGCGCGTAACAAGAATCAGAGCTAAGGGACATTTGCCTGCTTCGAATCTCGAGAGCCAAATGGCTCCCCTTGCTATTTAATCTTTGGACTTTAGTATCTTCAGTATCTTCTCAAGGGTTTCCGTCGGCAAGAGCTTTCTCCAGCCTGCGGTGAACGTCCTAAGCTCCTCGATCGACTTCGGCATGATGTTGACGACCTCGGTCGCCTCCCCCTCGCTCAGCCCGCACTCGGTCTCTAGCTGCTTCTTCAGCTTCCTTGCGATCTCGGGCGTGGCCTTTGCGAACTTGGAGGTGTAGTCCAACGTCCTCTTCTGGATCTGGTCTGCCTTTTCCACGTCGAGCTTCTCGAGTATCTGGTGTGCCTCGCTGAGCGTGAGCATCTTCTTAGTGGAAGCCGGTGCCTCTTCTGCGGACAAGCCNNAAGAGCGGAGTGATGTGCTCCTTTCTCGAGATGACGGTCTTGACCTTGTGCCCCACCATCACGTCGATGATGACGGCCCTTCTACCGGTCTCCCTGACCACCCCTACAAGCCCGTTGAACCTTCTGTGCGGCATCCCCTTGACTTGGGTCGAGTCAATCTTGATCACTACCTTCTGCTGCGGCACGTAATCAGTGAGGATGTGGCTGAGACCATGCGAACTCCTCTTCTTGAGGAGGGCACGGGTCCTTCGCCGATATCCGTGTGACCTGGCCATGGAAGAACCTTTGCCGCCCCTCCGCCCTCATTTAAAAGCTAATCCGTGAGCGCGGACCTGTTTTCGTCTGTTTTCAGGCGGGGTTTCAATCGCCCTGCCCGGACTTGGGCCACACCCTCATTATGTCGAACCTCTCGCACCGGAGGGGCATCCTCAACGACTCTGAGAACGACGGCGAGACGGACTCGCCCGACACAAGCCTCTTCACGGGAAGGCCTCCGTCAAGCTTGATGTCAGCGGTGATCTTCTTCCCGCGTGCACTAGCCCTTACGAAATAGATTCTCTTGTCGACGAGCCGGCCCTTGTTGTTTCTATATTGCACCAGTGCGTTCTTCATCTCCTTTTGGAGCCTGGACACGTCCTCGCCCACGACNNCCGCCGCTCTGCGCGTATGACGGCCCGCGTCATGAAGGTGAACGCGGGGTGCTCGAACTTCTTGGTGACGGCGCGGAGGCCAGACACAGACATGCCGCCCTTCCCGGTCCTCAGCCTCAGCGCCCTTGGGGCGCGCCTCCGGCGGGGGTTCTTCGACTCGACGACCATCGGACGCCCCGGGGGGAAGACGATGCTGTCTGGGTCCTCGCTCCCGAACCAGGTGAACTTGAACTTCTTCGAGCCCAGCAAGACCCCGAGCCTCTTCGAGACCATGCCCTCGACGCTGGGAGAGTTGGAGTAGCCGGAGCCTTCGCATATCTCGCAGCCTCTGCCGTTGCATCCCTCGCAGAACAGCCTTCTCTGCGCGACCCCGCGAGGCTTCGTGTATCGTCCGTAGAGGAAGAGGGGCTTCGAGGTGACCTCGACGGTCTCCTTGTCCATGTCGACGAGCACCGTGGCGTCGGGATGCAACCTGTCGACCTTCTTCCTCCCTCCGCGCATGCCCTTGACGACGGCTTGTCCGATCCTGCCCGCGAGCTCAGACTTGACCGTCTCGCCTCCCCTTATCTTCAGCTCTGACCTCAAGGTGTCCTCCCGCTCTTGGACGCCGTGCGGGAGCATCAGCCCAATCGAGAACGTCCGGAACTCGAACTTCCCCATCCGCGAGAGGATCTTCCCGGTTATCCCTCCCAAGTTTCCTGACATCCCCTCGCAGATGAAACATCCGCCCTCATCTCCTGCGAGAGGAAACTCGAATCCCCCCGTGCCTTGCCTATCCCTACAAAACCGACAAAGTGGAAACCCTACGAGCCTCTCATCCACGCGGGACTTGACCCCCCGCTCTCCTCAACATCTGCCTCATCTCTCTCCCCTTGCCCGTCTTCATGAGGCCTTTCGTCTGCTTGTACCTCGCAAGCAGCTCCCTCACGTCCTTCTCGGTCCTGCCCGACCCCTGAGCGAGCCGCTTCACCCTGGGCGCGTTCAGCTTCTCGGGCGCGGCCCTCTCCTCCGCCGTCATGGCCTGGATTATGCTCTTCCACGTCTTCATGTTCTTCTCGGCCTTCTCCAGGTCCTCGCTCTTCATGTTCCCGGAGACGCCTGGTATCAGGTCGAGGATCTTCTTCAGCGAGCCCATCTTGTTCACCTGCTCGAACTGGAAAAGAAAGTCGTCCATCGTGAGCCTGCCTGACATCATCCGCTGGACCCTCTTCTCGTCCACCTCGCCCTCGTATTGCTTCGCCATGTCGAGGAGCGCCTTGAGGTCGCCCATCCCCAGCAGGCGGCCTACGAAACGCGTCGCCGAGAACTCTTCCAGGTCGTCGACCCTCTCGCCAGTCCCGATGAAGAACACCTTCGCTCCCGTCGCGCCCACGGCTGCGAGCGCCCCGCCTCCCTTGGCCGCGCCGTCGAGCTTCGTCACGACAATCCCCCCGACAGGGGAGGCCTTGTGGAAGGCCGCGGCCTGGTTGGAGGCCTGCTGGCCAATCGTCCCGTCGACCACGAGCAGGTTCAGGTCGGGCTTCACCTTCGAGAAGATGCTGCTCATCTCGTCGAGCAGGCTCTGCTCCTCCTTGTGCCTGCCGGCCGTGTCGATGATTATGAGGTTCTTGCCGCCCTCCTCGAAGAGGCGCTTCCCCGCCACCGCGACCTTGACGGAGTCCTTCTCCTTGTCGTCGGAGTAGACGTCGACGCCCACCTGCTGGGCAATCGTCTTCAGCTGCGTCACTGCCCCGGGCCTGAATGTGTCGGCCGCGACCACCCCGACCTTGAAGCCCTTCTTCACGAAGAACCTCGCGAGCTTTCCGACGGTCGTGGTCTTGCCGGAGCCTTGGATGCCGAGCATCACGACGATGTTCGGCTTGGTCCTGTCGAGCTTGAGCTCCTGGTCGCCGCCGAGCAACTTGTCGAGCTCCTCGTAGAGGATCTTCACTATCTGGTTCTTCCGATCCAAGCCAGCAGGCGGCTTCTCTTCCAGCGCCCTCTTCTGGACGTTCTCTGTGACGCCAAGCACGAGTTTGACGTTCACGTCCGCTTGGATGAGCGCGCGTTGGAGGTCGCGGACGAATTCCTTTATCGCTGCCTCATCGACTACATCTCCTTTGAGCAATTTTGTAATCGCATTCTGCAAGCCTTGACGGAGCGAGTCGAGCATGACGCTACCCGTTCTCGGCGACTATGGGTTGCTTAAAAGAGTGAGAGAATGAAATCAAACCAAGAGACGCGTATGATTCGTTAATAGCTTCTCAGTTCCCAACTCGCTCCGGAACGGCTCGACCTTGCCGTGATTGGCATGGGCGATTATATGCGCATTGAATCTAAATAAGCACGAAAATGAAAACACATTCCTACAAAATCAATCCGTCAAGAACAATCAGCATGATTCTCATGGCTCTGCTCGCTTGTTCTCCAGTCATTTCCCTAGTAAGCCCCGCATTCGGTGCTCCTGCAGACTCGACATCGAGCGCGTTGGTCAAACAAACTGAAACTAACATTCAATCACTAGAGAGTACGCTCGACACACCAAAAGCCGTCGCTCTGGCGGAGGCGTCAAGTCAATTCCAAACATACTCGAAGAATTTCACCGCATCCTTCGATACGATTGTAAATGACTGGTCCTTCACACAATCTGGCGAAGTCTCATGGGCGAGCGTCACCGCGGTCTTCGCCCTACACGACGCGAGCGGACTTTACGCATATCTCCACGTGGTTGAGCAGCCCGATCTCTCGAGTGTCACGAAAGCCGTTCTTCAGCTGCACCCCACCGCATCCTCAACCTCCACAAACTGGGAAGGATACACATTCACGGGCGACTCGTATGCCACCGTTCACGTCTACGAGACCTATGCAGCATGGTATCTTCCTGCAGTAAGCGAACCCTACTCCTACGCGTGCTATTTCCAAACCTGTGCCCTTTCCGTGTGGACCGGACTCACTGACGATAGCACAGGCACAAACATCGCGCAAACCGGAACCCAGTCCGAAGTCTATTGCACTATCGGATGCTCCTACACCTATCATGCTTGGACCGAACTGTGGCCAACCGAAAACGAAGTAAACTGTGCGAATGATCCTGTGAGCGCCGGAGACAGCATGGCATCAGACGTCATCAACGGCCAAGAAACAGGCGGAAGCTGGAACCACTACGACCTTTACGTCTATGACTTCACCACCAATCACACATGCAGCAGATCAGTCACTTGGAACAACATCAGTGAGATTTACTACGGGCAATTCATCGCAGAGCGACCACTTTCTGGGGGATCGCCTGAACGACTACCACAATTCAGCTCGTTCAACATGAACGCAGGGCAGATGTACTACAATAGTGCGAACCATTACATCTACACTCCATACAACAACGGATGGTACACCGCCATAACGATGGCAAACGGCGGCCATACGAACGTCTATCCATCAGTCGTATCCACAAGCAGTTACTTCACTCACAATTACAACACTAGCAGCGGCACATAGCCGCTCTCCCTACTCTTTTTCAAGTTACTTTCGTTTTCGCAGCTGGTGTCGCATCAAGATCTTGAGGGCGTCACCCGAAATTTGAACATTTCCCATACGCCACGGGGAAACACAGATTTAGTGATGTATCTCATAATAAACCACAAATGACTCGACGGAAAAAGGGAATACTTGTCTTGATTCTAATCATTGTGACATCTTCCCTAATAGGTGGATACTACGGCATCATTTCTTCACACTCAAGTAACTTGGCTGCTTGTCCGCAATTATTTGCGACAGTAAAGTACGCGAACGCCACTGGCTTCACCCACGTTGTTCATCCATCACAAGGGTATACAGAACTCGTATTGCCGCCGAACTCGAGCGGCCAGGTCGATGTCACCTATTCCTCGAACATTAGGAATCTGACAGCCGGAATGTTCTCCAGCAACGTCAAGTCATACCATGAGAATTCCTCCGCTAACCCCCCCACTTTTTATGAATCTGCAAATGTTCTCGTGAGCCCGTCACGGGTCTTGAATGACACGAGTTCCTTGGTGGAAGTCCGTTATATCATCACTACAGGACCTTCAACCGGCCTCTATTGGATCGCCTTTCCTCAGAGCTGCAGGAGCGCGTTCATCAATGTCGGAGACTCGCCTTATGCGGATCAGTTACCTTAGATGCCGGAGGACTTGCAAATCGCGGCCGTCCTTCCGCTCTGTTACTCAACATATGAGTGAATGCCCCGGCGCGGGCGTAATGAACCCAATGCATGCGATGCCGCAGCTTCTCTCTTCAATATGTAAAGGGCGAGAACAATAGTGGCGTTCCGTTCTGCATGTTCTGAATTAGCGCTGAAACGGTCCTCCGGTAGGCCTCCTCCAATTTGACTTGGGTTCCTTCATAGCTTACAACCATCTTGTCAGCCGCCTCGCTAACTGCTTCCAACACGTTGACGGCCTCCGGCTTCGGATAGTAGAAACGTGCGCCATGCCTGTCCGTCGAGCTATAGAAGTCCCTCCAGTTCACGCTGACATCTAGGATGGCTTCGAGCAGTTTCTCCCTGTCCGCGAACTTGAACGGGTCAATCAGGTCTAGGATCAACCCCAGCCCCTCCGACTTCCATCTCTTCCTGTGAAGGAACCCTTCTCCCGGATTGTAATCCAGGCCCAGTTCGAAGTTAACTGATCTTGCCTTGAACAGCCTCCTCTGGTGAACGTAGTCGCCGCGACTTATAACAACAGTAACTGCACCTGACAAACCCAGCGCAGATTAACGCCCGAAATAGCTAAAGGCGACCGGAGACCGAAATCCCGCAGAGGCCGTCAAATAGTTGAGAAGGCCCGAAAATGCCGCCGTGCTTGCGATCATCCTGATTTTGCTCGCGGGCGTTTCATTTTTTGCCGGCCAAAGCTTCGGAAACGCCAGGACAGTAACCCAAACCTCGACCTCAATCGCTTCTCAAACGACCATCCGATCGATTTCGACAGTCGTTGTTACGACGAATCCTCCTCCAATTACCTCTACTCTTACTAGCTTGCTGATGAGCACGATTACTAGCACTTTGACCAGCACCACTACGGTCACAACGTCTTCTTCCACAACGATGAATACCGGGACGGGCAGAAGCATTCCTGCCTTTGGAAACCTGCAGTTGACCGTGTCGCTCAATGCGACTTCCGTCAAGAGCGGTCAAGGGGTCAAGATCAACGTCGCGATGGCGAACGCGTTGTCAAGCCCGAACCAAGTGACCTCAGCGAACAGATGGCCCCTGGTAGGGCTAGTCGACTACGCCTGTGGGACGGTCTACTACCCTATGGGGGTCGAGATGCTCAGGGGAACGAACCTGTCAGCCGCATCCAGCTCTTACTTGACGTTGTTCCACCCCGGTCCTCAGTCATGCCCCAACGAACCGTCGTCTGGAATTCCTTCGTACGTGTTCAAGGCGGACAGCCAATTGGCAATCCCAGAAAACACCGGTGAGTATCTTTCGATGAATGCGACCTTGGAGGTCAACGGCTACTGGACCTGGAACGGAATAGACCCTAACAGTGCGGTTCATCATTTCTTCGAGCCTGGAATCTATACTTTGGCAGCCGGAGATGAGTGGGGAGATCCTGTCCTTCTTCAAGTTACCGTGACCTAATTAGGGTTCTCCCCCATTACAGAGATTTTTGCGGAGAGCCATATAGAGATAAGCCTTTGCCGGCTCGGCCAGCAAGCGACCGGCTAGGATTAACTGACAGGCTACCGTGTGGTGCGCGGCCAATTGAAAGTCGGGGTTCTCTTCTCGGGCGGCAAGGACAGCACCTACGCCGCATACCTAGCCAGACGAGGGGGCGACGAGCTGGCCTGCCTGATAACGCTCTCGCCCGCGCGATCCGACTCTTACATGTTCCACTACCCGAATATCCGTTGGACAGGGCTGCAGGCCGAGGCGATGCGCCTCCCCCAAGTCACCCTGGAGACGAAAGGGGTGAAGGAGGAGGAGTTGGCCGACCTGAAGGAGGCAATCAGGATTGCGAAGCGCGACTATTCGATAGAGGGCGTCTACACAGGCGCCCTTGCCAGCGTCTACCAAAAGTCCAGAGTGGAGAGGATATGCGACGAGCTTCGGGTGAAGGCGGTGTCGCCATTGTGGCAGATCGACCAAGTCGAACACCTGACCAACATCGTCGTGAATGGCTTCGAGGTGATAATGACGGGCGTAGCGGCGCTGGGGCTCGACGAGAGCTGGCTGGGGAGGGCCTTGGACAAGGACGCAATCCGCGACCTCGAAGGGCTTCACGCGAAGTACGGGGTGAACCCGGGCCTGGAGGGGGGAGAGGGAGAGACGTTCGTGCTCGACTGCCCGCTTTTCGACAGGCGAATCGAGGTCACCTCTTCAGAGAAGCACTGGAAAGGGGACGCCGGGTATTTGGAGATCCTCGACGCGCGCCTTGTAGCGAAGGCGTAGGTAGATGCGCTTGAAACTAGCCCTATCAGTATTGGATCTCGTCAATGGACTTCCCTCAGACGGCTCTTCCGTTGACCTCATCTAGAGCTAGCCTTCCCTCGACGATGTCAGCTATTAATAACGATATGAACGCAGAGCCACGAATGGTCGCGTACGGCTAACTCGTGCCCTTGACTCGCATGATCTTGCTTCTCCCCAAGACCACCCACACCTCGACCTCTACACCAGGCTGCAACTTCCCCTGTAATTCAGGCTCCGTCGGATTCTGGCTTTCGGTCACCGCAAAGGACTGCAGGTCCATCAGTTGGACGCTGGTCGGCGTGGCGGAGATCACCTGCGAGGCCCTCTTGTCTATCATGGGCACCTCGACGTGGGTGTCGACCGTGCCGATGACAGTCTTCTTCGAACCCGTGAATATCGCGATTCCGGTGAGCCTGACCTTGGCGCTGCCGTGTTTCCCTGGCTTGCTCTTCTCGACCTCCACCACTTTACAGGGCTCTCCGTCGATGATGATGTAACTGCCCTCCTTCAAACTCCCTAGGTCGACTGGTCTGCTCAAGCGCTCTGCCCACGACTTTTCGCGACTCGGTAAATAAGCCTTGAATCGTCTTGGAGGCCGAAATCGTCGTTTGCCAGGCCAGCCGAGCCATAGAACCCAGTCACATATTATTTATTACGGAGCCGGGAAGGTAGGACGCGTATTGCAAGGGTGCAGGGAAGCTCGACTCGGGAGAACGGTCGCACCGACTCGGCTCGAGTGGACGGCGCAGGCTCAGCGTTAGCCTGCCGAGACTAATTNNCGACTAATGACAGTGAAAGCCAGTTCTTGAACGAAAAGATTCACGTGCTGGACTCGACCGCCTTTTTCGCCGGCATCCCATTTCAGGGAGAAGGCAAGTACTACACGACCTACCAGGTCCTCGACGAGGTCAGGGGCAGAGGGATAGGGGCGCAGCTGATCCACTCGAGGGTGCAGGTGACCGAGCCATCGAAGGAGTCGGTGATGAAGGTCAAGGAGGCCTCCAATAGGACGGGAGACCAAAAGTCTCTCTCAGAGGCCGACACGTCGATCCTCGCGGTCTCTCTCGACCTGATAAAATCGAGGCTCGACGAAGAGGTGGTCCTGGTCACCGACGACTTTGCGGTACGAAACGTCGCCGAGGTCATCGGGATCAATCTCTCGGAGACGGCCATACGCGGAAACTGGAAGAGGATCACATGGGTCACCTACTGCAAGGGCTGTGGCAAGGAATACCTTGACGCCAAGGGGTCCGTCTGCGAAGTCTGCGGGACCAAGCTGTCTAGGAAGCCAAAGCCTACGAACTGACGAGCGGAAAGCCAAGCCTCGTTCTTTTAATAAAGGCAGATTTTCTGGGAAGAATCTGTTGGGCTGGTAGTTCAGTGGTAGAATGCCTGCCTCGCACGCAGGAGGTCGAGGGTCCGACTCCCTCCCAGTCCATCTACTATAATTCTTGCCACCGAATCGAGACCAAGCCTCCTCCGCAGCCGCAAGGTCGCACTAAGTGAGCCGCGTCTGGGTCAAATTACCGGGTTTCTCTGCATCAACTAGACTTGGACACGCGTCAGCGCAGCTTGCAGATCTCAGGCATCTGTCTCTTGTGCTCGGAGGCCTGGTACTTCGAGAATATCGCATCCAGCTTGGCCTGGCTCAGCTTCATCCGGGCGGCTATAGCGGGGACCTCGAGCCCCTCCTCGAACCTGAGCTTGAAGATCCGGTCCACGGTCTCGTAGCTCATGCCTATCTCCGACTCCGCGATTTGCCCGGGCCAAAGCCTCGGGCTGCTATGCTTCGCGACGATCCGCCTGTTGATCCCAAAGGACCTCCCCGAGCCTCCTCACCTCGGTCTTGTAGAGGTCCGCGATGGGCAGGACGTCGACTCCCCCATCGCCATATTTCGTAAAATAACCCAGCAACATCTCTGATCGGTCCCCGGTGCCGACGGCCAGCCTGTTGAGCAGGTTGGCGTGGTAGTAGAGAAGCGACATGCGAATCCTCGCCCTCAAGTTGCCCTCGGCGAGCCGATTGGGCTCCAGTGATTTCATGTACGCCTTGTGGATTGGGGCGACATCGATCTCCTTGGTCTCCATGCAAAGCTCGCTGGCGACAAGCCTCGCATCCTTGACGTCCTCCTCGGGCGTCGCCCTGAGGTCGGGCATGATCAGTCCCATGACGCGCCGACTGCCGAGCGCCTCCACACAAAGATACGCCGTCACCGACGAGTCTATCCCGCCGCTGAGACCGAGGACCGCGCCGTCCGTCTGGCTCTCCTCGACCTGCCGTTTGATGAACGAGACGATCGTGCGCTTGGCCGAGGGGAGTTCGATCTCAGCCGCTAACAAGAACTCATTCTAAGCCTGACGAACTTGAAATAGTTTCTCTTTGGGCGGCTCTGTCTAATCTCTGGATACTGTGCCTTTTCAAGGCGAACATCGGCAGATCAATCTACCCAAAACGTCAAATGGCTCCGGCCTCTCTTCACCAAGTGCCCCATGAACCCTCGCAGCCATGCTTTGGCGGGCGCGACCAGCTATCTCGCGATGGCCTTGGTCGTGGTGGTCGCGGCCGTGGCCGTGATTGGGGTGCTGGCCATTGCTCCGACCTCTTCGCCCAGCACGTCGGCCACAAAAAGCGCACCCAGCACTACTGCGGGGCCGTCACCATCGGCCCAAAACACGACAGCTACTTCATCTTCAATCGCCAATAACTTCAACAACAACCACATACCCGACTATTGCGGGAACGCTATCTTCCCGGTGCTCAGACAGCAAGAGAACGGGTCGATTTTCCTCAAGATTCTGACCGACCAGGGCTCAGTCGTCACAAACGGCTCAGTCCTTGTCACCCATTCGGTATCGAATGGCCCTCAGACTCCGGCGAACAGGACGACCTATTGTCTTCGCCTAGAAACCAACGCCAACGGGTTCGTCGAGCTTGCGAACGACGGTCTCCCTCAGGCTGGCATTTACAATCTGACTTTTGCGGCGGGATACGACCAGGGACCGGGGACTTGGGCTTCCGTCTATCTCTTCTCTGTCGAGCCCAACACGTCCATCTACGTCACCGTCTCGGTCCCCTCTAGGGAGGCGCAGTTAGTCACCTCGACGACAGGAAACAGCACCGTCACCACAGTGACCACGACCGCGGTACCACAGTGACGACGACGGCGTCGATTGACCCCGAGCGATTTGACGCCCTAAGATGCATGCCTGATGAACGAAACGAGGTCAACCTGAACTCTCTCGAATTCAGATGCAATCTATCGTCATATTCAACACTGAAATAGTTTTTCTTCTTCCTGCAATCCTGTCCAATCTTCATTTGGTCTAGCGCGAGATGCATTGAGTACCAAACGACAACTCTCCAGAACGTCGTGGGTAAGGTATTTAGCGAAACTGTCCCGTTCAAAAGCTCGGTCCGATGTGACCACCCAACCGTCCCGTCGCTGGATTCCTGTGACCGCCACCATAGCCTTGGCGGCGGTGCTCCTCATAGCTGCAATCGTGATCTTGCCTCATCCCGAGAAGACCACAACGACAACTGGAGTGCCTACTACCTCTAGCACTGGCCTTCGAACAAGTCCCTTACAGCTCACGACGAGCGACTACAACTCGTCGCTGGGGATTGAGTTGACCACGAGCATCGCGCGGAGCACTATCTCCGAAAACGAAGGCGTCTCCATGTACCTCTCGCTGGACAACACACTGGCTATCCAAAATAACCTCACCCGCCCTGCCGGCAAAAATTTACCTTCATCTTCCTACGAAACCTGCAGTCAGCTCCCCGTTGGAGGCGCAATATTCCGAGGTAACTATGATGTTGACAATGCGTCCCAAGGCGCACCTCTTGACCTCATCAGTCCTAACGAAGAAGTCGTCAATGGGTGTGCGGGATTCCCCAACTCCTGGTCCTTGGCGCCAATGAGCAACGACCTCACATATCCCACTGGTCCCGCCGCTCCAGCGGCGATGAACATGACATATTGGGGTTACTGGACCAACAACGGGGGAGAAGTCTTCCGACCCTTCTCTACGGGAATATACACGATTGAGGGCCAAGATTTGTGGGGACAGGTCACGCTTCTTCATTTCCAAGTTGTCGTCAACGAGAATCCGCTGGACTGCGTCACAATCGGCTCGAATTCATCCTTCGCGAAGAGCGTGAACTTTTCCGCTAGCTCGGGTCCTCTCGAACTCGGAGGCTTTTTTGAAAATCTGCGGGCCAACAACACGTTGGTGCTCGAGTTCTCAACTACCGGAAACTCGACGCTCTCGGTAGGCGATCCCTACACTCAGAGCATCCAGTTCGGCTTTGGGCCGTTCCTGTTCTCTCCAAACAGTACTCAAGAAGGGAGATGGCAGTACTACTCACCAAACGGAACTCTGGGTTATCCTGCGATAGTCTATCCGAACCAATGCTCCCTCGTCAGCGTGACCCTTCAACCATTTCAATCCCACTTTGCGGGTCTCCCTTTGATCTTCGCAATCGGCAACCAGACGCAGACCTTCACTATCAACCCATGAGCATTCCCGTCTGGATAAAATGAACAAGACCGGGTCATGATAGGCGCCCAATTCAGGCGCAATCTATCGGTATTTTCAACACAGAAATAGTTTTTCTACAGGGAGGCAGAGCGGAAGACATGGCGAAGCGGGACCTCAGTGACCGGCTGTTCTGGCTGGCGAACGAGGCGGAGATAAAGGGCGCCAAGACCACCGACATCTACTTCCTAAACACGAAGGAGGTCCTGACGAAGAACCACATCGACTCGGAGGTTGTGATGGAGGTCTTCGCGCGCGACCTGCCAGAGAGCGCCATGTGGGGAGTCCTCAGCGGGGTCTACGAAGTCGCGAAGCTTCTGGAGGGGCTGCCGGTCGACGTCTGGGCCTTCGACGAGGGGTCAATCTTCCTTGCCGACGGCCGTGGAGCGATGTACGAGCCAGTGATGACGATTTCGGGGAGGTTCAGGGACTTCGTGGAGTACGAGAACCCAATCTTGGGCCTTCTCTCGTCCTCGACGGGCATCTCGACCAAGGCCGCGAGATTCAGGGTCGCCGCCGGCGACAGGCAGCTCGTGAGTTTCGGGACCAGAAGGGTGCATCCCGCCATGGCCCCTCTCGTCGAGAGGAGCTGCTATTTGGCAGGCTTCGACGGCGTCTCCAATGTGTTGGGCGGGAAGCTACTGGGAGTAGAGCCCTCAGGGACGATGCCCCATGCCCTGGTTCAGGTGATAGGAGACCAGGAGAAGGCATGGAGACTATTCGACAAGACAATGCCCAAGGGCGTCAAGCGTACTGCCTTGGTGGACACGTTCTGGGACGAGAAGACGGAGGCGATAAAGGCGTTTGAAACGCTCGGGAAGAAGCTGTGGGGAGTGAGGCTGGACACGCCCGCCTCGAGGAGGGGGAGCTTCCGCCAGATAATCGAGGAGGTAAAGTGGGAGCTCAAGATTAGGGGCGGCGGCGCGGTCAAGATATTCGTCTCGGGAAGGCTCAGCGAAGAGGATATCGTCCAGCTCAAGGACCTAGTAGACGGGTTCGGGGTCGGGACGGCGGTCGCCTATCCCCCAACGATCGATTTCAGCGCGAAGATTGTGGAGGTGCGCGAGAAGGGGAAGACCTACCTTAGGGCTAAGAGGGGAGGCCTCGGCGGAAGGAAGGACGTCTACAGGTCGAAGGGGTTCAGGGACACGGTAGTCCTCCACGGTTCGGCTCCTCCAAAGGATTCGAAGCCGATGCTCAAGCAGATAATCAAAAAGGGGAAGCTCGTGGGCGACTTCCAGGCGGTTGCCTCGATACGCGAGCGGGTGATCAGGGAACTGGGCGAAGTGTCAAAAGCGGAACCGGCCCTGGCCTGGGGCTAACCCGCGAAAGGTTGCTGGGAGAATTATTCGACGCGTGGCAGTTTCGTCTTCATCCTGACTTGCGTCAGTCGAGGTTGCCCGTCGAAGCACGCCACGCGTCTGCCTCCGACGCACCCGGGCTTCGTATATATCATCCGCTCCTCCCGAGCAACTGACTGGCGTCCTGAAAATCGTTAATTAGCTCTCCTGTCAGTTTTCTTGGGACTAACTTGCTGGAAGACGACCCGGAGGAGCAACAGGCGCAACAGCAACAGGAGCAACCGCTCAGCTGGCAGCAGGCCCTTGCCAGCGACCCCGAGTACTACATGAACACGAAGAAGGGGCAAGAGGAGCTCGCCCAGATGATCCGCAAGGAGTCCGAGAGGCTCCTCGAAGAGATTGGCAAGTCGGTGAAGCACGCCAAGGACATAATCTGGCTCTCAAAGTGGTGCCTCTCCTGCAAGTTCCACAACGACCATGGGTCCAAGTCTATGTGCAACAAGTGGAACGCGAGAATCGTGAAGCCGTTCTACGGCAGGCCAATCTGGGAGAAAATGGAAGTGAAGGGGAGGGACGAGAAGGAGCTGGTCGTCGCGGACATCGACTGGGATAGGAAGTGGAGGGAGATCTCGGACAAGATAGTCGAGTGGGCGGTCGAGAAGGTCAACGGCGGCTATCCCTACTTCTGCTACACCAACGAGTAGGACGCCGACGGGTCACTCTTTATATTCCGTAGGAGGTTCGCCCGAAATGTTTGGCCGCGGTGGTGTAGGCACTCCCAAAAAGAGTGGCGCATCTTGGTTAACATGGGAGGCTGTGGATAGCCAAATGAAGCAGAAACCTCTAGATCGGGGGTTCGAATCCCCCCCGCGGCCCCTCACCATTTCAGCACAACAAGCCAGCCGGCATCGCCACAGAGCGCGTGGGACCTTATAGCTAGAAATTCCAACTAGTCCTCAGATGAAGGCCGTAACGCACAACCTGTTCTCAATAGGGGTAGGCCTCTACTTGCTGTTTCGCGTCATGCCGGCCCCTAGTCCGTTCTACCTCCTCCTCGTCGTTTGGTCCGCCTTCGCCACCAACTGGCTCATAGACGTGCTGGGCCACGTCAACAGAGGAGGCATGTCGGTGAGGACGTTCTGGACGCATTCCATCTTCATCGCGCCGTTTTGGGGGATCGCAGTCTCAGTCGCCTCCCTGTACGTGCTGGACGCTGTCACCGGCCTGGAGATGACGACGCTTCAAGCGGTCTTCGCAGCGGGACTGGGCGCCGTCCTGGCATACTCCCACTTGCTGCTCGACGCGCTGACCGAGGGCGGTGTTTTCTTCGCAAGACGAAGGATTGCACTGGCCCACGTTCGAAACAACAACGGGGTCCTCAACGCGGCGTTCGCGGGCATAGGAGTCGTCCTCGTGCTCGCGACCTTCGTGTGACACCAGGGGTCTCGGAGGAGGCGGCAAAAGCGTATAGGCGAGACAGGATGGAGGCCTTCGATGATCTGCCAGAAATGCGGGAGATCCGCGGACGATAGCTCAACTTTCTGTCCTTTCTGTGGGAACAACCTGAAGCAGCAGACGACCACGAGCAGGGGTTCCGTTTCAAGTCAGTCGATTATTCTACTTACTTCGAACTATGTGGCCGGGTACAAGGTGGACAAGGTGATCGGAATGGCGTACGGGATAACGGTGCGCTCGCGAGGTCTCGGGGGCAACATCGTCGCGGGCCTGCGGACCATCGCTGGCGGGGAGGTCAGGGAATACACCGAGCTCGCTCACCAGGCAAGACAAGAAGCGCTCGACAGGCTTTCCGCACATGCGAAGAGCCTTGGCGCGAACGCGGTCTTGAGCGTGATGTTCGACTCGACCGAGATGGCAACTAGCATGGAGGAGATCATCGCGTTCGGCACGGCGGTCGTTGTCTCTCCGGTGTCGGGCGACCAGCAGCTGGTGAAGCTCAGCTAGCTCTTCTGCTTCCACGCCTTCGCCTTCTCACAGAAGGCGTCTGCCTCGTCCTGCGCGCGTGGGCAGTGGGAGTAGTGTGTGATTATCTCTCGGAGGGCTTCCTCCACTGGGGTGGGCGCGCCCGGGCATAGTGCGTCGAGCTGCGACCGGATCTCGGCGAGGGGCTGCCAGATATCGACGGGGATGACCATCGTCACTCCTGCTGACTTGCTAGACTTCATTTGGAACGAGAGGTGCAGGCGGTCAGCCCATATCTGGCTTTCGTAGCGGCGCGCTCTGAGAAAAGAAGGGCCCCACCCTTATTAGAGGACGGAGGAAAGTCCGGCCACCTTGCCGGAGATTGAGAAGGTGAGGATAGGATGCAGCGGATGGTCGTACAAGGACTGGGTCGGACCCTTCTACCCGCCCGGCTCTGATGCCAAGGACTTCCTCAAGCTCTACTCCAAGACCTTCGACTGCGTCGAGATCGACTCGAGCTTCTACAGAATCCCATCGCCGGCGATGGTCAGCCACTGGAAGAGCGTGACTCCCGAGGGCTTCACCTTCTCGCCGAAGCTCTCGAAGAAGATCACCCACGAGAACAAGCTCGTGAACTACGAGTCGACGCTTTTGTACTTCTACAGCGTCCTCAGCAAGTTGGGGGACAAGTTGGGGCCTATCGTCGTCCAGCTGCCGCCGTCGATCAAGGTGGAGAAGCACAAGGCCGTGATGGAGAAGTTCGTCTCCTCCTTGGAGCCGAAGTTCAAGCACGTAATCGAGTTCAGGCACAAGTCCTGGTTCACGCCCGAGACATACAAGCTCCTCGAGAAGAACAACATCGCTATGGCGTGGTCCATCAACCAATATCTCGAGACGCCTCCTGAGGTGACGGCGGACTTCGTCTACCTCAGGATGGTAGGCACGCGCGAAATCACAGAGTTCACGGGAATCCAGAAGGAGATGAGGGACGAGATGGAGCGCTGGGCTACTGCCCTGAAGGAGAAGAGGGCCTCCGTCCAAGAGAGTCTTGTCTTCTTCAACAACCACTTCGCTGGGTTCGGGCCAGAGTCAGTGAACGAGTTCAGGAGGCTCCTTGGCATGATCGAACTCGATTGGAGCAAGGGCCAGGGCTCGATGCAAGCAACGCTGTAGTGTTCCCAGATGCCGCAAAGTGAATGGAGGGCGATATTCCACGTGGACCTCAACGCGTTCTACGTCTCAGTGGAGGTCAGGGACAACCCATCGCTCAAAGGGCTCCCCGTCGTAGTGGGGGCGGATCCAGAAGGGGGCAAGGCACGGGGCGTCGTGATGACCTGCTCGTACGAGGCGAGGAAGCTCGGTCTGAAGTCGGGGATGCCAATCTCGACCGCGTACAGACTCGCTCCAAACGCGGTCTACCTCCCGCCAAGGTGGGACCTCTACGGTGAGGTTTCGGCGAAGGTGATGGACTTGCTCAGGGGGCGCGCCGACAAGTTCGAACAAACCGGGATCGACGAGGGGTTCCTAGACGTCTCAGACCGGACCAAGAATCTCGAGGAGGCGAAGGACCTCGCGATGACTATCAAGAGAGAGATACGAGACTCGCTAGGGATTACCTGCTCTATCGGAATTGCACCGAACAAGTCTCTCGCGAAGATTGCCTCCGACAGGCAAAAACCAGACGGGCTGACCGTCGTCCCATTCGATAACCCGAAGGGCTTCCTCGCGCCGCTCCCCGTCGCAGTCATCCCCGGAGTGGGGAGCAAAACGCAGGCATTTTTGACGGAGAAGGGGATTGTGACCATCGGCGAACTTCAGAAGGTGTCTGGCCAGCAACTCATGAAGTGGTTTGGAAAGACTGGGGTGTGGCTCTGGGGGGTCATCCAAGCCGAGGAAAGGCTCCAGGTCTTCGAGAGGGACACGCTAAAGTCGATGAGCGTGGAAAGGACCTTCAACGAGGACCGCGAAGATTTCGAGCACGTCTACGCCCAAGTCGACATCGAGGCTCGCGAACTCGCCGGAAGAGTGAGGGATGCCAACGTCAAGTTCAAAGTGGCAGGGGTCAAGATCCGTTTCAAGGGTTTCCAGACTTTCACCCGAGAGAGGACCCTCACCGGCTTCACCGATAGCGAAGAGGCCCTAAGGCGCGAGGCCCGTAGCCTCCTGAAGGAGTTCGAGCACAAGAAGAGGCCGGTGAGGCTCGTCGCCGTCCGCGTCTCTCAGCTCAAGCGCGAGGCCGAGGCCATTGCACGGCTGGATGAGTGGGCGCGCGAATAGGCGGAACGGCTCCCTATTTGTTGCGGCGCCGTCTCAAGACCACATATGAAGCCAAGGCTACCACTATGATCCCTGCAACGGCCCCGAGGTCAGGTAAGCTGAGCGGCAACCTCATGTCGACAGTCTTCTGCGAGGCCACATCCGCGTTGACCCCTTGCGAGACTCCGAGGTACGTCACTGTGGCGTTGAAGCGTCCCAACGGGATCGAGGCCAGGGATACCGTCCCATCGCTCGCCGTGGTCTTACTCAGCGACGAGCCGTTCGCCAGCTGGATGAACGCCGACGCGCCAGATATAGGGACCTGCAGATAGTCTGAGACCCTTAGCGTCGCGTCGTACACCCTCGCTGCGATTGTGACGTTCTGCGGGGCGGTGACGCTCACAACCTGGTTCAGGGGCTTGACATCCACGTTCTCCCAAAGCAGTTGCTTGACCACGAAGCTTGAACCCGAGTCAAGCCAGGCCTTGGACCCCTGAATGGGCACGGTCGCGTTGGACTGCGAAGCCCCAATCTCCAGCGCTGTCGGGACGATTACCTTCGAGCCCGTGGCGTCTGTGAAGCGCAATGCGACCAGGTATTGGGCGGCCGAGCCAAACGCCACCTGAAGAGGCCGGTCGAAGGTGATGGTTGGCGTTGAGAAGCTTCCCGTGTCGCTGAACGGGACGACCAGCCTCTGGTTGCTCCCTCCGTCGAGGCTGTAGGAGACCAGGGCTTCGCGGGTGAGGGCTGCCGCGTCCCAGATGCGCGCCGAGGAGACCGAGACCGTGGATGCCACATCATAGAACGCATCGCCTGTGGGAGACTGGGGCGCCACTGACACCGCGGAACCTCCGGTGACTGTGAGCCGGTACTGCATCACGGCGACCACCTCGAGCATATGAGCCTTGTCCATCACAATCGACGTCTGGAACGTCCCGGTCCCCGACCTTGATAGCTGCGAGCCGACCCCGTCGAGGTTGATTCCCAGGGCGCTCATCCTCGAACCCTGTGTCTCGTTCCAGGCATTGTTGTAGGATGCCACGACCTTGGTTCCACCGTCGTACCAACCTATGTCGCTTGGAATGCTCGGGTTGGTCAGCGACTGGACCGAGCCCCCGGCCGTTGAGAGATGATATTGCGTGACGACAACCGTGGTGATTGTGTGGGGAGAAGAGACTTGGACGGATTGCAAGACGCTCACTGGACCGGTCGTTGTGAGGGCCGCCGGAGCACCCCCGTCCGTCGAATAGGAGGCTAGCCTGCTCCCAGACGAGGAGTCACGCCCCCAGACGCTGTTGAGCATCAAGGTTACGGTAGAGCCCGAGTCGTACCAGTAGGAGTCGCCGGGCACCGTCGGTGGCGTGATCGACAGCAAAGAGACCGACGCGCCAGAGTCGAGGCTGACCTGATACTGAGCGATGCTCGCGAAGTCGACGATGTGGGGCCCGCTCATCTGCAGGACGACGCTCACCTTGTCGGTGGTGAGGGCCACCGGTTGGAGGGGACCGCCGTCGACCTGGTATCCCGTCACCCTGGAGCCCACACCCGAGTTCCTCGCGAAGGCCACGGGCGTCGTTATCGTTGCCTGCGAGCTGCTGTTGAACCAGCCTGAAGCCGCAGCTCCCCCTTGCACCGAGACCAGGTACTGGTGATAGTAGGCCAACTGTATCGCTCCGGCGGAGGAGACGGTCCCGCTCCCACGAGTCGCGTACCACNNCGGGTTCGTAGCCGAATATACCGCGCCAGCGTCGAGCCAGAAGCTCTGGGGCTGCAGGCCCAACGGGGCGCCGAGGGTACCACCGAGAGAAGAATATGAGAGGACTGGGCGAGACGAGGTGTCTCCTCCGCCCACATAAGAGAAGGGTACGAGGTACTGGTGGTAGTATTGCAGGGTCACGGAGCTGGAAGAGGCGACCGTCCCGCTACCCGTCTGGGCCATCCACCTTTCGTTGGGGCCAGAAGCAGGAAGCACAGCTGTGTAGTTGTATCTCGACTGGGCGTCGACCCAGACGCCCAATCCTCCGGTCGATGCAGTCGCCGACGCTTGGTAGCCAAACTGCGTCAGCGTAATCGAAGGCGGCGAGTAGCCGCTCCCTCCCCCGACCACGCCGAATCCAAAGTCGATGAGATATTGGTGATAATAGGTGAACGTGAAAGTCCCGCTGAACCTCAAGATGCCGCTGGTGAGCTGGCCTGTCTGCCACCTCTCGGTCTGTGTCGAGCCCGCGAGCGTCCCTGTGACCGACCAGGCGGTCCCCAAGTCTACGCTCAGCGTCTGGGGGGTCGTCGAGAGGACGGTCTTCTGGAGCACTCCGCCGGAGAAGTAAGTGAAGATGGGAGGGCCGAGGGCAGGCCCTCCCTGGACCTGGTAGCTCGCGACCACGGAAAGCGTGGGGACCGTCGGGGGGATGAAGCACCCGCCGGCGGTGTTGCTCCACATCTCCTGGACGAGGTAGCCGTGGCCGTTGAGCGCGATGTTGCTGCCGTCGCTGGATACGGAGCCGAACCTCCAGGCGCACTCGTCCCCTATCTCGTGGTCCGAGTCTTGGTAATACCAGCCGTTCAGGATGGGGTCGGTGACGGACTCGAACCCCTCGTGCGCCGCAAGGTTGACCGCGGAGTCCGCGAAGGCGCCGCTGTTCGGGGCGGCAAAGCCGCTCGCCGCCGTCGCCAGGCAGGACCCGACGCTCGAGCTGCCCGGATCCGGGATGTCGGCGTATACGACCACTTGGCCGTTCGAAGCTTGGAACGCAGAATGGTATGCGCAGTAGGCGTTATATGAGCAGCTGCTTCCCGCGCAGCCGTAGACGTTGTCCCCCGTGAAGACGAAGAAGATGTTGTTCCCGTTGGCCGCTGACCAGCCGTTCGCGCTCATCGCCTTGGAGACCTCCGCCTCTATGTCGGAGTCTTGGAGCGGGTTGGCACGCGACCCTTCGGAGTTTGGATATTGCGACGTGTCCACCCAGGAGCCCCCGAAACTGGTCGTGGTCCCGGGTGCGCCGGTGGAGTCCGTGTATTGCTGGAGTATGGAATAGTAGGCGGTGTTCGAGAGGTCGCGGAAGTACTGCCCTATCAGCGACTCGTAGCTCATGTCGCTGGCGTTGGGATACTGCCTGTCCAACGCGGGAGTGTCAAAGTGATACGCGGCGGGCCGCCAGAAGATGGCGTAGTTCGTGACCGAGTGCATCACAGGTCCGCCGTGCCTGGTGAGGTTGCCGACCACATACGCAGCCTGACCCACCTGGGCACACCCTGTCCCCGAGCCGTTGATGCCAGCGACAGACTGGGGACAAGGGTTCTGTGGCATGAAGATTGGTGGCCCTCCGGCGATCAAGGACTGGGCGCTCCCATTCGTAGATTGCTGGGCTTGAGCGCCATAGGCCAGCCTCGGCGCCGCCATGAGCAGGAAG